>CAZSAW010000142.1:0-2723 GCA_964604745.1 uncultured Hyphomicrobiales bacterium
TGGCCAACATGGCCAAGGAAAAAGGCTGCGACGCGGTAATCTCAGGCAACGGCGCCTGAGGGACTTGCTGTCCGGCTGCGGCGCGGCCGGCGGTTCAAATCGAGCTACTCGGCATTCCGACCGTTGTCGTAACGGCGACGGGGTTCTCGGCGCTGGCCGGCATCATTGGCAAGGCCGGCGGCGTGGATGGAATGCGCGTGGCCGAGTATCCGGGGTCGCTCGGCATCCACAGCCTTGATGTCATTGAGAAAAATATCGCGAAGGTCGTGGTCGATCAGATCGTCGCCGGCCTTACGACGTCCGGGTCCGGGGCGGATGATTCAGCCGCAGCGAATGCGGCCTGGGATCCTCGAAGGATCGTGTTTTCGGGTACGCTCGATGAAATCAATGCCCATTTCTTCGACAAAGACTGGACCGACGGCCTTCCCATCATTCCGCCGACGCCGGACCGCATCGAGAAATTCATGACCTATTCGGCCTATCCGGCCGACAAGAAAATCGGTGTGCTGCCGTCCGCGAACCTGATTGCAACGCCATGGAATGTCGCCGCGAACGCCGTGATGGCAGGCTGTAGGCCCGAGCATATGCCGGTGATCCTCGCCGCCGTGGAAGCGCTCGCCGACGAAAAGTACAACCTCGCGAATATCGGAAGCTCGTCCGGCCATTTCCCTTACGTGGTTGTCAACGGGCCGATCGTGGACGAGTTGGGAATTACCTGTGGCGGACAGCTTATTTCGCGCGGCCCGAATCCGGCGATCGGCCGTGCCGTAGGCCTGGTGATCCGCAACATTGCCGGATTTCGGCCGGGCAAGTCGTACATGGGAACGTTTGGTTATCCGCTGGCCTTCGCCCTGGCGGAAGACGAAAAGCAGAGTCCTTGGGAGCCCTTCCATGTGAGCCAAGGATTCAGCAAAGCCGCGAGCACCGTAACAATGGGGGTGACGACAAACTGGGGCTCGCCTCCGGAAGTCGCCAACGGACCTGAGAACAGGAGCGGGGCGGAGGTCGCGCTCGAGGTTTTGGTCAAGGAAGTCTCCAAGCGCGTGCGCGTGTGGGATCTCGCGACGCGCGGGCCGTTGTCTGAGCACGCCATGATTACGGTCCTCATGTCGCCACCTGTGGCGAAGTCGCTCGCCGAAGCTGGATATTCGAAAAAGGACGTCGCCGAATACCTGTACGAAAATGCGCGCATGCCGCTTCGCAATTACGAGTGGGCGACCAATCACACCTATCCCGGGGGGATGAGCGTACGCGCGAAGGTCAAGGCGGGACTCCTGCCTGAAGAGTTTGCGGGCGCGCCGGATGACATGGTCCGTTTTCTTGCGGGCCCGGAGATCGTTCACATCTTCGTCTGCGGCGATTCCAACAGGAACAGGGTCATGGTGATGGAGGGCGGCCACACGCAGCCCACCACCAAAGAGATCAAGCGACGTGATTCAGGCGGAGCTGTCAGCCGCTAAGCGCTAACCGAAACGAGCCGTGGCGATTTCTTTCATTGTCGGTGATACGCGCCGGGCGCAGTTCCACCGGGAGCAAAGACCGTGTAAGCGAACCGGTGTCGCTCGTCGGCCGTTTTCGAATATCAACGTATCCGTGGAAGCCTCATGACCAGTTCAGCAAGCGTGCTCGCGAAATTCCTGTGCGAATCGGACGCCGACTCGATCTCTGCCAGCGCCAGGGCGCATGGACGCCGGGCCTTTCTCAACTGGATCGGCTGCTCGTTCGGCGCGGCCAATCACCCCGCAGTCGATGCCTTGCTTGAAGCGCAAGCCGACATGGGCGGACTCCAGGACACGATGGTTATCGGTCGTGGACGGAAGGCCGACATGCAGCACGCCGCGCTGATCAATGCGACGACCAGCAGCATCCTGGCCTTCGACGATACCCACATTCACACGGTCACTCACCCGACGGGGCCGGTCGCCGCGGCGCTTCTTGCGTATGCCGATCATCATCCGGTGCGTGGACAGGATCTTCTTACCGCTTTGGTGCTCGGTATCGAGGTGGAATGCAGGCTGAGCAATGCGCTCTCGAAGCCGCCGGCCGAATGCAACATCGGCTGGTATCTGACCGGCGTCACCGGCGCGGCGGGGGCGGCGGCGGCCCTTGGCAAGGTCATGGGACTGGACGAGGCGGGCATGACACGCGCGCTCGGGCTAGGTGCGCTTCAAGGCGCGGGATTCCGCCAGGCACACGGCAGCATGTGCCTCGGCTTCGTTCCCGGCCACGCGGGCCGTGCCGGCGTTCTTGCGGCCCATATGGCGCGCCGCGGCTTCACCTGCTCGGAGCGGATATTCGAGGGCAAGAACGGATTTTTCGACGTCTTTGGGCAGAAGACCGATCGCGATGCGCTGACCCGCGACCTCGGCGCCACCTACGAAGTCGAGCAAAATCTCAACAAGCCCTATCCCGCGGGCATTTTCATCCACCCTGCAATCGACGCCTGCCTCGAGGTGAAAGGCGATCATTCAATCTCGCCGGATGCGATCCAGTCGGTAAGGCTCATCGTTCACCCGCTTGCCGCGAGTCTGACGGGGGCTCGAGCGCCGAAAGATATGCCCGAGGCGCTGGTGAGCATCTATCACTGGGTTGCCGTCTCGCTTCTGACCGGGCGGGCAGGGATCGCGGAGGTCACCGATGCGATGGTGACCGATCCGAAGGTTCTCGCCCTGCGCAGCAAGGTCGAAGCGGTTCCCGATGCCTCGCTCGAGCGCGATGAGGCT
>CAZSAW010000143.1:0-6901 GCA_964604745.1 uncultured Hyphomicrobiales bacterium
ACCGACCTTGCGCTGGGCGCTGCGCCGGGTGCCTTTGCGCAAGGAAGAAGAAGAGCGGCTCGAACGTGAGGCTTTCGCCGAGCGCGGCTTTGTAACCAATCTCGAACGGCTGCTGGTCGTCACCGACGACAGCCCCAACGGCACGTTCACCTCGCGGCTCGCAGCTTTGCTCGCTGCTTCGCGGTCTATGCCGGTGACGCTCCTGCACATCGATCGACCCGACCTCACCCAGCCGGCAACGAAGGCGGGAGCCGAAGACGAGCAGACGACATCAAAAAAGAATGGAAAAAAGGCCAAGACGGCAGAAGCGGACTCAAAGGATCCGGAGCGAAAGGTGGACAAGGCCGCCAGCCGGGAAAAGGCCGAACCGATCAAGGCCGTGATCGAAGAAACAGCCAAGCGGGCCAAACCGATCGACGCCGACGAGAACGGCGACGATACGCGCGCCAATATCGACGTAACCGTCAAGGTGCAGGAGCATCCGCCCGAGATCGCTGTCGCGGAGGAAGCGAAGAAGGGCTACGACCTCGTGTTTGTGGGCCTGCGCGAAACCGTGGCGGCTTCCGGAGGCTTCCACGGCACCGTCTCTCGCATCGCCAACGGTTTCGAGGGTCCGCTCGCCATCGCCGCCGGCTACGGCAGACATCTCAAAACTCCGAACGCGCGCATGCGCATCCTCCTTCCGGTCACTGGGACAAGCGTCTCCCGGCGAGCGGCCGAGGTCGCGCTCACGCTGGCCCGCGTCGCCAATGTTCCGGTGACGGGACTCTATGTCCGCCCGCGCCGCAACGGCCGGCGCCGCTGGCGCCGCGCCATCGCCATTCGGCGCTCGGAAAACGAAATCCTGAAGAATCTGGCGGCGATGGCGGAGAATTTCGGCACGCCCATCCGCACCACCGCACGCAGCGACGAGACACCCGCCGACGCAATCATGCGCGAGGTCGCGCGCGGCGGGCACGACCTCATCGTCATGGGGGTCAATCGGCGGCCGGGCGAGACCCTGTATTTCGGCGAAGTGGCGATGACGATTCTGCAGCACGCGGAATGCTCCATCCTCTTTGTCGCCGGGGAGGCGTATGATCAGGAGCGACGTCCCACCGAACGAGAGGAGACCGCCCGATGAACGAAGACGCGTTCAATATGACGATCCGCAAGTTCCTCAAGACCGTGGGCGTCACCTCGCAGCGCGAAATCGAGAAGGCCGTCCGCGCGGCCCTCGAATCGGGAAAGCTGAAGGGCAACGAGCGCCTGCCGGCAAGCGTGACGCTGACGCTCGGCGGCGTCGGTCTGTCCTGTCAGATCGAAGGAACGATCGAGCTGGAATGATTCTTCCGCCCGATCAGCTGACGGCGTCGGAGGCGACATTGCGCCGTCCGAATGCCGTTTCCATCTCGCGCCGTACCTTCACAGCGGAGTCTTGGGAGTCGTATTCGACGTCGGCCCATTTCACGCGCTCGCCTTCGGCGATGTCGCGCTTGAGCTTGACATTGTGGGCGAGACCGAGCGGCAAATAGCCGGCATCGAGTGAGACATCGGCCGGCGTCTGTTTTCCCCAGACGCAGAAGCCACCCTCGCCGTCAAGCATCTCTCCCTTTCTCAGATCGCGCTTGGCGGTCGCGACTACGTCGGAGCGAAACCTGGTCGGCGCACCGGTCGGCTCGTTGCGTAACGCGGCGGAGGCGACCGAAATGCCGAGTTCCAGGCCAATCATGTGCACGGGGCGATAAAGTGCGGCGAAGCGCCCGCTCTTGTCGGGCAGCAGGTGATATTCGCGGAAGCATCGTCGCGCATAGTCGCTTTCGCCTTCGAACACGACGAATGTGCCCATCGCCAAGTGATGCGGAACGTCACGCTCCTCGCGATCGACCGACGAAATGACCTCGGTAACGCCCGCCTTTTCCAGCGTGCCGCCTTCGCTCTTCGGCTTGCAGACATCAGCCAGTTCGAACCGGCTCGATGGCGGAAAGGACAAGCCGTCCGATTGCGGCAAGAGGCCGGTTGCGTTGCAGACGGCGGTCATCTCGATGCCGGACTTGGTGCCATCGATGAAGGAGTTGAACATCTTCGGGTTGATCGAATTGCGATCCTTGATCTGCAGATATTTGTCGAGGATGTTCCACACGGTCTCGGGCGTCGAACGGTGATAGGTCGGATGATAGCGCGTGCCCTTTCCCGCCGAGATCACCTTGAAGCCGCAGGCGCGCGCCCAGTCGACATGCTCGCAGATCAGCGCGGGCTGATCGCCCCAGGCGAGACTATAGACGACGCCGGCCTCGCGGGCTTTGCGCGCCAGCAGCGGACCAGCCAGCGCATCCGCCTCGACATTGACCATGACGATGTGCTTGCCATGCGCGATCGCGGCGAGAGCAAAGCGAATGCCGACCTTGGGATCGCCGGTCGCTTCGATCACGACTTCAATGTCGGGAAATTCGATCAGCGCATTCGCGTCCGCCGTCACATGCGTGCGGCCATTCTTGAAGGCATCGCCGAGCGAGGTGGTGGAAAAAGCCTGTTCGTCCCAGCCCGTCGTCTTCAATTGACGTTTGGCGCGCTCGACGTCGAGATCGGCAAGGCCGACGAGATGCATACCGCGCGTCAGGCGTACCTGCGACAGAAACATGCTGCCGAATTTTCCCGCGCCGATCAGTCCGATCCGCACCGGACGCTGCGCAGCCTCACGCTCCAGTAATTTGGCAAACAAATTCACGTCGGCACTCCCAGCAAGATCGATCGAAGAGATAAGTCGCGGTTGCGATCACTGGCACATGGATCGCGTGACGAAGGTCTCGACCGTGCATTCGCCCTGTGCCGGTGCCCGGCCCGACAGCCAGGTTCGCATCGGACATTTTTGCGCCGACTGAACATCGACGCTGCTGCCGGTCGAATAGCCTTTACTCTTGCACAGCGTTTCCGCGGCACTCCGGCAATCCGGCGAACCGTTGGCTGCGACTGCGCACCGCTCGCGTCCGTCGACCATTCCCGACACCGGAAGTTTCACGATGGTGTCGACCGCGTCCTTGGCGGTGCCAGTCGTTTTCTTGCCGATGTCGCCGAAGGTGTCCTTGATGCCCGTCGCCGATTTGTCGATCCAGCGCCCGAGCGCGTTGAAGAAGCCGCGCTTCTCGGGCGGCAGCGCGGTTTCCTGATTCTGCGTCGGCGGCTCTGGCGGAGTTGCCGACGGATCGGCATTTGGCGACGGTTGCTGCGCCCATGACGCGAATGCCGCGAGCAGAATGATGGTCGCGATACCGCACGCCAGCGTGTGGCGCAATGGCGCGCGCTCCCATCTGCTGAAGGGCCTGATCATCGCAATCATTTTTGCCTTGCGGTATGGCGACCGAACGTCCGACCCGGCGCCCCGTCTGCGTGCCAGCAAAACACGCGGGGCCATTCAATCAGATCAGGTAAACCGCAGCAATAATGCCAATCACGATCACGGCGGCGCCGATCGTGACCCACAGTCCGAGCCGCTCCTCCAGCATCACACGCGCGCTCACGCCATAACGGTTGAGCAGGAACGCGATCGCAAAAAACCGCATGCCGCGCGCGATGATCGAAAAGAGCGTGAAGAGGAGAAGGTTGTAGCCGGCGAAGCCAGAGGTAATCGTGACGATCTTATACGGGATGGGGGTCAATCCCTTGAGCAGGATGATCCACGCGCCGTACTGGTTATAGGCGTGGCGAAAGCTTTCGACCTTGTCGCCATAGCCGTAGAGCGCGATCAGCCATTGCCCGATGGAATCGTAGAGCAGCGACCCGATGGCGTAGCCGAGGAGCCCACCCGCCACGGACGTCCACGTGCACAGGATCGCGTAGTGCCAGGCGCGATCCGGCCGCGCGAGCGACATCGGGATCAGCATGACGTCGGGCGGCACGGGAAAGAACGAGCTTTCCACGAAGGACACAAAACCCATCAGCCAGGAGGCATAGGGCTTCTCGGCGGCGGCAATGCACCAGTCGTACAGGCGGCGTAGCATGGCGGGGCTGGTTAGCCGCCGGGCGCGGCTTTGTCCAATGAGACGTTCGGCCGCAGGTTATTTTTTAGCGGCGCTTGGCCCGGCGCGCTTCGAGCGCGATCACCTTGCGGCGGGATGCGTTGCTTGGGATGTCCTTGGGCAGCTTTTCGGCAAGACCAAGGAGCCGCTCGCGCCGCTTCATTTCGCTCCAGACGTCCTGTGGCCGGACACCTGCCGAAGCCCAGAGCACGACGAGATTGTAGATGAGGTCGGCGCTCTCGCGGACGACCGCCTCGCGGTCGCCGTTCATAGCGTCGATGACGACTTCGATGGCTTCTTCGGCGAGCTTCTTTGCCATCTTCGAGCGGCCCGCGCGCATCAGCCGCGCCGTTCGCGAGCGCGACGGATCGGCGTGCTTCAGCCCGAGCACAGCATCGTAAAGACGATCAACCGAATCAGTCATGAGTTACGACAATAGCGCGGCACGCCTTGTGATTAGTTAACAAAGGCCATCGGCACGCAAAAAAGGGCGCCGCCAAGGCGACGGTCCCCTTTTCGCGCGGCTTCGTCAGTCAATCCGCTTCCGTCAGGAGCGTCGCGTTGCCGCCGGCCGCGGCAGTATTGACCGACACCGTCTGCTCGATGGCGAAGCGGTGCAGATAATTGGGGCCGCCTGCCTTCGGTCCGGTGCCGGAAAGTCCGCTGCCGCCGAAAGGCTGCGTGCCGACCACCGCACCGATCATGCTGCGGTTCACATAGACGTTGCCGTGGCTGAGACGGGCGGCGATATGGCGCGCGCGTGCGTCGATGCGCGAATGGACGCCGAGCGTGAGGCCGGTTCCGTTCGCCGCCACCGCATCGAGCAGGCGGTCGAGATGGTCCGGCCGCCAGCGTACGACGTGCAGCACCGGGCCGAAGACTTCCTCGGTCAAATCACCGGCCCGATCGAGTTCGATGATCGTTGGCGGCACATAGAGCCCTCGCGCCGGCAATTCTTGCGTCTGATCCCAGCGGAAGCGCACGCGCCCCTGCTGCTGCGTGTTGGCAATCCAGCGATCGAGACGGGCTTTTGCATCCTGGTCAATCACCGGGCCGACATGCGTCGCGGGATCGCGCGGATCGCCGACCTTGAGTACCGCGGCGGCGCCGGAAATCATCTCGATCAGACGATCGGCGATGTCGTCCTGCAGGCAGAGCAGCCGCAGCGCCGAGCAGCGCTGCCCCGCCGAACGGAAGCTCGAGGTGATGACATCGTCGGTGATCTGCTCGGGCAAGGCGGTCGCATCGGCAATCATGGCATTGATGCCGCCCGTCTCGGCGATGAGCGGCACGATGGGCCCGGTCTTTCCGGCCAGCGCGCGATTGATCGCTTGCCCGACTTCGGTCGAACCAGTGAAGGCGACGCCGGCAACACGCGCATCCGCCACGAGTGCGGCGCCGACCGCTCCATCACCGAGGACGAGCTGAAGCGCCTGCGGAGGAATCCCCGCCTTGTGCAGCAATCGCACCGCTTCGGCAGCAATCAGTGGGGTCTGTTCGGCAGGTTTCGCCACCACCGCGTTGCCGCTCACCAGCGCGGCGGTGATCTGACCAAGGAAAATGGCAAGCGGAAAATTCCATGGACTGATGCAGACGAAGATTCCGCGGCCGCGATAGCGCAATTCGTCGCTTTCCCCAGTCGGCCCAGGGAGAAGTCGCGGTACCAAGCCCGAGGCCTGCGCCGCGTAATAGCGGCAATAGTCGATTGCCTCGCGAAGTTCCGCCAACGCATCGTCAAGGGTCTTGCCGCCTTCGACCTGCAACAGTCGGAGCAGCCGGCCGCGATGAGCAGCGAGCAAGTCAGCCGCGCGATCGAGGCACGCGGCCCTCGTATCGATAGATGCGGCGGTCCAATCGCGGAAGCCGGATTCCGCCGCCCCCATGGCCATGGCCGCAAGGGAGGGATCGGCCTCCATGACCTCACCGACAGGCTCACCGTCGATAGGCGACAGCACAGGGCGCCGCGCTCCCGCCTGAACGACGCCGTCGATGATCGGTGCGGCCGCGGGCGCGGGCGCGACCGCCGCGCTGATTTCCGCGAGCAATGCGTCGAGCTGGGCGCGGTCGCCGAATTCGATGCCATCGGAGTTCCGCCGCTGCGGTGCATAAAGATCGCGCGGCAAGGGAATGCGTGGATGCCGCGCCTTGCGCGCGTCGCCGATGATTGCACTGGGCCGCTGCAGAATGGATTCGACCGGCACGCCAGGATCGGCCGACACCGACACGAACGATGTGTTGGCCCCATTCTCAAGAAGCCGGCGCACCAGATAGGCGAGAAGATCGCGATGCCCGCCGACCGGCGCATAGACGCGGCAGGCCGCGCCGGGAACCATCTCGGCGAGCGCTTCGTAAAGCGCCTGCCCCATGCCGTGCAGGCGCTGGAATTCGAGCGTGGACAAGTTACCGGCTTCGGCGACGACACTCGCGACCGTCAACGCGTTGTGAGTGGCGAATTGCGGAAACAGGCGCGGCCGCGCGGCAAGAAGCTTTCGCGCGCAATCCATGTAGCAGAGGTCCGTCATCGCCTTGCGCGTGAAGACCGGATAATCGGCGAGCCCGCGCTCCTGCGTGCGCTTCACCTCCGTGTCCCAGTAGGCGCCTTTTACAAGTCGGACCATCAGCCGGCGATCGAGCCCCTCGGACGCATCGACCAGCCAGTCGATCACGGCCGGCGCGCGCTTCTGATACGCCTGCACCGCAAGACCAAATCCGTCCCAGCCTGCAAGCGACGGATCGGGCAGGACCGCGCCGATCACGTCGAGCGACAATTCAAGCCGGTCGGCTTCCTCGGCATCGATCGTAAAATTCAAGTCATAGCCTTTGGCCTGACGGGCAAGATCGAGAACCTGCGGCGTCAGCCCGGCGAGAACGCGATCCCGCGACGTCGCCTCGTAGCGCGGATGCAA
>CAZSAW010000144.1:0-11420 GCA_964604745.1 uncultured Hyphomicrobiales bacterium
TCCATGAGTGCATTGCGGCTCTTGACCACGCCGGGCCTGGCCGCGAGCGCTTGCAGGATGAGGAATTCGGTGACGGTGAGCGTGACCGGCTCGCCCTTCCAGGTGCAGGTGTGACGTTCGGGATCCATGCGCAGGAGCCCTCGCTCCAGCACCTTGGCCGCGTCCGTTTCCTTGGGCACCGAGCCGTCCTTCGGCAGTCCACGCCGCAGCACAGCCTTCACGCGCTCGACCAGAAGCCGCTGCGAGAATGGCTTCCGGATGAAATCGTCGGCGCCCATCTTGAGGCCGAACAGTTCGTCGATTTCCTCGTCCTTCGAGGTGAGGAAAATCACCGGCATGTCGGTTTTCTGGCGCACGCGGCGCAGAAGCTCCATCCCGTCCATGCGCGGCATCTTGATATCGAGGATGGCGAGATCGGGGGGCGAAGTCTTGAAACCGTCGAGCGCAGAGGCGCCGTCGGTATAGGTCATGATACGATAGCCTTCCGCCTCCAGCGCGATCGACACTGAAGTCAGAATGTTGCGATCGTCGTCGACGAGAGCGATGGTCGGCATGAGCCCTTTTCCGTCACGGTTCCCTAGGCTGTGAAGCCTGCAAAGCTGGGCCGAAATGTGACTGCGCCCGTTCAACTATGTGATTCTGCAATGATTACAAGGTTAGCCCGCAATGATTGCGAAGACCATGGCGGCAAACGTTAACGTTGGGAGGCGGGTCGGTGGAGCCAGGTCCCGAGTTTGACCCTCAAGCCGCGGCGAAAAAGCTGCTGCGCGAGGCGCGCACCGGCGCCTTGGCGACGCTGATGGAAGCATCGGGCGATCCCTATTGCTCGCTCGTCAATGTCGCGACCGGCGCCAACGGCTCGCCTCTTCTTCTCCTTTCGCGGCTCGCGATCCATACGCGAAATATCCTCAAGGACGGGCGTGTCTCGCTGATGCTCGACGAGCGCAAGGCAGGCGATCCGCTTGAAGGAGCGCGCGTCATGCTGATGGGGCACGCGACAGCGACCGATGATAAGGCCGCCCGCCGGCGGTATCTTGCGCGCCAGCCGGACGCGGACATGTTTGCCGGATTTGCCGATTTTGCCGTTTATCAAATCACACTTCGGAGTGCGCATCTGGTCGCCGGTTTTGGGCGAATTGTCGATTTGTCTGCCCGCGATCTGCTCACTGACGTGAGTGACGCAGATGATCTTCTGGCTGCGGAGCCTGACATCGTTGCACACATGAACGAGGATCACGCCGACGCCGTGCACCTGTATGCCACACGGCTTCTGGGCGCAGATGACGGCGACTGGCGCTGCGCGGGCTGCGATCCTGAAGGGCTTGAGTTGCAGAACGGACGAGCAGTTTTGCGTCTTCTTTTCCCGCAGCGCGTCACCGGTCCGGGTGCGCTGCGGCAGGTCCTGAAGCGTTTGGCGGACCAGGCGCGCGCCCGGTAACCAAAACCGAACCGGAAGCCCTCGGCGGCGTTGGCAAAATTGCCATTTGTAACCCTGCCCACCGAAAGCGCTTGGCAGCGGGCTGGCCGAGGCCCTAGAAAACGCACGGCGACAGGCCCGTCATGCGTTCAGTCCGCGGTGACGGCAATAAGTCCGGCCAGCGGCCGGGATTTACGGGAGGTCATTCGTGCAGGAAACGGGCGTCAGAAACGGCACTTTCGGTGCCGATAAATTCGGCTTTGAAAACCTCAAGGCCGTGAACTGGAATCTGCTGGAGCCCGCACTCTACGAGCATGCGATCGCCAACAAGGAAGCCGTCCTCGCTTTCGGCGGTGCGCTTTCCGCCGATACCGGCGTTCATACCGGCCGCTCTCCGAAGGACAAGTTCATCGTGCGCGATGCGATGACGGAAAAGACCATCTGGTGGGAGAACAATGGCGCAATCACGCGTGAGCAGTTCGATCTCCTGCACAAGGATTTCATTGAGCACGCGAAAGGCAAGACGCTGTTCGCGCAGGATCTCTGCGGCGGCGCCGATCCCAAATACCGGATCAAGACGCGCGTCTATACAGAACTCGCCTGGCACTCACTGTTCATCCGCACGCTGCTGATCCGGCCGGAGCGTTCTGAGCTGACGCATTTCGTGCCAGAGATGACAATCGTCGACCTGCCTAGCTTCAAAGCCGATCCGAAGCGGCACGGCGTGCGCTCGGAAACGGTGATCGCGATCGACTTCACGCGCAAGATTGTCTTGATCGGCGGCACCTCCTATGCCGGCGAGATGAAGAAGTCGGTCTTTACCACGCTCAATTATTTTCTCCCCGAAGACAGTGTCATGCCGATGCATTGTTCGGCCAATGTCGGCAGCAACGACGATTCCGCGATCTTTTTCGGCCTGTCCGGCACCGGCAAGACGACACTGTCGGCCGATCCGGCACGCACGCTGATCGGCGACGACGAGCACGGCTGGGGCCCGCTAGGTATCTTCAATTTCGAGGGCGGTTGCTACGCCAAGACGATCCGGCTCTCGTCGGAAGCGGAGCCGGAGATCTACGCGACGACGCATCGCTTCGGCACCGTGCTGGAGAACGTTGTGCTCGATCCCGATACGCGCGTGCCGGATTTCGACGATGGCTCGAAGACCGAGAATACGCGCTGTGCTTATCCGCTCGACTTCATTCCGAACGCGTCGCGCACAGGGCGGGCGGGGCATCCAAAGAATATCATCATGCTCACGGCGGACGCCTTCGGCGTGATGCCGCCGATCGCCAAGCTCACGTCGGCGCAGGCGATGTATCACTTCCTGTCCGGATACACGGCCAAGGTCGCCGGTACGGAAAAGGGCGTGAAGGATCCAGAGGCGACCTTCTCGACCTGCTTCGGCGCGCCCTTCACGCCGCGTCACCCGTCGGTTTATGGTAACCTGTTGCGCGAGCTCATCGCAGCACACGGCGTTGATTGCTGGCTCGTCAATACCGGCTGGACTGGTGGCAAGTTCGGCGTTGGCCGCCGCATGCCGATCAAGGTCACGCGCACGCTTCTGTCGGCCGCGCTCGACGGCTCGCTCAAGAACGCGTCGTTCCGTACTGATCCCTATTTCGGTTTCTCGGTGCCGACGTCGATGCCGGGCGTCGAGCCCCATCTGCTCTATCCGTTCAAGACCTGGAAGGACAAGGCCGACTTCGATGCCACCGCGCGCAAGCTGGTGAAGATGTTCCAGGATAATTTTGTGAAGTTCGAAAGCCACGTCGATGCCGATGTGAAGGCGGCGGCGCCGGAAGTGCGCATTGCCGCCGAGTGACCTCTCTGCACGATCGATGCTACGTCATGGCCGGGCTTGTCCCGGCCATCTCTTTTCGAGGGCGTTATGCAGGTTCTGGTGGTCGGTGCGGGCGTTGTTGGCCTCGCGGTAGCGCGGCAGGCGGCGCTCGCCGGGCATGATGTCATCGTCGCGGAGGCGCAGGGCGGCATCGGCCATGGCATCTCATCGCGCAATAGCGAAGTCGTCCACGCCGGCATGTATTATCCGACCGGTTCGCGTCGCGCGCGCCACTGCGTGCGCGGCAATCGCATGCTGTATGAATTCTGCGCCTCGCACGGCGTACCGCATCGCAAGTGCGGCAAGCTGATCGTGGCGACGAATGAAGCCGAACGCGCAAAGACCGAAAGCATCCACGCGCAGGGTCTTGCCAATGGCGTGTCAGGACTTGAGCTGATCGGTGGCAATGCCGCGCGCGCGCTTGAGCCTGAATTATCCTGCATCGCAGCGTTGATGTCGCCGGAAACAGGCATTGTCGACAGCCATAGGCTGATGCTTGCCTATCAGGGCGATCTTGAAGACCGCGGCGGCGTTATCGCCTTCAACACGCCGGTCGAGCGGCTCGCGCCCAAGCGCGGCGGCTGGACGGTTCATTTCGGTGGCGGCGAGGCTGGCGCGCTCGATGTCGATGCCGTCATCAATTGTGCGGGTCTTGGTGCGCAGCGGCTGGCGCATCGCACCGAGGGCTACCCGGCCCCGCGCATTCCGAAACTGGTCTTCGCGAAGGGCAATTATTTCGGTTATCTGGGCAAGCCCGTCTTTTCGCGTCTCATCTATCCGACACCGGTGGATGGCGGCCTCGGCGTGCATGTCACGCTCGATCTCGCCGGACGCATGCGCTTCGGCCCCGATGTCGAATGGATCGAGCGCGAACGTTACGAGGTCGACCCGGGCCGCGCCGCGTCGTTCTATGCCCGCGTCCGCAGCTATTGGCCGGGCCTTCCCGCTGAGAGTCTTGTGCCGGATTATTCCGGCATCCGGCCAAAACTGACCGGGCCTGGCGAGCCGGCGGCCGATTTCATGATCGACGCACCACCGGAGCATGGTTTGCGGCGTCTCGTGCATATGTTCGGGATCGAATCGCCGGGCCTGACTAGTTCATTGCCGCTGGCAGAAGAAGCGGTCGGCTATCTCGACTGAGCGCGGCGCTCCTCGCGCGGGGCGACACCTGTGGTTTCCGCCGGCGCACGATCCTCGCCGCCGGCTTCCGGCCACACCCGCATTTGCGACAGCTTCTGCCGCATTTCGGCGGACACCTTCGCGCGATCGACCGGCGTGAATTCCGCGACGCCGCGACGCGAATTCTTCACGACTTCCATCCCGTCCTGCGTCGCCACGATGTCGCCCGGACGCAAGGTCGGATCGCGGCTGACATCGATGTGCGCGAGGCCGAACGCATCTTTGCCATTGCAGGTGCAGTCGGCCACGACCTTGTCGCGATAGAGATAGGCATGATCGAGATCGGCGTAGCGGCTGCCGTCCTTGGCCACCGCATGATCGATTTCGCCACCGGAATAGATTTTTGTCTTCGCGGCCGGACAGAACGAACTGCATGTTTCGGCCGGCGTCATGTCCTTCTGACGTGGGACGGGAAAATAGCGCCCATCGCACAGGCGCACACAATAGGCGAGCGAAGAGCCGCTGGGCTCTCGCCGGCGGAATTCACCCGGCGCATCGGCGAAGGGCGGCGCGTATGGCTGCGCCTCCGGCGGAGGCGCCGGCGGACGTGGGGGGCCGAAGAAAAACTGGAACAACCCTTGCGCGCGCACCTCTCCCACCGTGGTGAGACCGACCGACAGGGCGATAACGATTGCGGCAGATATTCGACGCACGTTGGCGGGTTCTCCAGTTGCAGCGGGTTCGCTCGACAACGCCTTTGACCGAACGAAGGTTGCAGCGTCGCAATGGTCGCGACAGCATGGAGAATGGTTCAAGAACGTTGCATAACTCTATCGGCAGCAGCGTTACGGTGTCGGCGGGGATTTATCGTGCATTAAGGATTTGGCAGGGCGGGGCGCGTCAGCGCGCCATGCATTCCTTGATGTATTTGCGCCGCTGCAAGACGCTCAGTTTCTTTTCCACGGCCTCCAGCCGGCATGCCTCACGCCTTTCCGCGATGGCATTACTCTCGGCCGCGATCTGTGCCGGCGATTTCTTTATGGCGGCGCCAGCCGGCGTCGCGCCGGACAGCATGAGGCTGGCGAGAGAAAGACAAACCATAAAGCGGAGCATGGGACGTTCCATTCGGATGAGGTGGGGCGGCGACGCGCACCGATGCGCTGCTATATGACGCCAATATTACGGTCATGCGACAGATGCCGCAGGCCAATTCATTTTGTCTTTTCAGGACGTTCCGCGCGATCAGCCGCGCCGCGAATCGAGCGCCAGGCGAAGCGCAAGCCCCGCAAGGACCGTTCCCATCAGCCACCGCTGAATGAGAAGCCAGATTGGGCGCGTGGCAAGGAACGCTGCGATCGATCCGGCCGTCAGCGCGATCATCCCGTTCACGCTGATGCTGACGGCGATCTGCGTGAAACCGAGCGCAATCGACTGCGCGAAAACATGACCCGCTGCCGGATCGATGAATTGCGGCAGCAGCGACAGATACAGCATCGCGATTTTCGGATTGAGCAGGTTCGTCAGAAACCCCATTGCGAACAATTTGCGCGGCGAATCGACCGGCAAGGCGCGCACCTGAAACGGCGATTGACCGCCGGGCTTCACCGCCTGCCACGCGAGCCAGAGGAGATAGGCCGCGCCGCCCATGCGCAGCGCATCATAGGCATAAGGGACGGCAAACAGCAGTGCGGTAATGCCGAGTGCCGCGCACAGCATGTAAACGACAAAGCCGAGCGCGACACCGCCGAGCGAAATCAATCCCGCGAACCGGCCCTGAGTGATCGCGCGCGAGATCAGATAGATCATGTTCGGCCCCGGTGTGATAACGAGACCGAAGGAGACGAGCGCGAAAGTGACAAGCGTGGTCGTGGAGGGCATGAAATCCGTGCACGGCGATATGCGCTAGTGCGCTTCGTCCCAATTGTCAGCTGCGCGGGCATCCACCTGCAATGGCACATGCAGCTGAATGGCCGGATGCGGCGCCTCCTGCATGACCTTCTTCACTACGGGGATCGTCTTTTCGACTTCCGCCCCGGGCAATTCGAAAATCAACTCGTCATGCACCTGCAGCAGCATTTGCGCGGAGAGTTTGGCCCTGGCCAATGCGTCATCGATGCGGATCATAGCGCGGCGGATGATGTCTGCGGCAGTGCCCTGCAGGCGTGCATTGATCGCGGCGCGCTCGTTGAACGCGCGGATCGACGCATTGGAATTGCGGATGTCGGGATAGTGGCATTTTCGCCCGAACAGCGTCTCGACGTATCCGTTCTTGCGGCAGAATTCCTTGGTCGCATCCATGTAGTCGCGGATGCCGGGGAAGCGCTCGAAATACTTCTTGATGTAGGCCGCGGCTTCCTCACGCTCGATGCCGAGCTGGTTTGCGAGGCCGAAGGCAGAAATGCCGTAGATGATGCCGAAATTGATCGCCTTGGCCCGGCGGCGGATTTCGCCCGGCATATCCTTTACGGGCACGCCGAACATCTCGGATGCGGTCATCGCGTGGATGTCGACGCCGTCACGGAACGCCTGGCGCAACGCGGGCACATCGGCGACCTCGGAAAGAAGCCGCAGCTCGATCTGCGAGTAATCGGCCGAAAGCAGCTTCTTTCCCTTTTCGGCGATGAAGGCGCGGCGGATCTTGCGGCCCTCTTCGTTGCGAATCGGAATGTTCTGCAAGTTCGGCTCGGACGAAGACAGGCGGCCCGTGGTCGTGGAGGCCAGTGCATAGGATGTGTGAACGCGATGCGTGTCCGGATTGACGTAGCCGGGCAAGGCATCCGTATAAGTCGAGCGCAGCTTCGAGACCTGCCGCCATTCGAGAATCTTCTGCGGCAGTTTGTGGCCTTGCTCGGCGAGCTCCTCCAGCGTGCGCGCGCCGGTCGACCATTGGCCCGTCTTGGTCTTCGTACCGCCGGGCAATCCCATCTTGCCGAACAGAATATCGCCGAGCTGCTTGGGCGAGCCCGGGTTGAGCGGCTCGCCCGCAATCGTCCTGATTTCCTCCTCGAGCGCCATCTGGCGCTGCGCGAATTCGCCCGACAGGCGCTGCAGCACTTGACGGTCGATCGCGATGCCGCGCCGCTCCATGCGCGCAAGCACGGCGATCATCGGGCGCTCGAGCGTCTCGTACACGTTGTTCATGTGTTCGGCCGTCAGGCGCGGTTTGAGCACGTGCCACAGGCGCAGCGTCGCATCGGCGTCTTCGGCGGCATATTCCGCCGCCTTTTCGATGGCGACACAGTCGAATGTCACCTGCCCCTTGCCTGAGCCGGCGACGGCGTTGAAGTCGATCGTCTCGTGATCGAAATAGCGCCGCGTCAGCGGATCGAGCCCGTGATCGGAGCGTCCGGCGTCGAGCACATAGGACATCAGCAGCGTGTCTTCGTAAGGCGCCAGCGTAACGCCGCGCAGCGCGAAAATCTGCCAGTCGAATTTCAGATTCTGACCGATCTTGAGAACGCCAGGATCTTCGAGGAGCGACTTGATCGCGGCAAGCGCGTCTTTCTCCGGAATTTGATCAGGGGCAAACTCGCTGCCGAACAAGCCTTCACCGCTGCCTTCCTTCTTGTGAGCGAGCGGCACATAACAGGCCTCGTTCGGTGCCACGGCAAGCGAGAAGCCGCAGAGCACGGCCTGCATCGGATCGAGGCTCGTCGTTTCCGTGTCGATCGCGAGCGTACCGACATCGATCGCGCGTGCGATCCATTCGCGCAGGCGCGGCAGCGTGCGCACGACTTCGTATTGCGAGCGGTCGAACGGCATTTTGCGCAATTTGGCGACGCGTGCCTCTGCTAGGGAGATCGGTGTGCCGGCGTTTGCCTCGCGCGTTCCCGCCGGAAAAAGATCGGCCGTCGGCGCCGGCTGGGGCGCGGAAGCCGATTTTACCGATATTGGCTTTTCCGCCTGATCCGTTTGCGTCGCTTCGGCCGTCCCTTCCGCTCGAGAAGGCGATGAAGCCGAGCTGAGATTCGCATCCGGCTCGACCTGGTTCGCGTCGATGCCTGACATCTCCGCGACTCTGCGCGTCAGCGTCGTGAATTCCATCGCCCTCAGGAAGGCGATGAGCTTTCTGTAATCGGGATCATGAACGGCGAGGTCTTCGACGGGAACATCGAGGGTTACGTGATCGTCGAGCGTCACGAGGCGCTTCGAGATGCGCGCCTGCTCGGCATTGTCGATCAGCGACTGGCGGCGCTTCTCCTGCTTGATTTCGGCGGTGCGCGCCAACAGCGTTTCGAGATCGCCGTATTCGCCGATCAATTGCGCCGCGGTCTTGACGCCGATGCCTGGCACGCCCGGCACATTGTCGGTGGAATCGCCGATAAGTGCCTGGACCTCGATCACCTTGTCCGGCGGCACGCCGAATTTTTCCTGCACCTCGGCGATGCCGATACGGCGATCTTTCATCGTGTCGTACATGATCACGCAGTCGTTCACGAGCTGCATGAGGTCCTTGTCCGACGAGACGATCGTCGCCGTGGCGCCGGCTTCGCAGGCGATGCGGGCATAGGTCGCGATGAGGTCGTCGGCTTCGAACCCGGCCTGTTCGAGGCAGGGAATGTCGAATGCATGCACCGCCGCGCGGATGAGCGGGAATTGCGGAATGAGGTCGGATGGCGGATCCGGGCGGTGCGCCTTGTAGTCTGGGTAGAAATCGGTACGGAACGTCTTTTCTGACTTGTCGAACACCACGGCGAGATGGGTGGGTCGTTCCTCCGGCTTCATCTCGCGCAGAAGCTTCCACAACATGTTGCAGAAGCCGAGGACGGCATTGATCTGAAGCCCGTCCGACTTGCGGTTGAGGGGCGGAAGCGCATGGTAGGCGCGAAAGATGTAGCCAGAGCCGTCGACCAGAAAGACGTGGTCGCCTTTCTTCAGCGCGCCGGGGGCAGCCGGAATAGCGGATTTCGTCGCGAGGGCGGGTTTCGCCGTCTTCGTTTTTGCTTTGGGGGATGCGGGCATGGCCCGCAATGTGGGCTGTCAGCCGCGCATTATCAACCATTTCGCCGGCGCCGGTGGATAGTCACTCGGCCGGTTGCAGAACGATTGCGGAGGATCGGTTTCTGAGACGGAAAAGCTGCGGTCGTTCGAACAGGAAGCGGCCGGCGGTGTCGCGCACGAGCCAGTAGAGGACGAGCGACCCGATCACGCCGGCGATAGTCACGAGCGCTGAAATCGCGCCGGGGTCGGCGATCCAGCCTGTATAGATCAGCGCAGTGCGCGTGACCGCCATCGGCAGGAAAAATGCCAGATAGATAACGATGGAGTTCCGGCCGCAATAACGCAGTGGGCGGAAAAGATCGCTTTTCGCCATCAAGGCAGAGACTGAAACGACAGCGCAGGCTCCCGCAAGCCCGAGCACGAGCGAAATGATCGGTCGTTGCTCCAATCCGGCATATACAAAGGCGCCGTTGATCAGGCCCCAGAGAAGGAGACCGCCGAATGCGAGTGCCGGCTGTGCTTGCACGCGCGCAGCAAGCGCGAAGATCGGCTGGGCAAAAATATAGCCCGTGTAGAAATAGACGAAGCGCGCTGCGAATTCGTCGACAATCATCCAGCCGGTCTGCACATGCGCGATTTCGAGGACTGCTCCGACCAGCCAGATCAGAGCGCGCGGCGCGCGGCGGGCAAGCTTCGTCACGACGAAGAAGATCGGCAGCAGATAGATGAACCAGAGCGTGCCGAACGGATCGATGAAAGAGAGGAGATAAAGCCGGACGACTTCGCTAGTCCCGCTCTGCGCCGCGATGCCGGGCGCCTTGAAAACGAACTGGATCGTCATCCAGAGAAAATAGAAATAGGCGAAGTGCACGACCTTGCGATCGAGATAGGTGCGCCAGTCGCGGTCAATCACCAGGGCAAGGAAGAGACCGGAGATCATGAAGAAATCCGGCATCCGGAAGGGCAGCGCGAAGGCGACGACATGATGCAGGAAGCCTTGCTCGCCCAAGACGGCTTCTACGCCGAGCGTCGAATGCATCATCACCACGAAGACGATGCAAAATCCCTTGGCGTAGTCGACCCAGTCGATCCTGCTTTGCCGCTCTGCCCGCATCACGCCATACTCCACCTCACACCCGTCAATTGCCGGCTGTCACAAAACCTTCGTCTCGCTGCGAAGGAATGCGATCTTGCGAATCGGGCGGCGCAAAGATCCTGCCTCTTCCGGCCTTTACGCTAAAACATTGTGCGCCTCGCCACCGCAAAAGTCGTCTGCTAAGAGACCGAAACCCTTGAGAACTCTGCGTTAACCCTGCTTATTCAGGTTAAACATGCGCGTCGCAATGATCGGCACAGGATATGTCGGGCTCGTATCCGGGGCCTGCTTTGCCGATTTCGGCCATCACGTGACCTGCGTCGACAAGGACGCATCCAAGATCGCCACGTTGCAGAGCGGCGAATTGCCGATCTATGAGCCCGGTCTCGATCAGATCGTGGCCAGTAACGTCCAGCAGGGCCGCCTGGGCTTCACGAGCAATCTGAAAGAGGCAGTGCGCGATGCCGACGTCGTCTTCATTGCGGTCGGCACGCCGTCACGCCACAGCGATGGCCATGCCGATCTGAGCGCGGTTCAGCAGGCGGCGCGCGACGTGGCGCAGGCTTTGACGCACTACACTGTCAGCACCATGAAATCGACCGTGCCGGTCGGCACCGGCGACGAGGTCGAGCACATCATCCGTGGCGAGCGGCCCGATGCGGAATTTTCCGTCGTCTCCAACCCGGAATTCCTGCGTCAGGGCGCAGCCATCCGCGATTTCAAGTTGCCCGACCGCATCGTGATCGGCGCACAGGACGCGCGCGCGCGCGACGTGATGGCCGAACTCTATCGACCGCTCTATCTTAACGCCGCGCCGATCCTGCATACGGATCGCCGAACCGCGGAACTGATCAAGTACGCGGCAAACGCATTCCTGGCCACCAAGATTACCTTCATCAATGAAATCGCTGATCTCGCCGAGAAGGTTGGCGCCGACGTGCAGCAGGTCGCGCGCGGCATCGGCCTCGACAACCGCATCGGCTCGAAATTCCTGCACGCGGGCCCGG
>CAZSAW010000145.1:0-10327 GCA_964604745.1 uncultured Hyphomicrobiales bacterium
TGATCGGCCCGCCGGGGCCGTCGATCGTGACCGCTTGGCCGGCTACCAGCCGATGCTCGCTGACAATCGGCGGATAGTCGCTGCCCGGCGCGCTCAGGAAGCAATAGCTGAAGCGCGCATGCATCATCTCGGACATCATCGCGTCAAGGTAAACGTCGATGCGCCGGCGGCGATGAATGAAGAGCGACCGCAGGTCGTCGATGCCATGCGTGTGATCGGCGTGCTCGTGTGTGTACAGCACGGCGTCCACCCATTTCACATCGGCGTCGATCAGCTGCTCGCGCAGGTCGGGCGACGTATCGATCAGCACGACTGTCTTGTCGCCGGAACCGTTTTCGCGCTCGACCAGAAGCGAACTGCGCCGGCGGCGATTCCTGGGATTGTTCGGATCGCATGCCCCCCAGCCGAGCGCCGGCCGCGGCACGCCGCCGGACGATCCGCAGCCGAGAATGGTAAACGTCAGCGTCATGCCGCCGCCAGGACGTCGCGCGGCACCTTGGCGAACAGACGGAAGAAATTGTCCGTCGTCTGGTGTGCGATCTCGTCAAAGGAAACGCCGCGTGCCGATGCGAGCGCCTGTGCCGTCTCGACGACATAAGCAGGTTCATTGCGCTTGCCGCGATACGGATTGGGCGCGAGATATGGCGCATCGGTTTCGACGAGGATCCGATCCGCCGGCAGTGCCGCGGCAATGGCGCGCAACGCATCGGAATTCTTGAACGTCACGATACCGGTGAACGAGACGTAATGGCCGAGCGCGACGGCGCGCCGTGCAAGATCGTGTCCGCCGGTGAAGCAATGCAGCACCGCGGGGAAGGCGCCCTTCCCCATTTCTTCCTCGAGGATGCGCGCCGTGTCGTCGTCGGCTTCGCGCGAATGGATGACGAGCGGCAATTGCGTCGCGCGCGCCGCCGCAATGTGGGTGCGAAAGCCCCGCTCCTGCGCATCGCGCGGACTGCTGTCATAGTGATAGTCGAGACCGGCTTCGCCGACCGCCACGACCTTCGGATGCCGCGTCCGCTCCGCCAATGCTGCAGCGTCGATGTCGAGTTCTTCGTGCGCATAGTGCGGGTGCGTGCCGACAGAGCAAAAGACCTGCGGATAGCGTTCCGCGATTGCAAGGATATCCGGCTGCTTCCGCACCCGCGTCGAGATCGTTACCAGACAGCCGACGCCGCGCGTCGCGGCGCGCGCGACAATGGCGTCACGCTCGCTCGCGAAGTCGGGAAAGTCGAGATGACAGTGGCTGTCGACCAGCATCGCATCAGGCCGTTGCAGGTTCCTGTTCGACGTAACGCGGAAAGACCGGCATTGGCGCCGGCAGGGCTGCGCCGGGCGCAATGCGGCTGCCACCGCCGAGAGCCTTGAAATCGCGCGCGCCGGCCGGCACAGCGAGCAAGTCGAGCAGCTTTCCAGCCGAGGCCGGCATGAAAGGCTGTGCGAGGATTGCGACCTGACGGATCACCTCCGCGGTGACATAAAGCACCGTGCCCTGGCGCGCAGGATCGGTCTTGGCGAGCGCCCACGGCGCCTCCCCCGCGAAATAGCGGTTGGCGTCGGCAACGACGGCCCAGACGAGGTTCAGCACCTGATGCAGTTGCTGCGTGCGCATGGCGTCGCGCGCCTTGCCGATCATGGCATCGGCGGCATCGAGGATCGTTTTGTCATTGACGGAAAACGCAGCGGGCTTTGGCAACTTGCCGGAAAATTGTTTTCCGACCATCGACAGCGAGCGCTGCGCCAGATTGCCGAGGTCGTTGGCGAGGTCGGCGTTGATGCGATTGACGATCGCCTCGTGGCTGTAATTGCCGTCCTGGCCGAATGGCACCTCGCGCAGGAAGAAATAGCGGATCTGGTCGACGCCGTAGGCATCGCACAACGTGAACGGATCGATCACGTTGCCGACTGACTTCGACATCTTCTCACCGCGGTTGAACAGGAAGCCGTGGCTGAAGATGTGCTGCGGCACCTCGAGCCCGGCCGACATGAGAAACGCCGGCCAATAGACGGCGTGAAAGCGCACGATGTCCTTGCCGATGACGTGCAGCGCCGCCGGCCAGTAGCGCTTGTACTTTTCGCTGTCGGTGTCGGGATAGCCAACCCCGGTGATGTAATTGGTCAGCGCGTCGACCCACACATACATGATGTGCTTGTCGTTGCGCGGGACCTTGACGCCCCAGTCGAAAGTGGTGCGCGAGATCGACAGGTCCTGCAGGCCGCCGCGCACGAAGCTCGCGACTTCGTTGAGGCGCTCCTTCGGCAGCACGTAATTGGGCCGCTCGTAGAGCTCGAGCAGCTTGTCGGCGTAGGCCGAGAGCTTGAAAAAATAGCTCTCCTCCTCCACCCACTCGACCGGTGTGCCGGTCTTGGTGGCGATGCGCTTGCCGTGCTCGTTGAGATGCGTCTCGTCCTCGGCGTAATACGCCTCGTCGCGCACCGAATACCAGCCGGCGTATTTGTCGAGGTAGATGTCGCCGTTCTTCTCCATCGCCTCCCAGATCGCCTTGGAGGCCCGGTGGTGGCGCTCTTCCGTCGTATGGATGAAGTCGTCGTTCGAGCAGTTGAGCAGCACAACCATCTTCTCGAACAGCGGCACGTTGCGGTCGCGCAGCTCGCGGGCGGAAATCCCGAACCTGGCCGCGGTCTGCTGCATCTTCTGGCCGTGCTCGTCGGTGCCGGTGAGGAAATAGACGTCGTAGCCGTCAAGCCGCTTGAAGCGGGCGATGGCGTCGGTCGCGATTACCTCGTAGGCGTGCCCGATGTGGGGCGGCCCGTTCGGATAGCTGATGGCCGTGGTGATGTAATAGCTCGTCTTCGCGTTGCTGCCGGCTTCAGCCGCTTTCGGCTGCGCCTTGGCTCTCGTCTTGTTCGATGTCTTTTTGGCCGCCGCACGTCCGCTCGACTTTTTGGCGGATGTCTTGCGGACCGTAAGGCCCTTGGCGGCGCCTTTGGCTTTCTTCTTCGCGGCGGTTTTTTTCGACCGGACCGACGGCTTTTTGGTTTTCTTCCTGGCCGTGTTTTTGGCCCTCGTTTTTTTCGTCTTTGCCATGGTCTGCAGGTCAGGTTTGAAAACGGAATGCGGCAGATGGAGGAGCGCAGATTGCTATCAACCGCGCGCGGCCTCGGCAAGCAAGCCGAACATGCTGAAGACCAGCGGCTTGCGATCGAGATTGAATGCTTCGGCTTCGGCGGCCGCGCGATTGGACTTCTCCCACGCCTCGGCGATGGCCAGAAGGCGCGGTTTGCGGTTCGCGCTCCGCGCCAGTTCCGCCGATAGCCAGCCGTTGATCGTGTCCATGACGGTGGCAAAAGTCGCCTGATCGGCCCCTGCAAGCGCTTCGCCGAGGGCGTGCAGCGCCCGCATGTCGAGGTCCGGCAGTTTTCCGAGCAGCGCGACGACAAGCTGGCGCAATTCGAGACTGCGCCCTTCCAGGAATGACAGGGCGCGGCTAACGCTGCCTTCGGCGATCGCGGCCGCTTCCTTCACGTCCCTGTCCGTCGGGCTGCTTCCTATCGCAGCAGCTGCTGCGATTGCCACTTGATCGGGAGTCAGCGGATGCAGAGTCAAGCGCCGGCAACGCGAGCGGATTGTCGGCAACACACGGCCCGGCGCATGTGAGATCAGCAGCAGCAGCGAACGCACCGGCGGCTCTTCCAGAACCTTGAGTAGCGCATTTTCGCCGGAGGCGTTGAGCTCGTCGACGGAATCGACGACGGCGATGCGCCAGCCCCCCTCGCCTGCCGTCGCTCCAAAAAACAGCACGCAGCGGCGCACGTCGTCCACCTCAATGAAGCGCCGCAGCTTGCCGTTGTCTCCCACCGTTCGTTCGAGCGTGAACAGATCGGGATGCGATTGCGAGGCAACGCGGTGCGCCACGGTGTTATTTTCGGGGACCTGCAGCGACTTTGCCTCCCGAACGGCAGGCGCTCGCGGGTCGGGATGCGCCAGCACGAAACGCGCCAAGCGAAAGGCAAGCGTCGCCTTGCCGATCCCGCGCGGGCCGCCGATCAGCCAGGCGTGAGGGATGCGTCCGCTGCGATAGGCATCGAGCAGAATCTGCTCGGCATCGGCGTGACCGCTGAGCGTCGCAGTCATCCGCGCACGCGGGATATCGCCTGCCTCGGCGTCGCGCGCCTCACTCACGAACGCGCGTCCTCGAGCGCCAGCGGAGTCGTAGCGGGATCGAAGCGGCCTGCGACGACGTCCCAGACGCGATCGGCCACCGATTCCGGCGCATCGCTCGCATCGACCAGCACGCACCGCTGCGGCTCGTTGCGCGCGATCTGCCGGTAGGCGTCGCGCAGTTGCTGATGGAAGCGCAGACCTTCGTCCTCGAAGCGGTCAGGCGCCGCGTCGCCGCGCCGCCGGCGCGCGCGATAGATGCCGACTTCGGCGGGTAGGTCGAGCATGATCGTGAGATCGGGCCTGGTCGCGCCCACGGTCAGCCGTTCGAGACTGCGGATGATGCGTGGGTCCACCTTGCCGAGCACGCCCTGATAGACGCGGGTGGAATCGAGGAAGCGGTCGCAGATCACCCATTGGCCGCGATGTAGCGCTGGCCGGATCATCGAGACCAGATGCTCGCTGCGAGCGGCCGCGAACAGGATTGCCTCCACGTCGGGGCCAAGCGGCTTTGCAGCGCCGGACAGAAGCACGTGGCGAATGATTTCAGCGCCGGGTGAGCCGCCGGGCTCCCGCGTCACCTTGACGGCGATGCCGTAGCCGCGCAGCCGCTCGGCAAGCATGGCAGCCTGCGTCGACTTGCCCGCGCCCTCGCCGCCTTCAAAGGTGATGAATCGTCCGCGCATGCGTCAGCGTTGTTGGAGTCAGTCTGGGGTGGACTTATAGCTTTTTCACGCCGGCCCGGACCAGCCCGCCGGCGAGTTCCGACACCGCATCGAAGGCGCGCCGCGTCAGGCTGCCCACAGCGACGTCTTCTGCCGCCTGGAGCGGCACTTCGAGCGCCACATTCTCGCCACGCCAGACCTTGAGCACGCCGACGGCCTGCCCCTTTTCGACCGGCGCACGGATCGGGCCGCGATAGACGATTCGCGCGAGCAAACGTTCGCTGGCGTTGCGCGGTACCATAATGGTGATGGGCTTCTTGCCGACGAGCGGTACGTAACGGCTCGTGCCGCCGAACACGCGCGCTTCACCGACAACCTGGTCGCCGGCGAAGAGCGGCCGCATTTCGAAATTGTGGAAGCCCCATTCCAGCAATTTGCGCCCTTCGTCGGCGCGCTCCTTGTCCGATTTCAGGCCGCTCATGGCGACGATCAGTCGAAGGCCATTCTGCGTGGCCGATCCGACAAGGCCGAAGCCTGCTTCCGACGTGTGGCCGGTCTTGAGCCCATCGGCACCGATATTCATGGCGAGCAACGGATTGCGGTTCTGCTGGCGGATCTTGTTCCAGGTGAACTCGCGTTCCCCATACCAGGAATAGAATTCCGGATAGGTGCGTATGAGATACTGCGCGAGCCGCGCAAGCTCGCGCATCGTCACGCGCATATTCGGGTCCGGCAAGCCGGCCGGATTGGTGAAATTCGACTGCGTTAGCCCCAGTTCGCTCGCGCGACCGTTCATGAGGCGCGCGAAATCCGCTTCGTTGCCGGCGATACCTTCCGCGAGCGCGATGCAGGCATCGTTCGCCGACTGAATGATGACGGCGTGCAGAAGGTCGCGCACGCTCACCTTGCTCTTAAGAATCGCGAACATGGTCGAGCCACCCGACGGTGCGCCCCCGCGCCGCCACGCGTTCTCGCTGATGACGAATTCGTCATCGAGCGAAAGATTGCCTTCCTTGATTTCGTTGAAGACGGTTTCCGCCGTCATCAGCTTGGCGAGGCTCGCCGGCGGCACGAGTTGATCCGCGCTCTTTTCGAAGAGCACGCTCCCGCTATCGGCCTCGATCAGGATCGCGTACGGCGCTGCGGTCTGGAACCCGCCCTCAGGCTTCGGTCCGGACGGCGGATTGGCGGCGACGGCGGCCGTCGCGGCAACGAGAACGAACGCTGTGGCAAAACGAAAAACGCCTCCGCCGAACACCTGTCACTCCTGTCGGGCGTCGGCTGTCACCGCGTCACAAACGAGGATCGGCCGATCAATAGAGACCGCGGCCGCTGACATAGGCCGCAGGCGCATCATAGCGGGCAGGCGTGACGGCGGAAACCGATTGTGCGCGGATGCTGCCACCCGGTGGCAGCTGGCGGCGACGCGGCATGGCCGTCATGTCCGTCGCCAGAACGCGCGATGAGGCAACGGCGGCTTCGGCCTGGGCCTCGCCGAGAGAATACGGCCGGTCCGGCGGCATCGGCAGCGCGCCGTTCATGATCGGCGATACGCGGCCCGCACTCGGCAGGAACGGCTTGGCCGAGGCGAGCACCACGGAAGGCGCGGGTGCGGGCTCGCCCTGACGCAGGGTCGCGGCGAGCCGGCGGTCGTCCGATCCTTCGAGGGGCGCATGGCCGACATATTCCACGCGCACGCGCGCCACGCCGTTGTCGCGGAATCCAAGCAGCGTCGCCGCCTTGTGCGAGACGTCGATCACGCGGTTGTCGTGATAAGGCCCGCGGTCGTTCACCCGCACGATGATCGAGCGGCGGTTGGCAAGATTCGTCACGCGGACATAGGACGGCAATGGCAGCGTCGGATGCGCGGCCGAAAGGCCTTCCATGTCGAATACTTCGCCGTTGGCGGTCAGGCGGCCGTGAAAGTCATCGCCGTACCAGGACGCGAGGCCCTCTTCCCGATAATTCGGATTTTCCTCCGGCACATAGGTGCGGCCCGCAACCATGTAGGGCTTGCCGATGCGATACGTGCCGCCACCTTTGGGGATCGGCCCATTGCCATCGACCACGCGCGGGCTCGAGGCCACGCCGTATTTCGGATCGACCCTGGAAGCGAATTTGTTCGAGGAGGCGCAATTGGCCAACAGAACACAGACCGCGAGCGCGCCAAGCCGCGCATAGCGATCAAGCCCTCCCCCTCGGCCCAGTCTCATTACGTCCCCGATACGCAATTCGCCTCAGGCCGAACACGGGCCCGCTTCCGAGAGAATGATGTCCACGGAAAGCGGCCAGATTCGGACTTCGGCAACCCCGTCGTCTTGAGCGATTCACCATATCGTGGCGGCTATGCAACGCCTATGGCCGCTCATCAAAGGTGGTAAACAAGCTCTTGCCGTGGGGCCGCTTGCAATGGACCGGCTCATCCCCCATTGAAGGCGCCCCATCGGAAGGGTGGCCGAGTGGTTTAAGGCACCGGTCTTGAAAACCGGCAGGGGTGCAAGCCCCTCGTGAGTTCGAATCTCACCCCTTCCGCCACGTCCTTGCCGCGCCGCCGGGTCGATCGGCTGCCGATCGTCCCCGGCCGGAACTTGGCTCCTTCGTACATTTCGACTTGAACTGCTCAGCCTTGCCGCTATGTTCCCGCCCTTATCCACTCGGAGAGGCGGAATGGCTACCGGCACTGTAAAATGGTTCAACCCGACCAAAGGCTATGGGTTTATTCAACCGCAAGGCGGCGGAGGAAAGGACGTTTTTGTTCACATTTCTGCTGTTGAGCGTGCGGGCCTGAGCACCCTCAATGAGGGTCAGACGATCGAGTACGAACTCGTCGAGAACCGCGGCAGGACGTCTGCGGAAAACCTCAAGGTTCGCTGATTTCGCTCCAGCGACAATCGGACACCGCGACCCGCCGACCTGACCGTCGGCGGGTTTTCACTTTTTTGATTGAACCGCTCATATCGCGCACCCGTTGAATTGGCGCAGACACTCCGGGGCCGTTGACGGCGACGCGCAGGCTGCTTAGCTCGCTCACTTCGTCTTGATCGTTCGAACACAACCTCGATGAGCGCCGCACCGCGCATTTCCTTCGTTTCGCTCGGCTGTCCGAAGGCGCTCGTGGATTCCGAGCGCATCATCACGCGGCTGCGCGCCGAGGGTTACGAGCTTGCGCGCGGTCATGCCGGCGCCGATCTCGCGATCGTCAACACGTGCGGTTTTCTCGACAGCGCCAAGGAAGAGTCACTCGCCGCCATCGGCGAAGCACTGGCCACGAACGGCAAGGTGATTGTCACCGGTTGCATGGGAGCAGAGCCCGAGCAGATCGCGGACAAATATCCGAACGTGCTCGCCATCACTGGGCCGCAGCAATACGAAAGCGTGCTCGAAGCGGTGCATCGCGCCGCTCCGCCGCAGCACGACCCCTATACCGACTTGCTGCCGCCGCAAGGCATCAAGCTGACCCCACGCCACTACGCGTATCTGAAGATTTCCGAGGGCTGCAATAACCGCTGCAGCTTCTGCATCATCCCGAGGCTGCGCGGAGATCTCGTCTCGCGGCCCGCGATGGACGTGATGCGGGAAGCCGAGCGGCTTGTCGCTGCAGGCGTCAGAGAGCTTCTCGTTATTTCGCAGGACACTTCCGCCTATGGCGTCGACATCAAATACGCCGAAAGCGAGTGGAAGGGCCGCAGCCTCCGCGCCAAATTCGCCGATCTCGCACGAGCACTGGGCGAGCTCGGCATCTGGATCAGGCTTCACTACGTTTATCCCTACCCGCATGTCGATGAAGTCATCCCGCTGATGGCGGAGGGCAAGGTCCTCCCCTACCTCGACATTCCATTTCAGCACGCCGCGCCAGACGTACTCAGGCGCATGCGCCGTCCGGCGGCGCAGGAGAAAACGCTGGAGCGGATTGCGAAGTGGCGCGCGATCTGTCCCGACCTGACGCTTCGTTCGACATTCATCGTCGGGTTTCCCGGCGAGACGGACGCAGAATTCGAGTTTCTGCTCGACTGGCTCGACGAAGCGTCGCTCGATCGGGTTGGCTGTTTCCGCTACGAGCCCGTGCGCGGCGCGACGGCCAACGATCACGCGGCGCAAATTCCAGCCGAGGTCAAGGAAGAACGCTGGAATCGCTTCATGGCGCGCCAGCAAGCCATTTCGGGGAGACGGCTGAAAAAGAAAGTTGGCACGCGCCAAAAGGTGATTATCGACGACATCGGCGCGAGCGTCGCGAGGGGCCGCAGCATGGCCGATGCGCCAGAGATCGATGGCGCGGTGTATGTCGCGAGCCGGCGTCCGCTTAAAGTTGGCGAGATCGCGACGGTGAAGATCGAGCGCGCCGACGCCTACGACTTGCACGGAACTGCCGTCGGGTTTTAACGATCCCTCAACGACGTGAACAGCGTCGGCAAATGTCACATATTGGGCAGGAACACTGCCTGCCGCCGCCTGCTTGAGCCGTTGTCACGGGCCATACAGGAGGTGTTCGATGAAATACGCAATGCTCAGCGCAGCCGTCGGCTTGCTCGGACTGGCAGGCGTCAGCACAGCGAGCGCGCAGACAGTCTACGTCCAGGAGGGCTATGCGACCGGGCCATACTATTAATACTATTATGCTCCCTCCCCGACATACGTGGCGCCGCCAGCGGCGGCTTATGTGGCGCCCCCGGCGTCCGGCTATGTGGTCGATGAGCCGAACTATGTCGTGACTTATCCGGCACCGGCGTATGCGCGCCCACCGGCACCCATCGGCGTTGCACCGGCTTATGACTCCGGCATGAGTTACGCCGCAGACGTGGGCGTTCCGGCCTGTGGCTGGGACGGCTGCGATTGATGTAAATCGAAAGGGCGGGGCGGCGCGCCCCGCCCTTTTCATTTCTGCTTTGCGATCCAGTCGCCCAGCATGACGCGCTCTGCCCCGGTCATGCCGCTCTGATTGCCAAGCGGCATCGCCTGCGTTTCGACCGCCTGCTCGAGAATTTTCTGCTTGTTCTGCCGCACAGCCTCGATCGTCTCCAGCACAAGACCGGCGGGAGCGGATGGAAAGCTCTCATGCGTCGGCGCGGTAGCGTGACAGACGATGCAGTGCCTGCGCACGATCGCCATTACCTCGGCGTCTGAAACATCGGCGGCGCCGGCGCACCCGGGCATCGCTGTGAAAGCCGCGAGGATCGCCGCGTGCCCGCGAAGTGTCACGGGATGAGAATCGACGATCCGGTGGTTTCGCGGCCCTCGAGATCGCGATGCGCTTTCACGGCATCCTTCAGCGCATATTTCCGGTTGACCGGAATTTTCACCTTGCCGCTCGCGACAACCTCGAAAAGGTCCTTCGCGGTGGCGATGAGATCTTCGCGCTTGGCGGTGTAGGTGTTGAGCGTCGGGCGGGTCGCGAACAACGATCCCTTCTGCTGCAGGATGTTGATGTTGAACGCCTCGATCTGGCCCGAGGCGCTGCCGAAGCTCACGAAATAGCCGAGCGGACGGAGGCAGTCGAGCGAGGCCGGGAACGTCGTCTTGCCGATGCCGTCATAGACCACGT
>CAZSAW010000146.1:0-7800 GCA_964604745.1 uncultured Hyphomicrobiales bacterium
TTTTTTGGGGTGGCGCCGCGCCGCCAGAGGATTGACGCGGTCTTCCGGCGGGAGATCGGAAAGCTTCGCATGCTCGGCCATCATCAGAAAACCATGGCCACGCTTGGCTCCGCGCTTGACGCCGTCCATCCAGCAGATCGAGTACGTTGCGTCCTTGTACGCTTCGAGCTGACGAAAGGAATCTTCAAGGTCGCGCGTCACAACCTTGTGCGAGATCATCTTGGCGGTCTCGATCGGCTGCAACTCGATCGTCATTTCCAGGATGATGCCGGTCAGCCCTATTCCCCCAGCCGTCGCCCAGAACAATTCCGGGTTTTCGTCCGGTCCACAGGTGATGATGTCGCCTGTGCCGGTGAGAATTGTTGCGCTCAGCACATGCTGCGAAAAACTTCCAGCCGTCGGATGATTTTTTCCGTGGATGTCGCATCCGAAGGCGCCGCCGACGGTGAGCCGCGACGTTCCCGGCGTCACGTAAACGAACCATCCGTGCTGCACACACACGTCGAAAATCTGGCTGAGCGTGACGCCTGCCTCGCACCGGATGTGGCCGGTTGCAGGATTGAAATCGAGAATGCGGTTGTACCGCTCCATCGCGATGACGTGGCCGCCGGCGTTCTGCGCAGGATCGCCGTAGGACAGGCCGCTGCCGCGCGCGATTACCCCGGCGGCCGTCGGCTTCAGCCGCGAGAAAATCTCGGTGATTTCCTCGCGCCGCTCCGGATGGGCAACCGCGGCTCGGGTCGGACGAAAGCGCCCCCAGCTGAATAGCTTCTCGTCATGGAATGCCGTCGACATGATCATTCTCGTATTTTTCAGCGGCAGGAGAGCGTGATCGGCACGACACTGCTTGGTTCACGACAGAAGCGGACTACATCTCACGGTTCGCTGCCAAGGATGCATGCTAGCGCCACCGGCCACATGACCGGAGCAACGGGCTATTGCAGAAAAGGCATCAAGCGACGCCCTCTCTCTCGAGTCTCTCCCAGAGTGCATCGCTGACGTCTTCCTGAAACCAGCGGACATTTTGTGCGACTTCCCGCGAGGAACGCATTCCGACGACGACGCTGCAGACGGCCGGATGCCGCAGGGGAAACTGAAGCGCCGCGGCCGGCAATGAAACACCATGCTCGCGGCAGATATTCTCCAGCTTCCTGACATGGGTCAGGATTTCAGGAGTTGCCGGAACGTAATTGTACATGGCGCCGGGGACTGCTCCCGTCGCCAAGATCCCGGACTCATAGGGCGCGGCGATCATCACCTGAATTTTTCGATCGGCGCACTTCGGCAAAAATCCGTCCAGAGCGCTCCGATCGAGCAACGTATAGCGTCCCGGAATCATGAAACAGTCGAAGTCGCCCTGCTCCATCAGCATCGTGCAAACTTGGAGGTCGTTGATGCCTGCGCCAATGGCACGAACAACCTTCTGCGCCCGCAATTCCTCAAGCGCGTGATAGCCACCGGCCATGACCTCCTTCACGCGCTCGTAGATGCGGTCGCCCTGATATTTGCGATTGATGTCGTGAATCAGAAGGATGTCGATGCGATCGGTGCCGAGCCGCTGCAAGCTGTCCTCGAACGAACGCATCACGCCATCATAGCTGAAGTCGAAGACAACCTCGAACGGCAGGCTGCCTTGGAAAAGCGTCGGCTGCGCGACGTGCGTGCCACGCGCCTTCAGAACGCGACCGACTTTCGTTGATAGAACGAAATTCTCGCGGCCGAGCCGGTAGAGCGCGTCGCCGACACGACGCTCCGACAGGCCAAGACCATAAAGCGGTGCGGTGTCGATGTAGCGAATTCCGGCCGACCGGGCGGCATCAAGCGCTTCCTGCGCCGCTGCCGGCTCGGTTGCCTGCATCAAGCCGCCGAGCGGGCCCGTACCAAAGCCGAGCTGGGAAATATTCAGTCCGGAACGGCCGAGCGGCCGCGTTGCGATGGGGTCCGGCATCGACGGTCAACCGTGTCGGCTAGCCCATAAAATAGCGTGGCATGAAGAGAACGAGATCGGGGACGTAGGTGACGACAGCAAGCGCAGCGAGAAGCGCAAACAGGAACGGCCAGGTTTCGCGCACGAATTCCTGCATGGAAATTTTCGTCATCGACATCACGACGTACATCAGCATGCCAATCGGCGGATGGATGAGGCCGACCATCAGGTTGAGCGACACGATGACTCCGAAATGCACCATGTCGATTCCGAGAGCCTTCACGACCGGCAGCAACACGGGAACGATGATCACCAGGATCGGGATCGTTTCCATGAAGCCGCCGAGGAACAGGAGAATAAAGTTGACGGCGAGCAGAAAGAGATGCGGGTCGGTATGATGCTGGAGCGCGATCGAGGCAAGTTGAGCCGGGATCGCTTCGCGGGCGAGGATCCAGCTGAAGACCGCTGCGCAAGCGAGAATGAACATGACCTGCGCACTGTCTACCGCGACCTTCACCAGAATCCCGGGGATGGCTGCGAAGCGCAGTTCGCCGATCAGAAGTCCCATGACGAGCGCATAGGCGGCTGCGACGATTGCCGCTTCCGTGGGAGTGAAGAAGCCGCCGAAGATTCCGCCAAGGATGATCACCGGCAGGACCATGACCGGGATCGAGCCGATCAGCTTCAGTCCCAGCACGCGCCAGCCGACCCACTCGGTTCGCGGAAAATTGCGCCGCCTGGCAACGACGCTGACGGCCGCCATGAGAAACAGGCCCATCAGCGCCCCGGGGACGAACCCGGCGAGAAAGAGTCTTCCGACGGAGGTATCGGACAGGCTCCCATAGACGACCATCGGTATGCTTGGTGGAATAATGGGGCCCAGCGTCGCGGCCGCGGTCTTGATCGCCGCAGCGAATCCAAGCGGGTATCCCGCGATTTGCATCATGCTGATTTCAATGCGGCCGAGCGCGGCCATATCCGCCACAGCCGAGCCGCTGATTCCAGCGAACAGCATGCTGGAAATGACGGTCATGTGGCCGAGTCCGCCGCGAAGGTGGCCGACCATGGCGCGCGCCAGATCGACGAGGCGCTGCGTGATGCCGCCATGCGCCATGAACTCGCCAGCGAGATAGAAGAACGGGATCGACAGAAGCAGAAACTGATCTGTGCCTGCGCCGAGCTGCTGGGCAACGACGATGAAAGGAATCTGCCAATTCCAGACGAGATAGCCGACGCAGATGACCAGCATCGCGTAGGAAACGGGAATGTTCAGCGCCAAGAGGACGATGAACGCCGAGAAGATGATCCAGACCATCTGACTATCCCGCGCGATCCCCGCGCCACCAGCGATTGTAGATGTCGGCCGCCATGTAGATGAGGCCGATACCGAAGCCAACCGGTACGCTGGCGTAAAGGAATGAGCGCGTGATTTCCATCGCCGGATAGAGCAACGGCAGAGCGCGCAGCGTGAGCTTCACGCCCTGCCAGATCGCAACAACCGAGCAGATCGCAATAATGACGAGGCGGAATATATCCATCGCCAAGGCGAAATTCTTGCCGACCACGTTGCGGAAAGCATCGATCGACAAATGCGAGTCGGTCGCCTGTGCGTAAGCGCCGCCCAGAAATATCGTCCATGCGAACAGGAGTACCGCGAATTCCTCCGCCCAGACGATTGCTGTGCCGAAGAAAAATCGGCACAGCACCTGGACGAAGATGGCGATGCACATGACGGCCGTAATCAGGGCCAAAGCCCACCACACGACCCCGTCGAGAAAACGCATCACCTTCATGATTGCCCGGCCAAGCTCGCTACTTGGTGTCGACAATACGCTGATACAGCTTCGGCGACCACTTGCTTTCGAACTGGTTGTGGACCTTTTCCGTCACAGCGCGAAACGCGGCGATGTCAGGGGTCGTCACCTTCACATTGTGCTGCTTCATCAACTCGATCGCCGCTTCATCGCCCTTGATCGTCAGGTCGGTCTGAAAGTCGCCAGCCTCGCGTGCGGCCTCGATGAAGATTTTCTGCACGTCGGGCTTCATGCTCTTGAACAGGTCTTCATTGATGATGACGACCATGTTTTGCATGATGTGGCTCGTCAAGCTCAGATTGTTGAGCACGTCCCACATCTGGCGCGCAGCAAGCACGTTGACGGGGCTGTCGAAGCCCTCAATCACGCCTGTCTGCATGCTGGTGTAGACTTCCTTCCAATCGAGCGACTGGACGTTGGCGCCCATGGCCCGCATCGCCTCGATATAGATCGTGGTCGGCTGCATGCGGATCTTGCGGCCCTTGAGATCGTCGGGCTTGTTCACGGCAAAATTCTTGGTGGCGATGTGACGCGCACCGAAGAACCAGCCCATATCGAGGATACGGATGCCGGTCTTCTTGATCAGATCCTGGTTGATCTCCTCGCCGATCGGCCCGCGCACGACCTTCATCATGTGGTCGACGTCGCGCCAGATGTAAGGCGACGAGAATGCCTCGAGCGACGGCAGGAAGCGGCCGACCGCGCCCGACGAGCCCATGTACATGTCGATCGTGCCGAACTGCACGCCTTCCGCGGATTCCTGCTCGGTGCCGAGCTGGGAGTCAGCGAAGAGCTGCAGCTTGTAGGCGCCGTTGGTCTTCTTTTCGATGATCTCGGCCATCCTCTGCATGCCCTTGTAGGAAGGCTGGCCGGTGGCCTGAATGGAGGCGAATTTCAGGACTTTCGTCTGCGCCTGCGCCGGATGCACCGGCGCCAAGCCAAGAACGGCAGCGGTCACGGCGGCCGCAACGATCGAGAATTTCATCTTGGTTTCTCCCTTCGGTTTCGGACATGTCGTCCGTTATCATTCGAGCAATCGTCACCGGTCGCCGGCGACGAAAATGATGCCGGATGTCATAACGAGTGATCCGACGCGAAAATAGAGTCCGGTGCGGCCTTGCAGTTGCTGCAATTATCGCGTCGGGGCAAGGAGGGCGGAAGCAATCGCCCGATAACCAAAAGGCATCGCCCGCAGGAATATAAGCGCTGGCGGTAGCGGCACTGCGGCTTAGCAAAACTGCATTGCATTGCAGCATCATCTTGGATGGAAGGGAATGACCAGTAAATCCCCGTCGGAGCCACGCGGCGCAAAAATGGCGCGCGCAGTCTCTATCGCCGCGTTGCGTGATCTTGCCGCCCGGCGTCTGCCTCACGCGCTGTTCGATTTCATCGACGGCGCAGCCGGCGATGAAATCACCATGCGCCACAACGAGACGGACTTCGGAAAGTGGACGCTCGTTCCGCGTTACGCCGTCGATGTGAGCCGGCGGGACCTTTCGACCGATATGCTCGGCCGCAACGCCGATATGCCGCTGGTGCTGTCGCCAACCGGCCTTGCCGGCATGTTCTGGCCGCATGGCGAACTCGCGGCTGTTCGCGCCACCGCAAAAGCCAACATTCCGCTTTGCCTGTCGACAAATTCCGTCTGTTCGATGGAGGAGGTCGCAAAGGCGGCACCGGACGCGGATCGCTGGTTTCAGCTCTACTTCCTGAAAGATCGCGACTGGATGAAAACATTGATCCAGCGCGCGCAGAACAGCGGGTACCGCGCGCTTTGCGTCACGATCGATTTGCCAGTGCATGGGCGCCGCGAGCGGGACGAGCGGAACGCGTTCACCATTCCTCTTCGCCCGCGGCTCGCAAACATCGTCAACGTGATGACAAAGCCGGGCTGGCTTATCGGTGCCATCCAATGCCCTCCCCGCTTTGGCAATTTCGAAGTGCCGGGCGCTATGGGAATGAAAAGCATCGCTCGGCGCGACGGCAACCTGTTTGATCCCACCATCACATGGGACGACGTCGCCCGAATTCGCGGTATGTGGAAGGGGCCGTTTGTCGTGAAAGGCATTCTGCATCCCGAGGATGCGGTAAAGGCAATAGAGGCCGGCGCCGACGGTATCATGATTTCCAATCATGGCGGACGTCAGCTCGACCGCGTCCCATCGGCGATCGATGCCTTGCCGGACATCGCCGCTGCCGTGAAAGGCCGCGCGCAGCTGATCGTCGACGGAGGCGTCCGCCGTGGCATCGACATCTTCATCGCGCGCGCATTCGGCGCGACCGCGTGCGCTATCGGGCGGCCGTATTTGTGGGGTCTCTGTGCGGGCGGCGAAGATGGCGTCGGCCGCGCGCTCGATATCTTCCGCGACGAACTCGACAACACGATGTCGTTGATGGGCGTGTCCAACATTGGTGATGTTAGCAGCGACCAGCTGCGTCGCCGAGACCCGAGCTATTGATGGCTGAAGCAACAAATATTCACCTGCCGGTGCGCGCGGAGTGGCTGGCGCTGCGCACGGAAACTACGATCGAACCGGATCTGCCGATCGTCGACCCGCATCACCACTTCTGGGTCAAGGGCGACGCGCGTTACCTCGTGCCGGAGTTTCTGGCCGACGTTGCTGATAATAATGTGCGAGCCACCGTTTTCATCGAATGCCGTGAGCATTACCGCGCCGATGGCGACCCTGACTTTCGGCCCTTGGGCGAAACAGAATTCGTGCTGACCACGGCAGGCGTGCAACCGGGACCGCATGGCCCAATCGATATTTGCGCAGGGATTGTCGGATATGTCGACCTGCGGCTTGGCGATCGTGCCAAAGCCGTTCTCGAGGCGCAGATCGAAACCGGCAAAGGTCGCTTTCGCGGCATCCGCAACATCTCGGCGTGGCATCCTGATCCGGCAGCGCGCGGCTCACTCTCAAATCCGCCGCACGACCTTCTGCTTCAGCCGGATTTCCGCAAGGGCTTTGCGCACCTTGCGCCGCTCGGGCTGACATTCGATGCCTATATGTATCATTCGCAGCTGTCGGATCTGCGCGATCTTGCCCGTGCCTTCCCTACGACGTCGATTGTGATCGACCATTCGGGCGGCATGCTCGGCATTGGTCCCTATAAGGGCAAACGTAAAGAAGCCTTTGCAGATTGGCGGAAAGGCATGGCTGCGGTCGCCGAAAACGAAAATACCTTCGTCAAGATCGGCGGGCTCGGGCTCCGAGCCTACGGTCTTGCAGTGCACGAGGAGCGGCTGCCACCTACATCCGAGATGCTTGCCGGGCTTTGGCGCGACACCATCGAAGCCTGCATCGAATTGTTCGGAACGCGGCGCTGTATGTTCGAAAGCAACTTTCCGGTCGACAAAGGCAGCTGCGGCTACACCGCGATGTGGAACGCCTATAAGCGCGTTACCGCATCCTATTCCGCCGCTGAGCGAACCGATCTTTTCCGGGACACAGCCACCCGCTTCTACAAGTTGTCAGCCGTCCAATGATGCTGGATCACGCGGGCGACCTTCGCGGCCGGCCTATCGCTCGAACCCAAGCGCTTCGTGTCATGACGGCATGGAGAACACCGGGGTCTTCGGCCGATCGCCGGACAGTACGCGAATGACATTATCCGCGCAGGTACGAAATGCGCTTTCGCGCGCCTCGCGCGTGCACCCACCGATATGCGGCGAGAGAACGACATTTTGCATGCTCATCAATTCGGCCGGTACATCCGGCTCGAATTCGAACACGTCGAGGCCGGCGCCTGCGAGTTGGCCGGCCTTCAGCGCGGCAACGAGCGCCGTGATTTCAGCGACCGGTCCGCGCGAGACGTTGATCAGGATTGCGCCACGCTTCGTCTTGTTCAGCGTGTCAGCGTTGATCAGATGTCTTGTCGACTCGTTGAGCGGGCAGTGCAGACTGATAATGTCGCAGCGCGTCAGAAGGTCATCGAACGGGAGCCAGCCGGGCTCGTCCTTGCCGGATCGCGTGTGGTGAAAAACCGTCATCCCGAACGCTTCAGCACGACGCGCGACATGGCGTGCAATATGGCCATAGCCGATCAAACCAAGAC
>CAZSAW010000147.1:0-12030 GCA_964604745.1 uncultured Hyphomicrobiales bacterium
CGGGGAAGCCGATCACGTGAAGACTGCCGTCGAACGGCTCGGCCGCCTCGTGTTCTGGCGTCTTGCGATAAAGCCCGGCCGTCCGGTGGCGATGGGTGTCGTTTCTGGTACGGCATTCGTGGGGATGCCTGGCAATCCGGCAGCCGTGTTCGTCACGTTCATCAATGTGGTGCGGCCCCTGATCCTGCGTCTCGCAGGCGCCGTACCGGAATCGATTATGCCAAGCCCGGCACGTGCGGCCTTTCACCACAAGAAGAGACAGGGGCGGCAGGAATATCTCCGCGTCAGCGCCCGCATGATGAATGGCGAAATCGAGGTCGAAAAATTTCCGCTGGAAGGCGCAGGTCTCCTGACGAGCCTGACGCGCACCACCGGACTTGTCGTGTTGCCGCCCGATGTCGTCGCCGTTCGGCCGGGCATGCGGGTGGATTATCTGCCTTACACCGCCTTGCTCGATTGAGCGGGCCGTCAGGCTGCCGGGTTTTCCGCCGCGATGGCGTTGGCCTTGTCGCGATCGTCCGGGGAATTGACGTTGAAAAATGGATCGACAGGACGATCCGGCCATTCGGCAATGGCGATGCCGTGCTGCGCCGTCCACACTTCGATCTTGCGCATGCCGGCGACGAGCGCACGGCGCAAATCCTCGCGCAGATCAACGCGCCATAAGGCGACCACCGGATGCCGCCAGTCACCGGATTTGGCACAAGCGAGCGGCAGCGTGGCGTCCTCACGTGCGCGATGCAGGCGAATGACAAGATCGCGCGGCAGGAATGGACAATCGCCCGGCACGCTCGCGACCCATTCGATGGCGGGATGATTGGCCGCGGCATAGTCGAGTCCCGCGAGAATTCCCGCAAGCGGCCCGGCAAAATCCGGAATGTCGTCGGGGACAACCGGCAAACCAAAACGCGCAAAACGCGCGGGATCTCCGTTGGCATTGATGACGAGACTGGCGCATTGCGGGCGCAACCGTGCCAGAACGCGATCAAGAATCGTTGCGCCACCGATCTCGATCAGAGCCTTGTCGCCGCCCCCCATGCGGCGCGCCAAACCGCCCGCGAGGATCAGGCCAATTGTCGGAGGAACGGTCACCGGAAGAATGATGTGCTCTAGTCGTCGTGCACGGCCGCCTTGCGGCGGTGCTTGGCGCTTTCGTCTTCGACATAGGACAGATCCTGGTCGAAGACGATCCGTTCCGCACCGGCAAGCGCGACAAAGCGCTTGCCCCGCGCGCGCCCGATCAGCGTCAGCCCGGCCTTGCGTGCAAGCTCGACGCCCCAAGCAGTGAACCCCGAGCGGGAAACGAGAATGGGAATGCCCATGCGGACCGTTTTCAGCACCATTTCCGAGGTCAAACGGCCGGTCGTGTAAAAAATCTTGTCATGCGCCGGAACACGGTTCTGGAACATCCAGCCAGCGATCTTGTCGACCGCATTGTGACGACCGACATCCTCCATATAGACAAGCGGCCGATCCTGCTGCGCCAGCACGCAACCGTGAATGGCGCCGGCCTCGAGATAAAGGGACGGCGTCGTATTGATCTTGTGCGTCAGCGCATAAAGCCAGGATGTACGAAATTCGGCTTTGGGCAGCGAAACATTCTCGATCGCTTCCATCAGATCGCCGAAGACCGTGCCCTGAGCGCAGCCTGACGTCTGCACTTTCTTCTTCAGCTTTTGTTCGTAGTCGGTCGCGCGCTCGGTACGCACGACGGCGACGGCCAATTCCTCGTCATAGTCGACGCCTGTGATCACATCATCGGACTGCAGCATGTTCTGGTTGAGCAGATAGCCGATCGCGAGATATTCGGGATGATCGCCGATCGTCATCGCGGTGACGATTTCCTGCGCGTTGAGAAAGATCGTCAGCGCCCGCTCGACCGTGACAACCGTCTCGATCTCCTGCCCGGTCTGGTCCACGCCCGATACGCGCTCGGTGAGCCGCGGATCGTGCGGATTGGGCCGGATGAGATAATCGTCGAGCGGCGTCGTCATGGTCAGAACAGCTTGAGTCCCGGCGGCAACGGCAGACCTCCGGTCAAGGCCTTCATCTTCTCCTGCACGACGCTTTCGGATTTCTTGCGCGCGTCGGCATGGGCGGCGACCAGCAAGTCTTCCAGAATTTCCTTCTCCGACGGCTTCAACAGCGAATCGTCCATGCGGACATTTTTCAATTCGCCCTTGCCGGTCAGGACGACAGTGACGAGGCCGCCGCCAGCCGAGCCCTCGATGTCCATGGCTTCCAGCTCGCTTTGCAGGGCCTGCATCTTCGCCTGCAGCTGCGCCGCCTGCTTCATCATGCCCATGAAATCCGCCATGCTTCCACCACCTCGTCCGTCCGTTTACGTCAGTCGTCTTCGTTGTCGCCACTCTCGACGGCATACGCCGCATCATCCAAATTGGAGTCACGATTGCGCACGGCCACGATCTCGGCGCCAGGAAATCGATCGAGCACGGCCTGCACCAGCGGATCAGCACGGACACCCTGTCTGAGCTCGGCCTCCCGCGCCTCCGTCTGCTCCCGCACCGTCGGCGCGCCCTGTTCGGCCGAAACGGCAACCATCCAGCGCCGGCCGGTCCAGGCGGTGAGCTTGCGCGACAGCTCGCCGATCAGTGTCTTCGGCGCGCTTGGCTCAAGCGCGACTTCCAGCCGGCCATCCTCGCAACGCACGAGCCGCAAATCGCGTTCGAGCGCAATCTTGGTCGGCAAATCGCGCTTGTCCGCGGCGAGCCGGATCAGGTCTTCGAAACTTGATATCGCAAGCGCCGCAGGCGCGGCTGCGATGTCCTCCGCGACTCGCGCCACCGGCGCCGTCGAGGCTGCCGAGCGCGGCGCACCACGCGGCGCTTCGAAGCGCTGCGCCGTACCACTCGCCGAGGGAGCTTGCGCCACGGAACCACCGCCATTCACCGGTCGCGCCGATCCGGATTCGCCGCTCTCATTGAGCGAACGGATGACGTCGTCGGGTGTCGGCAGATCGGCGGCATAGGCGATCCGGACAAGAACCATTTCGCTCGCCGCGATCGGCCGATCGGCCGCCTGGACTTCGGCGATGCCCTTCATCAGCATCTGCCACGTGCGGGAAAGGACGCGCATCGACAGCGAAGCGGCAAAGCCACGTCCGCGCGTGCGCTCGACCTCGCTCAGGGACGCATCGTCCGCCACATTGGGAACAGCCTTTATCCGGGTCACGAAGTTCGTGAATTCGGCAAGATCGGAGAGGATCACGGCCGGATCGGCGCCGGAATCATACTGGTCGCGCAACTCCTGCAACGCGGCGGCGACGTCGCCTCGCATCAGATTTTCGAACAGATCGATCACCCTTGCGCGATCAGCGAGCCCCAGCATCTGCCGCACGTCATCGGACGCCACGGCGCCGGCCGCATGCGCAATCGCCTGATCGAACAACGACAGAGAATCACGCACCGAGCCTTCTGCTGCGCGCGCGATGAGCGCCAATGCTTCCGGTTCGGCGTTGATCTTTTCCTTTTCGGCAATGTCCACCAGATGCTTCACCAGCAGGCCCGCTTCCACTCGACGCAGATCGAAACGCTGGCAGCGCGAGAGCACTGTGACGGGCACTTTACGAATTTCCGTTGTCGCGAAAATAAACTTCGCGTGCGGCGGAGGCTCCTCGAGTGTCTTCAGTAGCGCATTGAACGCCGCAGGCGACAGCATATGCACTTCGTCGAGGATATAAACCTTGTAGCGCGCGCTGACCGGCGCGTAGCGGACGGCGTCGTTGATCTGACGGATGTCATCGACACCGTTATGTGAGGCCGCGTCCATTTCCAAAACGTCGATATGCCGGCTGTCCATGATCGCCTGGCAATGCAGGCCGAGAACCGGCATGTCCACGGTCGGCTGCTTGATCGAACCGTCGGACAATTCGTAATTGAGGGCACGAGCAAGAATACGCGCGGTCGTCGTCTTGCCGACGCCACGCACGCCCGTCAGGATCCAGGCTTGTGGAATGCGTCCGGTTTCGAAGGCGTTGGTAATCGTGCGAACGACGGCATCCTGGCCGATCAGATCGGCGAATGTGGATGGTCTGTATTTGCGCGCGAGCACGCGATAGCCGCCGGACGCCTCCGGCGCGGCCATGGATTCGGAACCGGGCGAACGGGTTGTCGCGTCGTTCATCGTGTCTCCGGCCGCGCTGCGCGAAACGCCGGCGACGCTGCCATGTCGAAAGAGGTGGGAGGCTGACGAGCGACCCGAACCGGAGCTCGTTAGGGCTGCTTCCTTCCGGACCTGACCCGGTTGGCGAGTGGCTCGTCCACTGCCAACCTCCCGAGACCTATATCGGGCCATCGATGGGGGAAAGCAAGCGCGCCGCATCGGCCGCGTGGTATGGTGCGCGCGGTCTAACGGCCTGGATTTACGAATGAATCAACGCGAATCGCGATGGTCGCTGCATCCCCAGCTGGAACACGACACCATCAATCTCGGCGACCTTCCCCTCAGCCGTGTTCTGATCATCAATGATGCCAATTATCCTTGGCTTCTGCTGGTCCCGCGGCGAGACGAGACAGTAGAGATCATCGATCTCGAAGAGGTCGAGCAGGCGCAGCTGATGACTGAAATCACACGCATCTCTCGGGCGGTTCAGGACATCACCAAATGCGACAAGCTCAATGTCGCTGCTCTCGGCAATATGGTGCCGCAATTGCATATCCACGTTATCGCGCGCCGGCGTACGGACCCGGCCTGGCCGAAACCGGTCTGGGGTGTAGTCCCCCCGACAAGCCATGACCCCGAGGAGCTGGAGAATTTCGTCAGGCTCCTGCGCCGCAAAATCTGGCTGAGCTAACGCGGAACGATTGCAGGATGGGCGATGGCGTGCGAATTTTGCCTCCCGCCGGAGTTCACAATGCCATCCCGCCCCGATCTCGGACCCGAGCCGCATCTCGGCTACACCGCAAGCCTGCTCGATCGTGCCGCCGAAAAGCGGGACGATAAAGCGTACCTCGCGAACCTCGAGCGCGCGGCAGCATGTCACGCTCACGTTGTTGGCGGCGAGCTCGTCGTACTGAAAAAGAACGGCAGCGGCTATCATGCACGCTTCAAGCCCGATGAAGCGCGGGCGCTTGGTCAGGTGACCGACAGTATTTTCCTGGGACTCGACGCCGGGGCGGGCTGTTTCGGCATCGGTCTCGACCCGGCATCAGTCGAACGTCTCAAGGCCCGCGATGACCTGCACATTACCGACTTGCGCTCGATTGCGGTGCAGGGCCTCGTCTCTGCCGACGAGTTGCCCGCCATCGCCGAAGCCAAGGCACTCCTGCATTGGCATGCGCGGCATCCTCGCTGCTCCGTCTGCGGCGCGCCGACAAAGGCCGTCAATGCCGGCTGGCGGCGCGACTGCCCGGAATGCAATGCGCAGCATTTTCCGCGCACGGATCCGGTTGTCATCATGCTCGCCGTTTCAGGCGAGCAATGCCTGCTCGGCCGGCAAGCGCGATTCGTGCCGAATACCTGGTCTTGCCTTGCCGGTTTCATGGAGCCGGGAGAAACGATCGAGGAAGCGGCGCGGCGTGAGATTCTCGAAGAAGCTGGCATCCGCTGCGGGCCCGTTCGTTATTTCGCGTCGCAGCCCTGGCCTTTTCCGTCATCACTGATGATCGGTTGCCACGCACAGGCGGCGTCGCGCGACATTGTCGTCGATCGCACCGAGCTTGAGGACGCTCGCTGGTTCGATCGCGACGAGGCTGCCGCGATGCTCGCCCGCCAGCACGGCAAGGGCCTGATCACGCCACCTCCGGTCGCGATCGCTCATCACATCATCCGCGCCTGGGTGCAAAAAGGCGATGCCGTCTTCGCCTGACGCCTTCAGGGCGAAACCTGTGCACATCCTGTGCGCCGGAATTTCCGTGCTCGATCATATCTTCCAGGTCGATCATTTCCCGATTCCCGGAGAAAAGTCGCGCGCCTCGAATTTTACCGAGTCGAGCGGCGGCAACGCCGCCAATGCAGCAATTGCAATTGCGCGGCTGGGCGGACAAGTGGCGCTTGCCTCGCCGCTCGCCTCGGACCTGATCGGCGACAGCATCGTTGCCCGCCTGACGGCCGAAAACGTCGACTGCGCGGCCATGGTGCGCGTGGCTGGCGCAATCTCTTCGTTATCGGCGATCATCGTCGACGCGACCGGCGAGCGCATGATTGTCAACCGGCGCGATGAAACTTTGAGCAAAGCGCGCGTTGCGAACGTTGAAGCCCTTGTCGAAAGCCTCGATGCCGTCCTGATCGACAATCGCTTTCCGGAATTCGTACTGCCGATCGCGCAGGCCGCGCGGCGACACAATCTTCCGGTGGTGCTCGACGCCGACGAGCCAAGCGGATTCGTCGACGAGATTTTTGCGGCCAGCACACATGTCATCTTTTCCGCACACGGCCTGCGGGCCACCGCTGAGTGTGCCGACCCGGAGCAAGCGCTGCGCATCGTTGCCGGCCCTGCGCCGGCTTTTTTCGCCGTGACGTCGGGGCCGAACGGCACGCTATGGAGGCACGGCACCGAATCGGGCCGACAGGCGGCGTTTCCCGTGCGGGCTGTCGATACGCTCGGGGCCGGGGACGTCTATCACGGCGCTTTCACCCTCGCCCTCGGCGAAGGGCGGACGGTGCCCGAGGCTCTCCGCTTTGCCGCCGCCGCGGCAGCAGTCAAATGCACCCGCTTCGGCGGGATTACCGGGGCCCCGAAGCGACAGGACGTCGAGAATTTTCTCCGGGCGGCCTGAGGCCTTGCGCTAAAAAAATTTTCTCTATATAGGGCAATCGCCCTATTCTCCTAGAACATTATTTCCATGGACGCGATCGACAAGAAGATCCTTGCCACGCTGCAAGAAGACGCCTCGCTGTCGGTGGCTGAGATCGGCCAGCGGGTCGGCCTGTCTTCAACGCCGTGCTGGAAGCGAATCCAGCGGCTCGAGGCCGACGGAATCATTCAGCGGCGCGTGGCGCTGGTCGATCCGGACAAAATCGGACTGGGCCTGTCGGTGTTTGTCTCGATCGAGACCGGCGACCATTCGCAGGACTGGCTCGGCCGGTTCGCCACACTCGTCAGCGCCATGCCAGAGGTGATGGAATTTTATCGGATGGCTGGCGACGTCGACTACATGCTCCGGGTCGTCGTCGCCGACATGCAATCCTACGACGCATTCTACAAACGACTGATCGCGGCCGTCCCGCTCAAGAACGTCACGTCGCGTTTCGCGATGGAGAAAATCAAATCGACGACGGTCTTGCCGATCCCGTGACGCTTATGTCGTCGTACGAGTGATCGTGTCAGACAGGCGCGGCCGCATGAAGATCTGGTCTTTCAGCGTCAGCGGCCCGGTGATGACGTAGCCGATGGTGGGCGTATAGGTATAGCTCACCTCGCCCCAGACGAGGGACGTGTTCGGAATCACGAGGGCGCTCGGAAGCGTTACGACGGATCCGGTCGCGCGCTTCGTGCCATTGAGTGTATCGCTCCAGCTGATCGTCGCCTTTCCGTTGGCGTCAATTGCGACAAGCGACACCGTCACCTTGGCGTTGGCAACCTTGTAGGGCGCCATCACCGAAGCTGCGGCATTGAGAACATTGGTCATCGCCGCATTATTGATGCTCGAAACCTGCGAAACCAGGTCGGCCACCGAGCGGGCCGTCATTGTCACCTTGCGGTCGGCGCCGATGCCTTGCGAGACTTCCACGCTTCCGAGATACAGCGTCACCATCAGTGGCAGCAGCATCGCGAATTCGACCGCCGAAATTCCGCGTTCGTCGCGGCCAAAGCCACAGAATGAGCGCATCACCCGCGCGAGCTTTCCATTCAGCATGGTGCGCCTCATTGGTAGGGCTCGTTGCGGAATGCGGCAGTAGCAACGAATAGGCGTTTGTTGCCCGACATATCGCCGAGACCGAAGCCGAGCAGCGATACATACATCGGCCACTGATAATAGAGACGCACGACGACGATATCGCCGGGACCGCCTGGCTGATAAGTGAAGTTGTTGACGAGATTGCCGTTGGCGTCGACCGGATTGGAAAGCGCCACGCTGCCGAAGGACGAATAGGTCTTCACATCGACGTACACGCCGCTCGAGCAATTGAACAGACCGTAGATCTTGGAGCAGACCGCGTCCTTGAAACTGGATTGCGTCATGCCCTGGTTCTGCGCCTGCCCGGTCATGATCAAGCGCGCCGAATCGGCCACCGCGGTCTCAAGAACCTGGCTGCCAAAGAACACGATCGCGGTTTCCATGATCGCAAAGACGAGCGCCAGGAACGGCGCGGCGATCAAACCGAACTCGACAGCGGCTGCTCCATCGTCGCGGCGCAGAAAGCGCCGCGCCTGGTGACGCAGGCTACCGAGCTTGAACACCTGTCGCGCCTTCTGCGCGAGTTTTGCGGGCATCGCCTTCAACATGATGTATCACCCAGCTCCGTGCGCCGCTCATGAGCCGGCGCACGGTTGAGTGATAACAAAGAGCTGTTGTCGAATTGTTGCGTGAATCGCCGCGAGAGCCGGCGCAATCCTTCACCAGACGCTAACCATGATGCGCAGTCCTGCAGGTCCGCGGTTAGCGGGTCGAGCCTTGAGCCTGATTGGCGCGCGAGCCGACCTGAGTGAAGATATTGCTGAAGAACTGAGGCGAGTCACCGGGCGTGACCGTCTGCTCACATTTCGGCGCGCAATTGTACGTTTCGCGCAGGATGCCACGATAGAGCGTCACGGTGTTCGCCGCGGACGCGCGCACGACCACCGTCTTCTCCAGAAGCATCGCGCCGCCACGATCGAGCGCCATCAGATTGGTCGTCCCGAAGCCCTTGCCGGTGACGACGACCATCCCGGCCGGCTGCAGGGAAACGTCGGCAATCATGGGGTTTCCGACCACCACGGTAGCCACGCGATCGGGCAGTTTCACGAGCGTTGCGTGGTCGAGCACGACGTTGAGCGTATCGTTGTCGCCGGGCGCATCGGCATTCGCGGGCAGAAGCAGCATCGTCGCGAAAACAAACGCCGCAGGCATATGCCTGGCGAACCAGTTCAACACATTCATCGGGACGCTCCGAATACGCAACACAACGCAACAACGCCAGCAACCCGTCCGCGACCACTAGGCGCCTCGGACAAAAATGACTTCATCGGAAATAGGTGAATGAAAGGCAAATGTTGCAGCATCTTGCGTTTTGCGCGCGATCGATCCGACATCGAGTGCGTATCACTTGAGCCGTGCATTGGCGCGATTTCGCGGGGTTATGGAGCGCTGAAATCAACCATTAACTACGCCGGGAAATCAAAAACACGCTCTGTTTCTCGGCATTTGAATTAACTCACCTGCAATTCTGCGTTGGTAGCGTGCGCCATGGCTCGAATGGATTGTGAGAAGCAGTTCGCGAGCCCCGCTCAGACAGCCACGTGTGGATCAATGGAGCCCGTGATGAAGACTCTTGTTTCGCGTTTTGTGTCGGATGAGTCCGGCGCGACCGCCATTGAATACGGCCTTATCGCCGCCGGCATCTCGGTTGCGATCATCGCTGTCGTTCAGGGCCTGGGTTCGAAGCTCACTTCGACCTTCACCTCGGTGAAGAACGCCCTCAACTGAGATCGCGTTCGATCGGTTGGCGGAAGGGCTCCGATATTGATCGGGGCCTTTTTCGTTTGGTCGGTTGCAAAAGTCGCAGATCGTTAAAATGCAAACAGTCGGTGTTACGATTTGTGGGAACTCTAGCGGTAGAAAGGGTGCGCTCCCGCAAGCACAGCCACACACCTTATGGAGGACTGCATGACTCTCGTGAAAAAGTTTCTCGCCAACGAATCCGGCGCGACCGCCATTGAATACGGCCTCATTGCGGCCGGCATCTCGGTGGCTATCATCGCGGTGGTTCAGGGTCTCGGCGGCAAGCTGACCTCGACCTTCACGGCCGTCAAGGACGCGCTGAACTAAGATCCGTCGACGACGAAGCGCCGCGCTCTCCGGTCAAAGCCGGAAGCGCGGCGTTTTTACAGGTCGGGCGAATAACCGATCAGCAAGAACACAAAGCTAAGCTTGCCTCGGATTTTGCGCAGGATGCCGGCAGGTCATGATCGACGCAGTCAAACTTCTGCTCTTCCCGGCCATGATGGCATTCGCCGCGTCGAGCGATCTCGTGACCATGACGATCTCGAACCGGGTCTCGCTCATTCTTGTCTCGGGCTTTCTCGCCATGGCGGCGATCACCGGCATGAGCGGCAGTGAAATGCTCTGGCATTTCGGCGCTGCAGCCATCGTTCTCGCCGTCACATTCACGTTCTTCGCACTCGGCTGGATTGGCGGCGGCGATGCGAAGCTCGCCGCAGCGACCGCGCTCTGGCTTGGCTTCGATCAGCTTCTCAATTACGTGCTTCTGGCATCGCTTTTCGGCGGCGTGCTGACATTCCTGCTCATTCGCTTCCGCTTTCATCCTCTGCCAGAGATCCTCACGCGCCAAGAATGGATCGTGCGTCTACACCGGATGGATTCCGGCATTCCGTACGGGATCGCGCTCGCCGCTGCGGCGCTCGCCGTTTATCCCGACACTTCGTGGATGACGGCGGCCGGTTTCTAATAACCAGCTATCAGCGTTCTCACCCTCGCGTAAAACGACGGCCACCACGGGGCCGGGCGGCGATCAATTCTATATTAACTTGATTTGGATACGCCTCATTAACCACGAATTGACCTTTCGGTGGTGAGATCGCGAACAGACGGCCCGTACCCGGCCGCCGCGTTTGTGGAAAGTGAAGCGTATGAAAGCTGCGCGTCTAGTCGTGCTCGGAGTAGCTGTGGCCGCTGGCGGCGTTGCCGCTCTGCTGGCAAGCGGAGGCGGGGACAAGCCCGCGCCCACTCCCGTTGCACAATACGACACCGTCGATGTCCTCATCGCCAAGGGCGATATCGGCATTGGCCAAGTTGTGTCCGCCCAGGATCTGCAATGGCAAGCCTGGCCCGCCGCGACGACCAGCCCCAATTTCGTCCGCAAAAGCGACAGGCCCGACGCCATCGAAAAACTGGCCGGATCGGTCGCGCGCTCGACATTCTTTGCCGGCGAACCGATCCGGGATTCCAAACTCGTCAAGATCGACGGCTCGTCCGGCTACATGGCCGCGGCCCTGCCGGCAGGAATGCGTGCCATCTCGACCGAAATCTCGCCTGAGACGGGCGCCGGCGGCTTCATCCTGCCAGGGGACCATGTCGACGTCATCCTGTCGAAGCGCGAGAAAGAAAACGAGCGCGGAAACAACCCTGAGGCCAATACCAGCGAAACCATTCTCTCCAATGTGCGCGTTCTCGCGATCGACCAGACGGTCGAAGAGAAGAACGGGCAGAAGGTCGTAGTCGGCAAGACCGCGACGCTGGAGATGAGGCCGCGTCAGGCCGAGACGCTCGCGCTCGCCAGGCAGCTTGGCACCTTGTCGCTCTCGCTCCGCAGCATCGTCGACATCGGCAAGACCAATGAGCCGGACGACGAGGACGACAAGCGCACTGGCGTCAATATGGTGCGGTTCGGCGTGACCAAAATGACAATGCCGAAGTGACGGACTACGAAAGGAAACACGACATGGCGAGAAAGACGGCGATCCGAACTGCGGGGCTTGCCGCTTTGTTCGTGCTGGGAGCGAGTAGCGTTGCCCATCTCGCCTCCGCAGCCGAGCCGCGCATGCCGGCGGTCGATGCGCGCACGCCGGTCATCCAGGTCGTGGGAAGTGAAGAGAGCTCACGTTTCGTTCCGCTGGGCATGGGCAAATCAGTCGTGATAGATCTACCACGCGACATCAAGGACGTACTCGTCGCCGATCCGCGCATCGCCAACGCCGTCGTGCGTTCCTCGCGCCGGGCCTACATCATCGGCGTCGCGATCGGCCAGACCAGCGTCTTTTTCTTCGACGCCGAAGGCAAGCAGATTGCCGGCTTCGACCTTGCGGTGAAACGCGACCTCAACGGCATTCGCGCCGCCGTCAAACAGGTCGTTCCCGATGCGGATATCCGCGTCGAAGCACTCGGCAACGATGGGATCATCCTCACCGGG
>CAZSAW010000148.1:0-5862 GCA_964604745.1 uncultured Hyphomicrobiales bacterium
GAGGCCATGATGTCGAGATCGGCCAGGCGCGGGCCTTCGATCGAGCGATGCGGCCCGAACAGCGAACGGTCGATAACGTTGCCCGCAAGCGCACCGGCGACGCGGCCGAGGATCGCCCCGGCCGGACCCAGCAATGCGCCGGCGGCCGCACCCGCCGCGGACAAAAGCAATGCAGCCATGAGAGATATCCAGAACGCGCGGTGGCGGAAACGATTCAGTCGCTCACGCCGGGAAATGAAAATGCGTAGGCGAGCCGGCGCAGCCACCACGTTGAGAAGGCGACCTCGGCAACGGCGGCGCCGTCATGCGCATGGATCATGCGATCCGTCGCCGTAACAATCACCGCATGTTTGGCGACGCAATGCGCGCGCCAGCGAAACAGCACGACGTCGCCTGGCCCGAAGGTGTCACAGGCGATGGGAACGAGATGACGCGCTCCCGCCCGCGCGAGCTTTTCCTCGCCGCTCGCCTCCGCCCAATCGGCGCCGTAAGCGGGAATGATTTCAGGCTCGACGCCGAAAAGCGCGCGATAGACGCCGCGCACGAGTCCGAGACAGTCGCAGCCCACACCTTTCAGCGAGGCCTGATGGCGGTATGGCGTGCCGAGCCACGATCGCGCTTCGGCGACGATATGCGAGCGCATCAATGGCATCACGATTCCCCGAAGCTGAGGCCATCGTGTCCGGGCTCGCCGGCGATGGCATAGCTGACGACGAAGTCGTTACCCGGGACGTGCGGTAAGCCGCGAAAGTTGACGGCATTGGCGAAACGGTTGCGGCAGGTGGCGAAACGTTTGTCGCAGCCCGCCGTGACGCGGAAAGTATCGCCGATCGCGATCGGCTCAGTCATCGCCTGCCAGAGATCGAACGTCACCACGCCATCCTCGGCGTGATGGCGCTTGATCTCCATCGCAAGATCCACATTCGCGCCGGTCAGCCAGGTAAGCTTGCCGGCGCTGAACCAGTCATCGGTAAACGCGTCGAGCCCTGTTGCGGAAAGGTCGAAATGCCCTTGAGCGCGGCGACGTCGCCGGCGCCGCTGAACGCCGGATCGTCGAGGTTGACGCCACAGCGGGCGTCGCCGAGATCGGCGTCACAGCTCGCGGTATAAAGCCGGCCCGATTCCTGCGAGAGATGATCGGCGAGGCCGCGCATTTCCGCGATAAAGGCTCCGCCCTCACGCCTAATTTCACCGAGCGTGCCTTTGGCCATGCTCACATGCAGGGGCGGTTCGCTCCAGTCGACGGTGAACAGCTCGATGCTCGCGGCATCGTAACGGCCGGCGGCAAGATCGGCTTCGCTCAACGCCTCGTCCGACAGCGCGCCGGAAATTTCCGCAGCCGTGACCGCAAGCCCGAGTTGCTGCGTCGCTTCCGAGCCGGTAAGCCCGGTGCCCGCGCGGCACACGACGTCACCTAGGAGGACATCCTCATCGTGGTCGGTGAAGCTAAGCACGATGCCGTCGCGCCGCGTCAGCACCCAGCAGCGGCACAACGTCGTCACGCCCGAATCGAGTTTCGCCTGCAGCGCGGAGGGAATGGTGCGCATGATGTCAGAGCCTGATCTCGACGAGCGGAATTTTGGGAATGGCGCCGGCGGCAAAAGCCGACAGGTCGACTTCGAGATAATCGGTGTCGAAACGCACCGGCACGTCGAAAAGAAATCCGGCCGTGACCGATGCCCCGCTCTCGGGCACCTGGCCGGGCAGAAAGCTGATCACGCCCGTCGTGGCATCGCAGGCGAACGCTTCGCCCTCCTCTACCTCGACGCCGCCGAGCGCGACGCGCACGCTACCTTCGACCGGTTTCCCGATCGGGCGCTGATACGGGGCGTAGGCGCCGCCGTAGGATTTGACGAGCTGAAAGCTCGCCGTCTCTCCGTCGCCGCTGCCGATCGCCTGGTCGCCGGCTGACACATTGCCGCCCGGCGCAGCCGAGGAATGATCGAGGCGGTCGCGCCAGCGGAAACCGTGCAGACGTCCGCGCCGCTCTTCGAAGAACGCCACGACCTGCGACAGTGCATCGAGTGTCTTGACGCCATAGCCCGCATCATAGCGGCGGCGCGAATGCGCCCAGCGCGCATTGCGCTCCTCTCGCCCGGAGCCGAGCGTCACGATCTCGGTCAGGCGCATCGGTCCGCCGGCACTGCGCAGGGCAATGTCCAGTGGAAACAGTATTTCGTGAAAAGCCACGGTCATCGCGTGTCACATCCCGCGCTGGCCGCGCGCGACGGCACGTGCAATCTGGCCGGTGACATAGACTTCCGAGCGGCGGAAACTTTCGGCATCGGGCGTCGTGATGTTCACGGTGATCGAACCAGCACCTGTGCCATTCGCGGCGATGCCGAGCCGGCCATCCGAACCGCGCGTCAGCGGCATGATCGCTTCAGGCCCCGCTTCGCCGGCAAGGCCGACGCTTCCTCCGCCCAGCGGAAAATAGCTTGGCGTGCCGATGACGCCGCCCGCAGCAAACGGTTTCACGCTCATTGCGTTGGCGCCGAACAATCCCGCCAGAATGGAATCGAACCCGCCGGCAAGCGCATTGGTGATGGGCTTCAGACTCAATTGCAGCGCGAGAGCCGACATGCGCAAGGCGAGCGACTTCAGGATGTCGTCAAAGCCGCGCGCGCCCGTAACCGATTGCGCAAAGGCGCTCGTCATCGCGCGCGCAAAACCATTCGCCGTACGCGTGAGGTCCTGTGTGCGCAGGTCGAGCCGACCGAGAGTGTCGGACAGGCCGTCGCCGCCACTATCACTGGTGTCATCCGCCATCGGGAAACCTCGTCATCAGATCATGCAGAGCCGCGCGCTCGAGCGGACGCGCCGCGCCGCCGGTCGCCGCCTCGATCGCCAGTGCCAGTTCGCGCGGCGTCATCGTCCAGAAATGGTGGGGCGGCAGCCGCAGGATGCCGAGCGCAAAGCCGATCACGCGTTCCCAGGGGAACGGTTCGGCCTTCACGCCGGCTCCTGCGGCGCCGGAGGGTTTGGCGCGGCTGACCCTCCGAAGGTCGCGTTCAGAAGTGCAACGGCGATACGCAGATAGCCTTGCGCGCCATCATCGACTGCAAGCTGCGCCACGTCGTCATCGGAAATGGATTCGCCCGCCCCACGCAGGCCGGCGCCGATAATGCGGGTGAGGTCGCGCGCCTTGAGCCGGCCCGTGCCGAAACGATCGGCGAGCGCGACAAGATCGTCGGCGCCAAACGCTGCCTCAAGCTCGGCGAGACTGTTAAGCGTCAGCACCAGCCGGCGCGTGACACCGCCGATGCGCGCTTCGATCTCGCCGCGATGACGGTTGGCCATGGAATCGCCCTCTAGATCGCGGTGAAGGTCAATTCGCCCGCCGATTCCAGCGAGAGTTCATACGTCACCTCGCCATTGTGCTCGCCGGCGAATTCCAGACTCGTGATCTGGAACGCGCCTTCGACGATGCCGAAATCGGGAATGATGACCTGGTAGGTGCGCACCGCGCCGTCGAAGAACACCTGCCGCACCAGCGTGTCGGAGTCCGCGTCCTTGAACAGACCACGACCTGAGAGCGACGCGCGCTTGACGCCAGCACCTTCCAGCAATTCGCGCCAGCGATTGGCGGACTCCGCGTGCGTGACGTCGACGGTCTCGGCATTGAAGGCCAGCCGCCGCGAGCGCATCCCGGCGATCGTCGCGAACGTTTCGCCGTCGGCGATCTTGATGAGAAGGTCCTTGCCTTTCTGGGCACTCATGATCGGTCCTCACGTAAATGCATTGGTGTCCCTTCGGGCCGCGGGCTCGGTGACGGCGCGAAAGCGCACCATCGCGTGATAGGTGCGCCCATCGGCTTCGCGGCGGATATCGGCAAGCGAGAAGCGAAGATTGACGAGCGTGTGCCCGCTCATCGTCAGTGGCGCGTCATCCAGGGCCTGCAGGAGCGCGCCGGCGATGAGGTGCGCCTGCCGATGCCCGCCTTCGCGCGACCAGGCATGCAGCGTGAGCTGGTGCTCTTCGCCCGGTTCGGTTCCGGTGGAAAAGTCCGTGACCCGTGCCTCGCCCAAAGTCACATACGGAAATGAGACGGAGCGCGGCGGCTCGTCATAGATTTTCGCCCCGCCGAGAACGCCGGCGAGCGCGCTGTCGGCAACGAGCGCATCGTGAATCGCAGCGCGCAGCGCCGCGGCGGCTGTCGACATCCGTCACTCCTGATCGTTCAATATGATGGTGTGCGACGGGCTTCAGTCCGTCAGTTCTTCGACCGTGATCTCGATGAAGCGGCCGCTTTCGTCCGGATCGCGGAACGCAACGATGCGAAAGATGCGCGCGCCGTCGCGCAGGCGATGCCGCGTCGAGATGTCGGCCCCCTTGCGAACGACGATGCGGTGCGAAACCGCAGCGCCGAACTGTGATGCATCGGCATCGCCGCGCGCCGAGATTGGCACGATCGCGGCCCACAAGGTCGCGCCGGCTTCGTAACTGCGCACGACGCCGCCGGCGTCATCCGACGTTTCGACCGGCGCTTCGAGCACCAGCCGATGGCGGAGAGAACCGGGATCGATCATAGCGAGAGGATCCGATAGGGCGCGATCAGGGCCGTCACGTTGTGCGGCAGCGCCGTCGCACCCGTGCCGACGACAGAGCGGTTCTCATACCAATGCGCCAGCAGCAGCCGGATCGCCTGGCGCAGTGGCTCGGGCACGTCGTCTCCCGCGTCGCCATAGCCGACCGCCACGTCGAGCTCGGTTCCCGCCTGCGTCCGGCCTGGCATTGGCAGTACACCGGGCGAAAAAAGAATGACGTTCGGATCGGCGGCCAGATCGAGCGCGAAGGACGCCAGATTGATTGTCTCGGCCGTGTTGTCGGCCCGATAGACACGCGCCGCCGAGACCTGCTGCAACGGCGACGGCACGATCGGGATCGCGCCGCTCGCCGGCCAGGTATCAAGCGCAATACGCCACGTTTGCGTGATCAGGGCGCGCCGCGTCTGCGCCTCGACGTGAATGCGCGAACCGGCAATGAGTGCGCCGATCACGTCATCGTCGTCGTCATGCGCGACACGCAGGAATTGCTTGGCCTCGGCGAGCGAGATCGGCTCTGCCGCTGGCGGGCTCAGAAGAAGTGCGGACATTGCGGCTCCAACCTGATTGACAAACGCGCAGCGCCGGGGCTGATCGGCGCCATGCCGCGCCGCCTCGTCATCGCCCTCGCCTGCTGGTCTTGTGCTTTTCCCGCCGCCGCCATGGTCGGCGGCGCCGGTGCGCCCGAGGGCGCGCCACGCGCGGCGGTCATGATCGTCGGGTCGCGCGGCAATTCCTGCACCGGCACGCTGATCGCGCGCGACCTCGTGCTCACCGCCGCGCATTGCGTGCTGCCGGGCGCGGACTACAAACTCGTCGAATTCAACGCGCGGCGGCAGCCGAGCCTGCGCGATGTCGCGCAGGTCGAGCGGCATCCGCAATTCAGTCTCAATACGCTGCTTGCGCATCGCGCCACGGCGGACGTTGCGCTGCTCAAGCTCGCCGCCCCGGTCGCAAAGGCGACGCCCGCAGCGGTGCATCTCAGTCCGCTGGCCGTTGCCGTCGGCGACCGCTTCGTCGTCGCAGGCTACGGCGTGAGCGAGCGCGGCAACGGCAAGAGCGGCGGCACGCTGCGCGCCGCGACACTCGTTGCCACCGGCAAGCCCGGCAATCTGCAGATCCGTCTCATGGACGCTGCGACACGCGGCGAACGTCCGGGCCTCGGCGCCTGCACCGGCGATTCCGGCGGCGCGGCTTTCGCCGAGATCGGCGGACGCCTCGCCGTCATCGGCGTCGTGAGCTGGTCCACCGGACCGAACATGGGCGAAGGCTGTGGCGGCCTCACCGGCATCACCCCGCTATCGCTTTACGGCGCCTG
>CAZSAW010000149.1:0-21199 GCA_964604745.1 uncultured Hyphomicrobiales bacterium
AGCGTCTCGATGCCGAGCGACAGCGGCGTGACGTCGAGCAGGAGCACGTCCTTGACGTCGCCCTGCAGCACGCCCGCCTGGATCGCCGCGCCGACGGCGACGACTTCGTCCGGGTTGACGCCCTTGTGCGGCTCCTTGCCGAACAATTGCTTCACGACTTCCTGCACCTTGGGCATGCGCGTCATGCCGCCGACGAGAACGACTTCGTTGATCTCGGCGGCCGACAGGCCGGCATCCTTCAGCGCGGCGCGGCAGGGCTCGATCGTCTTCTGCACAAGGTCGTCTACCAACGCCTCGAACTTGGCGCGGGTGAGCTTCATCGTGAGATGCTTCGGACCGGACGCATCAGCCGTGATGAACGGCAGATTGATTTCGGTCTGCGTGGTCGAGGACAGTTCGATCTTCGCCTTCTCGGCGGCTTCCTTCAGGCGCTGCAGTGCGAGCTTATCGCGGCGCAGATCGATGCCCTGCTCCTTCTGGAATTCATCGGCGAGATAATTGACCAGACGCATGTCGAAGTCTTCGCCACCGAGGAAGGTGTCCCCGTTTGTCGACTTCACCTCGAACACGCCGTCGCCGATTTCGAGAATGGAAATATCGAAGGTGCCGCCGCCAAGGTCGTAGACCGCGATGGTACCCTGCTTCTGCTTGTCGAGACCGTAGGCAAGCGCTGCCGCTGTCGGCTCGTTGATGATGCGCAGGACTTCAAGACCCGCGATCTTGCCGGCGTCCTTGGTGGCCTGGCGTTGCGCGTCGTTGAAGTAAGCGGGAACGGTGATGACGGCCTGCTCGACCTTCTGGCCGAGATTGGCCTCTGCCGTCTCCTTCATCTTCTGCAGGATGAAGGCGGAAATCTGCGAGGGCGAATACGTCTTGCCGTCCACCTCGACCCAGGCATCGCCAGTGGAGGCGCGCGCGATCTTGTAGGGGACGAGCTTCTTGTCCTTCTCGACCATCGGGTCGTCGTAACGGCGGCCGATCAGGCGCTTGACCGCGAAGATGGTCTTCTCGGGATTGGTAACCGCCTGGCGCTTGGCCGGCTGGCCAACGAGGCGCTCGCCGTCGTCGGTAAACGCCACAATCGAGGGCGTGGTGCGCATGCCTTCCGCGTTTTCGATAACCCGCGGGGCCTTTCCTTCCATCACGGCCACGCACGAATTGGTGGTGCCGAGGTCGATGCCGATGACCTTCGCCATTTTCGTAATCCTCTCTTTCAGGCAGATCGGCCGGGCCCTTGCCGGCACCCGAATGGAGACCGCAGCCGAACTGCGGCAACCCCTTCCGACCCCCTCACAAACCAGCGCGTCGCACCCCTGCGACGCCATGGCTCATATAGGAGGCACACATTGGGCTGCAAGGAGATCGGTCCTGCCACGGCGCGTGAATGGGTCAGGACCGGACCCGGTAGACGGCGAAGGGTTGCCCCGCCGGTTGCGGAATGGGGGCGAGCCAATCGGGCGTGCGGCCCGCATGCAACTGACCCCAAAGAGAAGCGCCACGGTCGCTCGCAGCCAGCCCGACTGGCGGCCGGTCGCCGCAGACCATCACGTAGTCGACCTTGAGACCGTGCAGCATGCCACGCGCAGCCTCCGGCCGGGCACTGAGCGCACGTTGCGAGGCGATCATGCCGAACGACAGCCGGTGATAGGGAGCGGCCATCACCGAATGCGGCGTCAGCGCCAGCAGGAAGGGGCCGAAGCTGATATCGGTGACGACAAGACCCGGCGGCAATTGAGCGAGCGGCGCATAGGCAGCGGTGCGGAAGCAGGCCTTCGAATCAGGGCGGCTGAAGCTGTCGGTGTCGTTAAAGCCGGCAGCGTCTGCGATGGTGATGGCGCAAGCCGACAGCGCCATGGGCGTGAGCATCATGCCGGTGACAACCCTCGCAACAAGGCTGCGCAGATTCAGATAGGCGAAGAGGCGAACCGCGCAGATGGCGACGAAAGGCATCCCGAGCCACATGGCGTAGGAATAGCCCCGGATTGCTGCGACCGTCGTCAACGCAGCCGCAAGCAGGACAGCCGCAGCGCAAAGAAAGGAGAAATCGCGCCAGCGCTGCCGATCGCGCAACAGCACCGCCGCGCACAGACAGGCCACGGCAGGAAAGGTCGCGATGCCCATGGCGGTCAACGGATTGGTCCGCAGGACCGACAGAAGGGGCTGGTTCTCGCGGACGTCTCCGAGCCAAATCGGCCATAAGGCGGGATCGACCATCGCATAGGGACCGCCCGCACAGCGCGGTTCGAAGCGCAGAAAAGTCACGGCCGCGATCACGGCAGCACCGGCAATCTTGGCCAGCCGCCAGCGCCAGTCGCCGTCGCCAACCGAGCCGAGGACGAGAAGCGCACCGCCGCCCGCGGCCACGGCGGCGACGCTGTTGATCGCGATCGCGTCGCACAATGTGCGGCTCCAGTAAGCCGGTCCAACGGTGGCGAAGAACGCCAAAACAAAGCTCGTGCTGAGTGCCAGTATGTATCGCCGCAGGAGCACACCCCTGGTTCCGTCGACGAGGTAACGCAGCGCGAGGGCACCAGCGCAGACGGCAAGATATGGTGCACATTCAAAACCGACGGCGAGCGCAAGTCCGGCCAACGCGCCACTCGCAGCAGCACTCCAGCGCCACTGGTCGGACCACACCATCGCCGCCACCGAGAGCATCGTCAGCGCGATCATGACGTTGTGGTGATCGATCCGGCCCGGCGTGAATTGCTGATAGGCCGGCACCCCGACGAACGCGAGCAGAAGCGAGAGCAGCGCGGCCTCGCGGCCTCCAAGACGCCAGGCAATGGCGACCATTCCGCCGATCGTCGGCAGCAACCACAACAGAGGCCAGATGGCGCGCATCAGCCGCTCGGCGAGCGCCGCGTCGGTGAACAAGCCGAACCAGAGATAGAGCCCGGCGAGACCGGCATCGATCAGACGCGACCAGTGCGTATCGAAGCCGAGCGGCGGCTGCAGCCGCGGCTGATGCAGGTCGAACCATCCCTGTCCGTGCAGAAAGGCACGAAGCTCGACGAGGCGCATGGCGTCGTCGGTATCGAACAGGGTCTGCGCCGTATCGGCCCAATTCCCAAGCAAAAGGGCACCGGCGACGATCAGCCACACGCAGACGATAAGCAGCAACGGGCTCGGGTGGCGCAACGCGTTGTTCATGAAAAAGGCACAACCTTGCAAGATGCAGGGTCGCCTACAGATGATCCGACAGGGTTGAGTTTCACTTAACGGCCGCCCGCGGGCGGCATCCGACAGGCTCATGGAATTGGCCATGAACAGCGATTCGCGGCGGCTTCAGTGGTTTGGCCTCGCCGACGATCAATCCGATGGACGGCCGCGACGACTTACGCCAGACGCGCTCTCACGCAGCGAGGCGCTGCCTGGACGCCAGCATGCGGACGTTGCGCATCATCTCATTGATCTTCCGGAGCGCGCTTCTGCGATTGAGAATCCGGCTCCAGCTGCACAACGGAATCCAGGCCTTTTCACCGTAGCCGTCGACGAGGATGAAGCGCCCCTCCGCCGAGTAGACGAAGTTGCCGAGCGACAGATCGTTGAGGATGATTTCGTGATCCACCAATTCCTGGGTGGTGACCTCGAGCTCCTTTTGCATCGCCGCGGTGAAACGTCCCTCCGAGAGCAGCGCATTCAAGGTCGGTGCTGCGCCGCCGTTCGTGTCGCGCACCGTCTCGGTCACGAGCCCTGGTCCGAAATCGGTATCGGCGATGCCCACGACCTTCTGCACCGGCGGCGGCCGTCGCGTGGCATGCATGCGAATGTAAAGGTCTTCCTCAAGCACGCGGAGGAAGTCCCGGTAGACGCTGTGGCGCGCGAACCGCTTGTAAGCCTTCAGAACACCGAGGCTCTCTTCAAGGACACTCGGCCGGATGACCTTGACGATCAGCCCGTCATCCAGCGGATGCTGGAAGATCAGCTTGCGGCCCGAGGTCGCGAGCGGTTCAAGGGCCCTCAGATGCAGGAAAGCGCCCATCAACGACATGCCGCCCCTTTTTCACTGGTAACGATATACTAGGTCGGGCAAATGGTTAAACCGGCTCAATTTTTACGTATCTCGGAACGTATAATTCGCACGATGGCGCCTTCGGCGAAGGTCGTCGCCTGCATCTGTGTCGCAGCCGCTTTGGCGTTCGGCGCCGCAAGGGTGGAAGCCGCGGAAGCGACCTTTCCGCTCGGCTCCCGCATCGGGCTGACGCCACCGACAGGTTTTTCGGCGAGCAACGCTTTTCCCGGCTTCGAGGATCGCGACAGGAAAGCCGCCATCCTGCTCTTCGAATTGCCGCGCGAGGCCTATACCGAAATCGAGAAGTCGATGACCGTCGACAACCTCAAGAAACAGGGCCTGACCGTCGAGAAGCGCGAGGATTTCACCATCGATGGCGGCAAGGCGTTTCTGGTCACTGCGACGCAGGACACCGGCGGATCGAAGCTCGGCAAATGGCTGCTGCTGGCGTCGATCGGCGACGTGACAGCAATGGTCAACGCGCAAATTCCGGAAGCGGCCATGAGCGCCTATCCGGATGCGGCCATCCGCTCGGCATTGGCCAGCGTGAAAGTCCGCCCGACGCCAATCGAGGAGCAACTGTCCCTGCTTCCGTTCAAGGCGCAGGAGCTGGCGGGCTTCCGCGTCATCGAGGTGGCGGAAAACAAGACCCTCGTCCTGGCGGACCGCCCGCAGGATGCGACCGACGTCATTCAATATCCGCAGATGGTGATCGGGGCTGCCGCCACGCCGACAATCGAACCCAACGATCGGGCAAATTTCGCGCGCGAGGCCATGTCAACGCTGACAGCGTTCACCGACATGCGCATTACCTTCTCCGAGCCGATGCGGCTCGGCGGGCAGCAGGGCTACGAAATCCGCGTTGACGCAAAAGATGTGCGCACGGGCACGGATGTCAGCATCGTGCAATGGCTGCGTTTCGGCACAGGCGGCGTGGTGCGAATGGTCGGGGTTGCGCCCAAGGATAAATGGGCGGCAGCCTTCCCGCGCTTCCGCGCCATCCGCGACGGCATCGCGCCCCGCTGACGGCCAGCTCTACGCTGTCGCGGCAGAATTGTCGTTTGCGGATTGCGGCTCAGGCTTCGGAGCGCCCTTGGTGACGGCGACGAGCGCCGGACGCAACACGCGATCGCCGATCAGGTATCCGGCCTGCACCACTTGGGCGACCGTGCCGGCCGGACGGGACGGATCAGGCACTTCGTACATCGCCTGATGCACGTTGGGATCGAATTTCTCGCCCAGCGGTTCGATCTTGCGCACACCGTTCTTTTCCAGCGTCTTGAGCAATTCGCGCTCGGTCAGTTCGATGCCTTCGCGCAGGGCGACGAAATGCGGATCGGTCGCCTCGCGCAATTCAGCGCCGCCAGCCTCAAGCGCGCGGTGCATGTTGTCGGCAATGCCGAGGATATCGCGCGCGAACGACGTAATGCCGTAGGCGCGGGCGTCGGCGACGTCGCGCTCGGTCCGCCGCCGCAGGTTTTCCATCTCGGCGAGAGCGCGCAGGAGTTTGTCTTTCAAATCAGCCGCCTGTTTCTGCGCTGCAGCCAGCGGATCAACCGCCTGGGCATCGGCTCCCAGCGCCGCATCATTGTCGTCCGGAGCTGCCGGGCCGCCCGACCCGCGAGTATCCGTCATGTCCGTGTCCCGTATGCGAATGGCTCGTGTTGCCCCCGATATCAGAGCGCGCGCCGGAAAAATCAAGCGCCGATCAGCCGTTGAGCAGCTTGGAGACGACCTTCGCGGTGTAATCGACCATCGGAATCACGCGGGCGTAGTTCAGCCGCGTCGGCCCGATCACGCCGATGACTCCCACGATGCGGCCCGAATGGTCGGCATAGGGGGCGACGATGGTGGAGGAACCCGAGAGCGAGAACAGCTTGTTCTCGGAACCGATGAAGATGCGCACGCCCTCGGCCTTCTCCGCCCGCCCGAGAAGATCGATCAATTCGCGCCGGGTCTCGATGTCCTCGAACAGAAGCCGCACCCGTTCGAGGTCTTCCAGCGCCTTGAGGTCTTCGAGCAGATTGGCCTGACCGCGGACGATCAGCTTACGCTCCTCGCTGCCACCGCCGGACCAGCTGGCAAAACCCGCGGCGACGATTTTCTGGGTGAGTTGATCGAGCTCGGCGCGTCCCGCCTCGAGCGCGCGTTCCAGTTCGCCGCGCGCCTCGGCAAGCGTCTTGCCGCGGATCCTTGCGTTGAGAAAATTGGAAGCCTCGATGAGGGCGGAGGTCGGCAGGCCCGCCGGCAGGGCGAGAATGCGGTTCTCGACCTGTCCGTCCTCGCCGACGAGCACCACGAGCGCCCGCTCCGGTTCGAGACGTACGAATTCAATGTGTTTGAGGCGCGCATCCAGCTTGCTCGTGACGACGATGCTCGCCGCGCGCGTCAGTCCGGAGAGAAGCCCGGTCGCCTCGGTCAGCACGCCTTCGACCGATTTGCCGGCTGCGGCGACCTGCGCCTCGATGGCCCGGCGATTCTGCTCGGTCAGGTCGCCGATCTCCATCAGGGCATCGACGAAAAAACGAAGCCCGATCTCGGTCGGCAGCCGGCCGGCCGATGTGTGCGGCGCGTAAATCAGGCCAAGCTGTTCCAGATCCGACATCACGTTGCGCACGGAGGCCGGAGACAGGCTCATCTGGATCAGGCGCGAGATATTGCGCGAACCGACGGGCTCGCCGGTCGCCAGATAGCTTTCCACGATCTGCCGGAAAATCTCGCGCGAGCGATCGCTCAGCTGCGCCAGGCCGATCTGGTTCTTGCCGATGGGAACGTCTTGAGACAAGCCTGCCAACTCCGTTCAAAACGCCGCACAAATGTCCCTTCATTGCGCCGGGTTCAAGCCTAACACTTGTCGCGGGGCACCGCGCCTCCTAAAAGCGTCCCCCACAGCGCCCTTCAGTCGCGACGGAGAATACAATGCGGCCCAGCCGCCGGCAGCCCGAGGAACTGCGCGCCATCTCGCTCGAGCGCAGCGTGGTTAAATATGCGGAAGGTTCGTGCTTCGTGAAGTTTGGCGACACGCATGTGCTCGTGACGGCGACGCTTGAGGAAAAGCTGCCGCCCTGGCTGAAGGGACGCGGCCGCGGCTGGGTGACGGCCGAGTACGGCATGCTGCCGCGCGCAACCCACGAACGGACGCGGCGCGAAGCGTCCGCCGGCAAGCAATCGGGGCGCACCGTTGAAATCCAGCGTCTCATCGGGCGCTCGCTTCGCTCAGTGGTCGATCTCGTTGCGCTCGGCGAACGCCAGATCACGATCGACTGCGACGTGATTCAGGCCGATGGCGGGACGCGTACTGCCTCGATCACCGGGGCCTGGGTTGCGCTCTACGATTGTCTGGCCTGGATGAAGGCGCGCAGCATGGTCAGCGGCACGCTCGTGCGCGACCACGTCGCGGCGGTATCGTGCGGCATCTGCAATGGCGTTCCGGTGCTCGATCTTGACTATGCGGAAGACTCGGAAGCGGAGACGGACGCCAATTTCGTCATGACCGGTAATGGGCTTCTGGTGGAAATCCAGGGCACGGCGGAGAAGACGCCATTCTCCGAAGACCAGTTTCTTGCGCTTCTTTCGCTCGCACGCACCGGCGTGAAGAAGCTTGTCGATCTGCAGAAACTGGCGGTGACGTGATCGTCGCCTCGCATCGCCACATTGCGGGAAAACTTGTGATTGCCACGCACAATCCCGGCAAACTGCGTGAGATGCGCGAACTGCTCGCGCCGTTCGGCGTCGAAGCGATATCGGCCGGCGAACTCGCGCTTCACGAACCGGAGGAGACCGGCGAGTCCTTCCGCGCCAATGCCCGCATCAAGGCGCAAGCGGCGGCGCGCGCTTCCGGGCTGCCCGCCTTTTCCGACGATTCCGGTATCGTGGTCGACGCGCTCGGTGGTGCGCCCGGCATCCATTCCGCCCGTTGGGCCGGTCCGGCCAAGGATTTCGCCGGCGCGATGAAAAGGATCGACGACCAGCTCAACGCCCGCGGCGCGACCACATCGGAGCAACGACGCGCGCATTTTGTGTCGGCTCTTTGCGTTGCCTGGCCTGATGGCCATATGGAAGAATTCGAAGGCCGCGTCGACGGCACGCTCGTGTGGCCGCCGCGCGGCGACAAGGGATTTGGATACGATCCGATGTTCTTGCCTGACGGACACCGCCGCACCTTCGGCGAGATGCAGAGCGAGGAGAAGCACGGTCTGCCGCCGCGCGGCCTGGGTCTCTCGCACCGGGCACGCGCCTTCCGGACACTGGCGGAGGCGTGCCTTGGCCGTTGATGCAGAAGCAGGCGCGTTCGGTCTCTATATTCACTGGCCGTTCTGTCTCTCCAAATGCCCCTATTGCGATTTCAACAGTCACGTCCGTCATGGCGGCATCGAGGAAAAGCGTTTCGTGCGCGCTTATCAGCGCGAAATCGCTTCCATTGCCGCGCGCGTGCCGGAACGCACGGTCTCCACCATCTTCTTCGGCGGCGGCACGCCGTCGCTGATGCAGCCGGCGACCGTCGCCGCCATCCTCGACGCCGCCGCGAAACACTGGACGATTGCGTCCGACGTCGAGATCACCCTCGAAGCCAATCCGACGAGCGTCGAGGCGGAGCGCTTTCGCGGATTCAGGACGGCTGGCGTCAATCGCGTGTCGCTTGGGGTGCAGTCACTCGACGACACCGCTCTCAAGGAGCTCGGACGGCTGCACAGCGCGCAGGAAGCGCTCGACGCGATCGCGATCGCACGCTCGGTCTTCGATCGTTATTCTTTCGACCTCATCTATGCGCGGCCGGGCCAATCCATCGAAAGCTGGAACAGCGAGCTCAAGCGCGCCATCGCCGAAGCCGCAGAGCATTTGTCGCTCTATCAGCTCACGATCGAGCCCGAGACGCCTTTCTTCGGCCTGCATGCCGCCGGCAAACTGAAAATTCCCGACGCCGATCTGGCGCGCGATCTCTACGACGCGACGCAGGAGATTTGCGCTGCGCATGGTTTGCCGGCCTATGAAATCTCCAATCACGCGCGGACAGGCGCGGAATGCCGGCACAATCTCGTCTATTGGCGCGGGCACGACTATGCGGGCGTCGGCCCGGGCGCGCACGGCCGCCTCGACATCGATGGCCGCCGCTTTGCGACGGCAACCGAGAAACGCCCGGAAGCCTGGCTGATGCGCGTTGAATCGCTTGGCCATGGACTTGTCGTCGACGAGCCGCTGACGCGTGAAGAACGCGCCGACGAATTCCTGCTGATGGGCCTGCGCCTTGCGGAGGGAATTGATCCCGTTCGCTACGAGAACCTTTCTGGCCGTCCGCTCGACGAAAAGCGCGTCTCCATTCTGCGCAGCGAAGGCGCGGTCGAAACCACGCCGAACGGATTTCTGCGCGTCACACAGGCTTGTTTCCCGCTGCTCGACGCCGTCGTCGCCGATCTCGCCGCCTGATACGGCGCGGATCAGGTCCCCGATCCGCCGAACGATTTCGGCGCCGGGCTGATGATCTGGCCGCCATTCGGCGTCACGCGGAAGACGGCAAGACCGCGTTCGCTCGTGCCGTCCTGCTTGAAGCGGAAAATGCCGTCGAGCCCGGCAAATCCCGACGGATTGGTCAGCACCTCGTCGGAGAAGCGCGCTCCGCCCTGCGTCTTCACCAGCGCGGCGACAAGCGCCGTCGCGTCATATGACAGCGTCGCCGTGCGCACAGGATCCTGCCCGTAACGGGTTTTGTAGCGCGCCGCGAATCCATTGAATCCGCTCGGATCGGGCGCGGCATACCAGCCACCGTTCAGCGCCTCTTCCGATGCGAGGCGCGGGTCGTCCCACAGACCCGTGCCGAAAATCTGCAGCCGCTTGGTCGTTACGCCGTTGGCAAGCAGCGACTGCACGACGAGCGGCACCGCGTCGGCGCCATCGGGAATAAACAGCGCATCGGCATGGCTTGCGGCCTGCGCAATGCGTCTCGCAGAATCCTGCATTTTGGCCTTGTCGGCCTCATAGCGCTCAAGCGCAACGACGCGGCCGCCCTTGCGGGCCACCGCCTGCTGGAAGGCGGCTTCGGCCACCGAGCCGTAGGCGTTCTGCGGCACCATCGCGAGGAACGAGCGCTTGCCATTGGCCACGGCGTAGCTGACCGCGCGCGCAACATCCGATTCCGGCAGGAAGCTCAACAGATATACGCCGCGCGCCGCAACGCTGGCGTCGGTCGAGAATGCAATGATCGGCACGCCGCGCGAGCGCGCGACGGCCGAAGCGGCCTGCACCGATTGTGCGAAGAGCGGCCCGAGAATGATCTCCGCGCCTTCATCGAGCGCCTGCTGCGCCGCCGCCTGCGCGCCTTGCGGGGAGCCTGCGTCATCCTTGACGAGAAGCTGGATGTTCGGCGCGTTGAATTCGGCAAGCGCCAGTTCAGCCGCGTTCTTCATCGACTGCGCGGCAAAGCCGGCATTGCCCGATGCCGTCAGCGGCAGGATCAGTGCGACCTTGATCTGGCTGGCGCCGATAGGCGCCGTGGCTTCCTGGACCGGCGCAGGTGCCGGTGGCGGCGCGGAGGAGAAGAGGTCATAGTTCGAGCCGCCGGCACAGGCCGCGAGCCAGGACATGAGGCCCACGAGACCCGCCCAGCGTCTGATCGTCCGAGCACTCGTCTGCAATTCCAAGGACATGGAACTCCTCAGGGACGCGACGCGAGGCCAGTCCACGATTGCAATCTGGCATATTGTCGGCGAATGGTTAACCCAAGCGAAAAGAACCGCGATTCCGGCTTTGCCATGACGCACGATGACGCGGCGAGGCGATTTTTCGTGGCCGGTCAGGCCGTTGCTGCCTCTAAGTTGGCCTCCGGGTTGTACCTCGTCGCCACCCCAATCGGGAATCTTTCCGACACCAGCCTGCGGGCACTGGACATACTGGCGGCAGCGGACGTCGTCGCCTGCGAGGACACGCGTGTTACGCGCAAGCTCATCGATCATTACGGCATCAAGACAACACTGACGCCCTATCACGAGCACAATGCCGAAACCGCACGGCCGCAATTGCTCGCGCGCCTCGCTGCCGGCCAGTCCGTTGCGCTTGTTTCGGATGCGGGGACGCCGCTCATTTCCGATCCCGGATACAAGCTCGTGCGCGACGCCCACGCAGCCGGATATCTCGTCACCGCAATTCCGGGTGCGTCATCAGTGCTTGCCGCACTCGTCGCAGCCGGATTGCCGACGGACCGTTTCTTTTTCGAAGGCTTCCTGCCGGCGAAGCACACGCAACGGCTCGCGCGTATCGCCGAGATTGCGCGTATCCCGGCGACGCTCGTGCTGTTCGAAAGTGGGCCGCGCCTCGCCGGCACGCTTGCCGATCTCGCGACGACGCTCGGAGACCGGGAAGCCGCGATCTGCCGCGAGCTAACAAAGCTGCACGAGGAAATCCGCCGCGGCAAGCTGGCAGCGCTTGCCGCCGATTACGCGCGCGATGAGGCCGAGCGGCGCGGCGAGATCGTCATTGTCGTTGCACCACCAGCGGAGCAAACGCCGAGGCCGAGCGCGGCGCAGCTCGACGATCTTCTTCGCAGCGCGCTGCGGCGCGCGTCGGTCAAGGACGCCGTCGGCGAAGTCGTCGTCGCGACCGGACTTGGCCGTCGCGAGGTTTATCAACGCGCGCTTCTTCTGGCCAACGAGCAGGATGATGACACGCATCGATGACGAGCAGGGCAAGGTTGCGCAGCCGTCGCGACAGGCCGCATTCCGGCTCGGTCTGTCCGCGGAAAGCCGCGCCGCTGCCTATCTCGTCGCCAAGGGCTATCGCATCACGGCGCGGCGCTGGCGCAGTCCCGCCGGCGAAATCGACATCGTCGCCCGCCGCCGCAATCTCCTCGTCTTCGTCGAGGTGAAGGCCCGCGACAGGCTCGATGACGCCGCCTATTCAGTCACAGACCGGCAGCAACGCCGCATTGCCGGTGCGGCAGCGGCGTGGCTTGCCGCGCACCCTGACGACGCCATGCGCGACATGCGTTTCGATGTCGTGCTGGTTGCACCGGGGCGCCTGCCGCAGCATATCGCCGCAGCCTTCGAGGCGTCGGACTAAGGTATCAGGCTGCGCGCAAGCGCCGGCAGAAATCGTCGACCTGCTTGCTGATCAGGCTCGCCACGCCGCCCAGATCGTCGGCGACCGATTGCACGACGCCGGCGCTTTCATGCGTGCCGTTGGTTGCGCTGCCCAGCCGGCCGATCTGGTCGACGGTATCCGTGCTGCAGGCGGATGCAATCTTGACGCTGCGGGCGATTTCCTGTGTCGCCGCGCCCTGCTCCGTCACTGCCGCGGCAATCGCGCCGGAAATCTCGCCGATCTCGCGGATCGTGCTGGTGATGCCGCCGATCGCCCCGATCGCGCGTGCGGTTGCGTCCTGCATGGCGGAAATCTGCGCGCCGATCTCGTCCGTCGCCTTCGCAGTCTGGCCAGCGAGCGCCTTGACCTCGCCCGCCACGACGGCAAAACCGCGACCCGCCTCACCGGCGCGCGCCGCCTCGATAGTCGCATTGAGCGCGAGCAGGTTGGTCTGTTCGGCAATATCGGTGATCAGGCGGATCACGTCGCCGATCCGCGAGGCCGCTTCGCTCAATTCATGCACCGTCGCGTTGGTGCGCTCGGCTTCGGTCACGGCCTTGGCCGCAATCGCGTTCGATTGCGTCACCTGCCGGTCGATCTCGTTGACCGATGCGGTCAATTCGTCCGTTGCCGAGGAGATATCCCGCACATTGTTCGATGCCTCCTCCGATGCCGCCGCGGCATCGGCGCTGCGCGCGGAAGCATCCTGCGCCGACGACGCGAGTGTATCGGCAGCGCCACTCATCTGTTGCGTGATCTTCGCCAAGTTCTTCACCGCGGCTTCGATCTCGGCCACGAAATGCGCAATGTCCGACGACAATTGCTCCTGCCGAGCGGCGCGATCGCCTGCGTCGCTCTCGATTCGCCGCTTGAGTTCCTCGTTGTGACGCATCGCCGCCTGAAAAACCGCAATCGAGCGCGCCAGCGCGCCGATCTCGTCACGCCGCAGCCGGTGAGGAACGTCGACCCGCGTCTGACCGTCGGCGACAAGCTCGGTGGCGTGCGTAATCTCGGCAAGCGGACGGACGAGCGCATACCGCGTCGTCAGCACGCCCAACAGGCCGACCGTAAGACCGACAGCGCACAGAAGGCGGACGGAAGTCTCTTCGCAGATGACCGCGCTCGCGCCGGTGACCATCGCAAGCAAAGCGAAAATCACATAAAGCTTGGCCGCGATAGACAAATTGGGACGTTGCAAAGCCCCCTCCGAAACGATCCGATCCCGGCGGCAGATTGACGGCAAATGTGTTAACCACAGGTTGTTGCAGGGGTTTATCCGCGCAAATTCATCTCGTTCATCTCGGCACGAAGGGTCGAGAAATACGCTAACGAGGTGCGGAGAGAAGGCGTGACGCGCAGAGGTTGAGGAATTGGCTATGGGATTGAATGTCGCCGTGCAGATGGACCCGATCGAGCGGATCAACATCCGCGGCGATTCTACTTTTGCACTTTTGCTGGAGGCGCAATCACGCGGGCACACGCTCTCCTATTACACACCGGATCAACTTGCGCAGCGGGATGGCAAGGTCTTTGCCGCCGTGCGGCCATTGCAGGTGCGCGACGAGGTCGGGCGGCATTTCACGCTGGGCGACGCCAAACGAAACGATCTGACATCATTCGACGTGGTGCTCTTGCGGCAGGATCCGCCTTTCGATCTTGCCTACATCACAACGACGCATCTGCTCGAACGCGTGCAGAGTACGACCACGGTCGTCAACGATCCTGCGAATGTCCGCAACGCGCCGGAGAAGATTTTCGTCCTCGAATTTCCCGACCTGATGCCACCGACGCTGGTCACGCGCGATCTTGCCGAGATCAGGGCGTTTCGCGCGGAGCACGGCGACATCGTCATGAAGCCGCTTTACGGCCATGGCGGTGGCTCGGTCTTTCGGCTCACACGCGACGACCTGAATTTCGGCTCGCTCTACGATCTGTTCGCGGCCACATTCCGCGAGCAATGGATGGTGCAGAAATTCCTGCCCGAGGTGAAGGACGGCGACAAGCGCATCATCCTCGTCGACGGAGAATTCGCCGGCGCCGTCAATCGCGTGCCGGCCGCGGACGACCTTCGCTCGAACATGGTGCGCGGCGGTAGCGCCAAGGCAACCGAGCTGACGCCGCGCGAGCGCGAAATCTGCTCGCGCCTTGGGCCCGCCCTGCGCCAGCGCGGACTTCTTTTCGTCGGTATCGACGTCATCGGCGGCTGTCTGACCGAGATCAACGTGACTTCTCCGACCGGCATCCGTGCGGTAAAGAATCTCGGCGGGCCTGATATTGCCGCGCTGATCTGGGACAGGATCGAAGCCAAACGAAACGCGGGTCGCGCCTAGATGCCCATGGTGAAAGACGTGTCCCGGCTGCTGTCGCTCGGCGCAGTCATCCTTTGCGCCCTCGCTTTCACCGCGCCGGCACAGGCCGGCGGCAACTGCAAATTCCCGCCCTCCAAACCCGTTGTCCTCAAGGACATGGGGCCGTGCAAATTCGATCCGCCGACATTGAGCTTTGACGGCGATGCCAGGACGCAAGCCGCCTGCCTTGCGCAACAGGTCGCAACCTTCGGCAAGATTGACGCGCCGCGCACCGACATGCCGGCGGCGATTGCCGACTTTGTCGGCACCTCGAAAGACCTGCCCGATCGCACGGGTTTGCGGCGGCTGCTGCAAGAGCGCGGCGCCGATTCCGTTTTTGGCGCGACACTCGATCAGCCCGTGTCACACGCGCAGGACGGCGATCCGCTCGCACGCTCGGCGACCTATTTTGTCATTCACGACACGTCGAGCCCGAACTACATGGGCCGCGGCTGGCCCGCTGACATCAACACCGACACGAATATCAACAATCTCAATCGCTATTCCTGCGACAACAAGATCGAACGCGCGCATGTCTTCATCAATCGCATGGGTGCGATCATGCTGTCGCACGATTTCGAAATGCCCTGGCGCGCGACCAAGTTCGAGATGGCGGTCGAGTTCGGCTCGCGCGTGAAGGGACTTTTCCTGCATACGGAATTGATCCAGCCGCGCCGCCGCTTCCCGGGCCGCGGCTGGGCAAACGATTTCCTTGCCCCCAATCCGGGGTTTTCCCAGTCCCAGTACGATTCACTCGCGCTCACCTACATGGTGGCAAGCACGCGCGCCGGTTTCTGGATGATCCCCGCCTTCCATGCCGTGATCGACGAGGGCATCTGGGACAAGCACGACGATCCGCAGAATTTCGATATCGCCGCCTTCGCCGAGAGTATCGACAAGCTGCGGCGCGAGGTTCGCCGCCTGATGGCGGGTCAGGCTGCCGACACGACCGTGCGCTGAGCCCAGTGCGGCAGCAGCACGATCTGCGGTTCGTAACTGACTGGCAAGATCACGCTTCGCTGCCAGGGCTTGCGCGTGCGATTCATGTGGCGAACAAGCGCGTCGAGATAGCGGCCCGCCGCCTGCGCGCGCAGCCTGATCTTGCGGGCCGCGCGAAGCTCCTGGTCGAACGAATGGTCGGTCATCGGTGGCCTCCCTGCCAGCGAAAGGCGAATCATGTCGCCAGCCTATCCGACACATTTTGTTCTGCAAATGTTCTTGTCGGCGTTCTTCACATCGGTTAGTCTTCAGACGGGCAAAGGGGCAGACCATGGTCCAACGGGTGGCGACAGTCGCCTTCGAGGGGATCGAAGCGCGCGCGGTCGATGTGCAGGTGCAGGTCGCGCCTGGCTTGCCGGCTTTCCACGTCGTCGGTCTTGCCGACAAGGCGGTTTCTGAAGCGCGCGAGCGCGTGCGATCGGCGTTGATCGCATCGGGCCTCGCACTCCCCGCGCGGCGCATCACCGTCAATCTTGCGCCGGCCGATCTGCCCAAGGAAGGAAGCCACTATGATTTGCCGATCGCGCTCGGACTCATGGCCGCGATTGGCGCCATCCCGCATGACGCGCTCGCGGGCTTCACCGTGCTCGGCGAACTCGGGCTCGACGGATCGATCGCGCCGGTCGCCGGTGTCCTTCCGGCGGCAATCGGCGCCAACGCGCGCGGCGAAGGATTAATCTGTCCCGCACGCTGCGGATCGGAAGCCGCCTGGGCGAGCCCCGAGATGGAGATTATCGCCGCCTCCTCGCTCATCCAGCTCGCCAATCATTTTCGCGGCACGCAGGTGCTGTCGCGGCCGCAGCCGACAATCCGCGAGATCGAAGGCGTCCCGCTCGACCTGGCCGACATCAAGGGCCAGGAGAGCGCCAAGCGCGCGCTCGAAGTCGCCGCGGCGGGCGGACACAATCTCCTCCTGTGCGGCCCGCCGGGCGCGGGCAAATCCATGCTCGCTGCGCGCTTGCCGTCGATTCTGCCGCCCTTGTCGCCGGCCGAATTGCTCGAAGTCTCTATGATCGCCTCCGTCGCCGGAGAAATCGCCGAGGGCGCGCTCACCAATCGCAGGCCGTTCCGCGCGCCGCATCATTCGGCCAGCATGCCGGCGCTTGTCGGCGGCGGCTTGCGCGCACGGCCGGGCGAAATCTCGCTCGCGCATCACGGCGTGCTCTTCCTCGACGAGTTTCCGGAATTCCAGCCCCAGGTGCTCGATTCGCTGCGTCAGCCGCTGGAAGGCGGCGAGGTCGCAATCGCGCGCGCCAATCACCGCGTGACCTATCCTGCGCGCTTCATGCTGGTCGCGGCGATGAATCCCTGCCGGTGCGGGCGCGCGAACGATCCGGGCTTCGCCTGCAAACGCGGCCCGAACACACGCTGCGCCGCCGATTATCAGGCGCGGCTGTCCGGCCCGCTGCTCGACCGCATCGACCTTCATATCGACGTGCCGGCGGTCACCGCTGCGGATCTCATCCTGCCGGCACCGACCGAGGGCAGCAAGGAAGTGGCGGCGCGCGTCCTGACTGCGCGCGATATTCAGGCGCAGCGTTTCGCCGCGCTCGGTGCGGCGCATCTGCGTACCAATGCGCAGGCCGCGGGCGCGCTGCTCGAAGACATCGCGCGGCCCGATGCCAGCGGCCTGACGCTCCTGCGCGACGCCGCCGATGCGATGCATCTGTCCGCGCGCGGCTATCATCGCGTGTTGCGGGTCGCGCGCACGCTCGCCGATCTCGACGGCGTCGAGCAGATCGGCCGCATCCACCTGGCGGAAGCATTGTCCTACCGCGCGTCGTCCGACGAAGTCCGCCGCGCTGCCTGACAATGCGCGTTCGATAAAATTCGCCGTATTGCATTAGGCGCCGATTAACCCTGCCGGCGCGTATCGGCATTCATCCTTTCGCAATGAAGGGAATCGCAACGCGCCTGCCTGCATTGTCCCTCATAAGAGAACGGGCCGGGCATGAAGGCGCCAACGCGCCTTTCGGTCACGCGCCTGCAGCAGGGATGTCGGACCATGGCCGAATTCACGCAGCGGCTGCGCCAGATCAAGGTTTGGAAGCTCCTGGCTCGCGCGGTGCGCCTGCTGATGCTGCTCGGCGTCGGCTTCGGCATCGGACTCGGCTTCGCCACCCAGATCACCCACGATCCCGGCCGATACAATCCGCACATGTTCGCCATCGGCATCGCGACACTGTTCGCCTTCGCCTGCCTGATGATCGGCTATCAGATCGGCCGCCTGCGTGTGTTGCGCCGCGCGTTGCGCCGCGCGCAAGCCCGCGCCGATCATCTCGCGGACCGGAACTGGGAATTGAAGGAAGCCTGCGAAAGCGCGCGCGCGCTGCTCGACGCACAGGGCGACATCATCGTGCGCCGTGACCGCAAGGGACGCATCACTTACGTCAACGATGCCTATTGCGCGCTGGCCGACAAGTCACGCGAGGCGCTGCTCGGCTCGACCCACGAACTCGACATTCGCGAGCAGGGCGATACGGCCATTCTAGGCGATGGCACGCGCCTGCACGATCAGAAGATCGCGACGCCCGGCGGCGAACGCTGGGTTGCATGGCGCGATGTCGCCGTGCGCGGCGAGCAAGGCCATCCTGCGGAAATTCAGAGCGTCGGCCGCGACGTGAACGATCGCGTCGCGGCGGAACGTGCGCTTGCCGATGCACGTGACCAGGCAGACGATGCCAACCGCGCCAAGTCGCGCTTCCTCGCCATGGTCAGCCACGAAATCCGCACGCCGCTGAACGGCATTCTCGGCATGGCCGATCTCCTGCTCGACACCAAGCTCACGCCCGAGCAGACGACCTATACGCAGGCGGTGCGCAAATCCGGCGACACGCTTCTCGCACTGATCGAGGAAATCCTCGACTTCTCCAGGATCGAGGCGGGCCGCATCGATCTCGAAGCCCGCCCGTTCGCGCTCGCCCCGCTGATCGAGGATGTCGTCGAACTGCTTGCGCCGCGTGCGCAGGCGAAGGGTCTCGAAATCGCGGGCTATGCCGACGATCTTTTGCCGGCGCGCGTCATCGGCGATGTCGCGCGGCTCCGCCAGGTGCTGCTCAATCTCGCCGGCAACGCGATCAAGTTCACACAGACCGGCGGTGTCGCGATCGTCGCGGAGCCTGGCATCTGGCCGAACGAAGTGACGTTCAAGGTCCGCGATAGCGGCATCGGCATCATGCCCGAGGAGCAGGCGCGCATCTTCGGCGAATTCGAGCAGGCCGGTGCGGACGCATCGGCAAGCGGTACCGGACTGGGTCTTGCGATCTCGCAGCGCATCGTCGAGCGCATGGGCGGACGCATCGCGGTCGAAAGCATCCCCGGCGCCGGCGCGCTGTTCGAATTCACCGTCGCGCTGCAGGCTGCGGAGGCTGCGGCCGATTCCTCGCAACTGCCGAATTTCGCCGGCCGCGCATTCATGATCGTCGCGCCCGCGGCGATCGAGGCGGCGCTCGTCGCACGCCGCCTCACGCGCTGGGGTGGTCTCGTCACCGTCGTGCCGGACGACACCATCGCGGCGGCGCTGCTGCCCGAACGCAACTGGGATGCGATCCTCGTCGACCACGCGCTCGGGCGCGAGGCACATGCGCGTATCTTCGAGACCGCGCCGCAAATCGCGCGCCGTATCGTGCTGACGACGCCGGCGGGCCGCCACGACCTGCCGGATCTCAAGGCGGCCGGCTTCAACGGCTATCTGGTGAAGCCGGTGCGCGCGACCTCGCTGGCGCTGCGGCTGACGGCGCGCGACGCCGATTTTGCGGCCGAGCCCGAGGCGGAGGCGAACGCGCGCGACACGCAACGCGACGCGCGCGATGGCCTTTCGATCCTCGTCGCCGAGGACAACGAGATCAACGCCCTGCTCGCGCGCGCGCTGTTGACCAAGCTCGGCCACCGTCCGGTTCTTGCAACCGACGGACTCGCGGCCGTCGAATCCTTCATGGCGGCGCGTGCCGCCGGCACGCCGTTCGATCTCGTGCTGATGGATGTGCGCATGCCGGGGCTGAGCGGGCTCGACGCCGCCCGCCGCATGCGCGAGGCCGAACGGGCGGGCAACGATCGCCGCGTTCCGATCGTCGCGCTCACCGCCAACGCCTTCCCCGAACATCGCGAGGAATGCCTCGCCGCCGGGATGGATGCCTTTCTGGTGAAGCCGCTCGACCGCGAGCGGCTGGCGACGATTCTCGAAGCGCTCGCCGGGCGCGCGTCGATCGCGGCCTGATCACAGCCGCCGCAGGGCGACCTCGTCGACCATGTGACTGGCGCTTTTCTTCAGGATGAGATCGGCGCGCTGGCGCGTCGGCAGGATGTTCTCGCGCAGGTTCAGAAGATTGATGCGATTCCAGATCCCCGTCGCCGTCTCGACCGCTTCCGCATCCGACAATTTCGAATAGCGATTGAAGTACGACATCGGATCGCGGAAAGCGGTCAGCCGCAACGCCAGAAAGCGGTCGACATACCATTTCAGCAGCACGTCTTCTTCCGCGTCGAGATAGACGGAGAAATCGAAGAAGTCCGAGACGAACGGAATGGCCTTGCCGTCCTTGGGCGGGCGGCCGGTCTGCAGCACGTTGAGGCCTTCGACGATGAGAATGTCCGGCCGCGTGATCTCGATCCATTCGTTCGGCACGACGTCGTAGACGATGTGCGAATAGACCGGCGCGCGCACCGGCTTCTGGCCCGCCTTGATGCCGGAGAGAAAGCGCAGGAGTTCGGGCAGGTCGTAGCTTTCGGGAAAGCCCTTCTTCTCCATCAGGCCTTCCTGCGCCAGCACCGCGTTCGGATAGAGAAAGCCGTCCGTGGTGATGAGATCGACCTTGGGCGTGTTCGGCCAGCGCGCCAGCAGCGCCTGCAGCACGCGCGCCGTCGTGGATTTGCCGACCGCGACCGATCCGGCGACGCCGATGATGTAGGGCACCTTGGCGTCGCTCGTGCCGAGAAATCGCTTCTGCGCGCCGAACAGCCGCTGCGTCGCCTCGACATACATCGACAGGAGCCGCGACAGCGGCAGATAGATGTCTTCCACCTCCTTGATGTCGAGGCGGTCGTGCAGCGAGCGCAGCGTCGAGACTTCGCCCGGCGTGAGCGTCATCGGCGTGTCCTGGCGCAACGCCGCCCATTCGGCGCGCGTGAAGACGTGATAGGGCGAGACTTCGGGTTCGGTGCGCTGTTCCATGCGGCGGCTCATCGCTCGCGCGGGCGCGAGGCCTTTTCCTCGAGCCCGGATTGCGCGGTGCGCTCGGCGAGCGCGGCTTCGACTTCGGCGAGCGTCACGCCGCGCGCCTCGAGCACCACCAGCAGGTGGTAGAGGAGATCGGCGGCTTCGGCGATCACCTTCTTGCGATCCTCGCTCACCGCGGCGAGCACCGTCTCCACCGCCTCCTCGCCGAATTTCTTGGCGACATGCGCGACGCCCTTGTCGAGCAGCTTGCGCGTGTACGATTCATCGGCGCTCGCCTTCGCGCGCTCCTTCACACGCGCGGCGAGGTCGTGGAGAGTGAAGTCCTTCTTCGTGCTCAAGGTGTCCGTCCCTGATGCCATTTTCGCCCGCCTTCTATCACACAGGCCGCACCACGGCCCTTGTTCTTTCGGCACGGTAAAGCCAACGCTCCGCCGCCCGTATTGTTTGAACAGGCGCCGGGTGCGCCTGGCGTTTCGCGTCCTCGCCGCAGCGAGGGGGCGTGGAGCGCCGGAAGGCGCACCAGTCCTTGTCCGCATTCCCTTTCGGGATGCGGGGCGTCCGGGCGAGGGACGCCGCGCCGTCCGGCGCTCC
>CAZSAW010000150.1:0-3474 GCA_964604745.1 uncultured Hyphomicrobiales bacterium
CGTTGTCGATGAAGAACACGATCAGGCCTACAAGCAGGAAGACGGTGTTCACTACCACGCGCGCGACATGGCCGTGGTACGCGCGCATCTCGCGCAAAATCCGGTCGTGTTGTCGTCGGCGACGCCGTCGGTGGAAACGGAGGTGAATGCGCGGCGCGGCCGCTACAAGCGATTGCATCTGCCCGAACGGTTTGGCGGGCAGCATTTGCCGCATGTCGAGGCGATCGATCTCAAGCGCGAACCGCCGCCGCGCGGCCGTTTCATCGCGCCGCGATTGGCGGAGGCGGCGAAAATCGCGCTCGACCGCGGCGAGCAGACGCTGTTCTTTCTCAACCGGCGGGGCTATGCGCCGCTGACGCTCTGCCGTGCTTGTGGCTATCGCTTCGCCTGCCCGAATTGCGATTCATGGCTGGTTGATCATCGCTTTCGTCGGCGGCTGGTTTGCCATCATTGCGGCTTTGCCATGCCGCTGCCGGAGACGTGTCCGAAATGCGAAGCGAAGGATTCGTTCGCGGCCGTCGGTCCGGGCGTCGAGCGATTGCAGGAGGAAGTGGCAAGCCTCTTTCCCGAAGCACGCACGATCATTCTCTCAAGCGACCTCGTGGAATCCGTTGAGCGGTTGCGGGAAGAACTCGATGACGTGGCGCAAGGCCGGTTCGACATCATCATCGGCACCCAGCTTGTGGCCAAGGGTCACCACTTTCCCAAGCTCAATCTTGTCGGCGTCGTCGATGCCGATCTCGGCTTGAGCAACGGCGATCCGCGCGCGGCCGAACGCACCTTTCAGCTATTGCACCAGGTCTCGGGTCGCGCTGGCCGCGAAGCGGGGCGCGGCATGGCATTCCTGCAGACACATCAGCCCGAGCATCCGGTGATGCGCGCACTGATTTCCGGCGATCGCGGCGCCTTCTACGATGTCGAGATCGCCTCGCGCGAGGCGACCGGCTATCCGCCGTTCGGCCGGCTCGCGGGACTCATTGTTTCCGGCGGCGACCGGCACGAGACTGAAAGTTATGCGCGCAAGATTGCGGCGGCGGCGCCGGTCGACGACGATGTGCGCGTGCTCGGCCCCGCGGAAGCACCGCTCGCGGTCGTGCGCGGACGCTACCGTTTCCGGCTGCTGGCGAAATCGCCACGCGCGTTCGATCTGTCGGGTTATCTGCGCGGCTGGCTTGCGCACGCGCCAAAGCAGCGCGGTACGCTGAAGCTCGAAGTCGACATCGATCCGCAGAGTTTCCTTTGAGGCGCGCCACACGTTTACGCGACGACCTTCAGCCCGACGATCCCGGCAACAATCAGGCCGATGCAAGCGAGGCGCAACGCCGTTGCCGGCTCTTCAAACAGCACAATGCCGAGAACAACCGTGCCGATGGCGCCGATGCCAGTCCACACGGCATAGGCCGTCCCGATCGGCAGCGTCTTCAACGCGAAACTGAGAAAAATAAAGCTGACGATCATCGCACCGATGGTCCACACCGACGGCCATAGCCGTGTCCAGCCTTCGGTGTATTTCAGTCCGATCGCCCAGCCGACCTCGGCCAGGCCGGCGATCAGGAGATAGAGCCACGCCATCGGCAAACCTTCCCGCGTCAGCGGCGCTGCAGGGAAAAGGCAAAACCCATTCCCATTTTCTGCGCATAGGCGAGCTTGATCCAGAGCATCGCCATCGGTTCGAGATAGCGGCTCATCGTCAGCGGCCCGGCATCGACGGCTTCGAAGCCGATATCGGCGGCGAGCGTCTGCACGATCGTCTTGGCCGACGCATCGTCCCCGGCAATGAGCATTACGGGCTTGCCGGAAAAGTCCTTCGCCTTCGCCATGTTCTCTGCCCCGGTGGTGTTGAACGCCTTCACCACGCGCGCGCCTGGCGCCAGCAGGGCCACCGTCTCGCCCGCGGAATCGTCAAAGCCGAGCGCCATGTCGAGATCCTCGGTCAGAGGATTGGTGGCGTCGATGACGATCTTGCCGGCGAGCGACCCGAGCGTTTCGAGCGCATCGGCGGTTTCGGTCCAGGGGACGGCTAGAAGGATGACTTCGGCGTCCGTTCCCGCTTCGGATACGGGCCGGACCTGAAAGCCGGCGGCCGAGAGTTGCTTGGCCTTGCCGGTCCCCGGTTCGCGCAGGGCGAAGGTGATTTGGTTGCCACTGTTCTTCCACGCGCCACCGAGCGCCTGGCCGACATGTCCCGCCCCAACGATGGTGATCCGCATCAGTTGCTCCCCGCAGCGTGGCCCCTTCCAACGGACATAGCCTCGAACAGTGCCGGTTCAACGGCCCGATCGCGGTTCGTCCACTGTGACGAAAGGCCCGCCGAATCGATGTTTTTTGACCGGCTTCCGCGCTTTCCCTGTGTTGCACCGCAGGGAGCCGTGTGTTAGCAAACGCCCGGTTTCGCGTGGGTCCGGGGGCTCCCGTGAGGTCCGGCGAAATCGGAATTCCCACTTGGATTCCAATGGCTTGCGCTGCCGCTCCGCGACGGCGCGCGGCCTGCGGATTAAGAAACAAACGGGCGTCACGTGGCAGGCGAAGAACCGATCGTATCCGGCATGGCAGGCCGCTATGCGACCGCGCTGTTCGAGCTCGCGCTCGAGGAAAAATCCCTCGACAAGGTCAAGGCTGATCTCGACACGTTCGATGCCGCGATTGCGGAGAGTTCGGATCTGCAGCGGCTGGTGCGCAGCCCGGTCTTCGGCGCCGACGAGCAGGTCAAGGCACTGACAGCGCTTCTCGCCAAGCTCGGCATAAAGGGCCTTGCGGCGAATTTTCTCCGGGTCATCACCACGAACCGTCGCCTGTTTGCCATTCGCGACATGATCAAGACCTTCCGGTCGCTGGTCGCAAGGCACAAGGGCGAAGTCACGGCCGATGTTACCGTCGCCGAGACGCTCAATGACAAGAACCTCGCCGCGCTCAAGAGCGCGCTCAAGTCAGTCACCGGCAAGGATGTCGATCTCAACGTTCGCATCGATCCGTCGATCATCGGCGGACTGATCGTGAAGGTTGGCAGCCGCATGGTCGATTCCTCGCTCCGCACCAAGCTCAATTCGATCAAATACGCGATGAAAGAGGCCCGCTGATGGATATCCGCGCCGCAGAAATCTCTGCGATCCTCAAAGAGCAGATCAAGAATTTCGGTCAGGAGGCGGAAGTCTCCGAAGTCGGTCAGGTGCTGTCGGTCGGCGACGGCATCGCCCGCGTCTACGGCCTCGACAACGTCCAGGCCGGCGAGATGGTCGAGTTCGAGAACGGCATCCGCGGCATGGCGCTCAATCTCGAAACCGACAACGTCGGTATCGTGATTTTCGGCGAAGACCGCGAAATCAAGGAAGGTCAGACTGTCAAGCGCACGCGCGCCATCGTGGACGTGCCGGTCGGCAAGGGCCTGCTCGGCCGCGTGGTCGACGCGCTCGGCAATCCGATCGACGGCAAGGGCCCGATCAAGGGCGATCGCCGCATGCGCGTCGACGTCAAGGC
>CAZSAW010000151.1:0-8515 GCA_964604745.1 uncultured Hyphomicrobiales bacterium
CCGTGTCGCCGTGCGCCGCCCCGAACTTGCCGGCTATCTCCAGCCGCTCGGCAGCGTCGGCCAGATCCAACCCGTGCAGGCCAATATCCGCCATCAGGCGTCCGTCGAAGCGGCAGCCCGGGACGCGCAGATCGTCATCAACCTTGTTGGCATCCTGTTTGAGCGCGGGCGGCAGCGTTTTGAGGCGGTGCAGACCTATGGCGCGGAAAGAGTTGCGCTCGCGGCGGCTGCTTATGGCGCGCGCATGGTGCATGTCTCGGCTCTCGGCGCGGACGAGAACTCCACGTCGCTCTATGCGCAGTCCAAGGCGCACGGCGAGAAGGCTGTGCTCGCGGCTGTGCCCGAGGCCACGATCTTTCGGCCCTCGGTCGTGTTCGGACCGGAGGACGATTTTTTCAATCGCTTCGCCGCGCTCGCGCGCTTTGCGCCGGCGCTGCCGCTTGTCGGCGGCGGACACACACGTTTCCAACCTGTTTTTGTCGGCGATGTCGCCGAGGCGATCGCCGCGGCGGTCGATGGCCGTGCGCGTGCGGGCGCCATTTACGAACTCGGCGGCCCCCAGATTTTGACGATGAAGGAAATCCTCGAATTCGTCCTCGCGACGATCGAGCGCCGCCGCCTGCTCGTTCCGCTGCCGTTCGGCGTCGCGAGACTCAAGGCGAGCGTGCTGCAGTTTCTGCCCAAGCCGCCGTTGACGCCCGATCAGGTCGAACTGCTCAAATACGACAATGTCGTTTCCGATTCTGCAGCGCGCGAGGACCGCGATCTCGCTGCGCTCGGCATCGCCCCGCAGTCTATCGAAGCGATCGTGCCGACCTATCTCTGGCGCTTCCGCCGGACCGGCCAATTTCGCCAGGTACGCGGCGCCTGACCGCCAGTGCCACAGCGTCGCATCTGTATTTTCCCGTAAAATAACTTCGTCGTATTTCACGAATCTGCGGCAGAATCGCCGCTACAAGTGATTCGTCGCCGGCCCCCCAAATTGACCGGCGTGGATTGGCCTTGCCGCATCGCACCTAGACTGGTTTGGCGCCTGGCGTTCTGTTGGGTGGACATCAGGCAGCCCAAAGGATTGGAGCAGCCGTGAAATTGTCGACTCGACTCGCGATCGCGATGGTCACACTCGTCATTGTCACGGCGGCCGCGCTCGGCCTGCTCATCTATCGCAATCTCATCGAGATCGGTCTGCCACGCGCGCTCGATCGTCTCGATACCTATGCAGAGCTCGTGGCGCTGAAGCTTGAAGGTCCGGTCGACCGCGCGCGGGGCGATGTGCTCGGCTTTCGTGCCGCGGTCGCGGTCAACGACATTATCGCCGCCCGCTTGAACAAGAACGATCCCAATGCCGCAGCGGCGGAAGCGGATTCTCGCCGGCGTCTCGCGGCGCGTTTCGCTGCGGAGCTGGCGGCCAAGCCCGATTATTCGCAGTTTCGCGTGATCGGCATCGACGATGGCGGGCGTGAGCTCGTGCACGTGGATCGTTCCGGCCCCGATGGCGCGATCCGCGTCGTGCCGGACAACGAGCTGGAGCAGAGGGGCGATCGCAACTATTTCAAGGATGCAATCAAGCTCACCTCCAATCAGGTCTATATCTCCCGGATCGATCTCAATCGGGAAAACGGCGTCCTCGAAGTCCCGCATGTGCCGACACTGCGCGCGGCCGCGCCCATTTTCACGCCGGCCGGAAAACCATTCGGAATCATCATCATCAATTTCGATTTGCGCTCTCTGTTTGCGCATATCCGTTCGACGGCGCGGTCGAATACCGACGTCTATATCGTCAACGAGGACGGCGATTATCTGCTGCATCCGGATTCGCGGCGCGAATTCGGTTTCGATCTCGGCACGCGGTATCGCTTGCAGGACGACTTTCCCGACCTTGTCCCGGCATTGGCGACGGACGAGCTCGGGCCACGGCTGGCGAAGCATCGCGATGGGACGGAATTCGGTGTCGGTATCCGGGCCGTGTGGCCAGCAGGTGGCCAGCGCATCACGATCTTCGAAACGACCCCTTATTCGCAGTTGATGGCCGCGACAACGGCCGCGCGCAACGCAAGTCTGATCGGCGGCACGGCCGCGGTGATCGGAGCTATCATCCTGGGCCTTGCGCTCGCCCGTTCGCTCACGCGGCCGCTTGCGCAAATGACGCGCGCCGCGCAGGGCCTCGCCCGCGGCGAGCCGGTCCGTATCCCAACCGATGCCAGTGGCGAAATCGGCCTGCTCGCCCATGCATTCGAGGACATGACGGAGCAGATGCGGCAGAAATCCGAAGCGCTCCGGCAGGAAAACGAGGAGCGGCGGCGTCTGTTTGAAACCAGCCTCGATCTCATCCTGATCACGGACAGCAAGGGTAATTTCATCCGCGTCAGTCCAAGCTGCGAAATGATTCTCGGCTACAGTCCCGACGAGATGATCGGACGCAGCGCGATCGAATTCATCCATCCCGGCGATCTCGACAAGACGCGGGCCGAGATGCGCGAAGGCCGGCGCGGCAAGCAAAAGCGTTATTTCGAAACGCGCTATATCCACCGCGACGGACATTCGGTGACACTCGCCTGGTCCGGTGTCTGGTCGGAACCGGAACAGCGGCATTTCTTTATCGGCCGCGACATGACCGAGCGCCGGCGCTATGAGGAAGCCGAACGCGAGATCAAGGAGACGTTGGCCGCCGTCGTCGATGCGTCGCCCGTCGCCATCATCTGTCTCGGTATTGATCGCAAGGTCATGGTCTGGAGCCGCGCGGCGGAGCAAATTTTCGGCTACAGCGCCGAGGAAGCGATCGGCCAGCCCTACAAGCTCGTACCGGACGGCCAGGAATCGCAATTCGACGTGCTGTTCGACCGCGCGCTGCGCGGCGAAACCATTCGCGACATTCAGGTGCAACGGCGGCGCAAGGACGGCGACCTTGTCGACATCAGTTTCTCGGGCGCGGCGATGTATAATGCCGACGGCAGCATCCGGGGCATCGCCTACGCGCTCACCGACATGACCGAGCGGGTCAAGCTTGAGCAGCAATTGCGCCAGTCGCAGAAAATGGATGCCATCGGACAATTGACCGGCGGCGTCGCTCACGATTTCAACAATATCCTGACGGTGATCACCGGCACGATCGAAATTCTCGCCGATGCTGTCGCCGACGACCCCAATCTGGCCGAGATCGCGGAGTTGATCGATGAGGCGGCCGCGCGTGGCGCACAGCTCACCGGTCAGCTGCTGGCATTCGCCCGCCGCCAGCCGTTGCAGCCGTGCGAGACCGACATCAATTCGCTGATCGTCGACATGGAGAAATTGCTCCGGCCTGCTCTCGGCGAGCAGATCGAGATCGTGGCGGCGTTCGAGCCGGACGCCTGGCCGGCTTTGGTCGATCCCAATCAGCTCAGCACGGCGCTGCTCAATCTCGTCGTCAATGCGCGCGACGCCATGCCGGGTGGTGGCAAGCTCACCGTCGAAACCGCCAATGTCGTACTCGACGAAGCCTATGCCAAGGACCACAGCGAGGTCACGCCGGGCGAATATGTTCTGATCGCGGTCAGCGACACAGGCACCGGCGTGCCGAAACATATCCGCGACAAGATTTTCGAGCCGTTCTTCTCGACAAAGTCTGTCGGCAAAGGCACCGGCCTCGGTCTCAGCATGGTCTACGGTTTCGTCAAGCAAACCGGCGGCCACATCAAGCTCTATAGCGAGGAAGGCCACGGTACCACCTTCAAGCTCTACCTTCCGCGCGCGGGCGATAAGGCCGTCGCGCGCGGTCCGGTCGTGGCGCCAGACATCAAGGGCGGCACCGAGACGATTCTCGTGGTCGAAGACGACAACCTCGTGCGGACGTACGTCATCGCGCAGCTTCAAAGCCTCGGCTACAAGACCCTGTCGGTCGCAAGTGCCGTCGAGGCGCTGGCCATCCTCGAAGCCGGCGCACCGTTCGATCTTCTGTTCACCGATGTCATCATGCAGGGCGGCATGAACGGACGTCAGCTCGCCGACGAGATGGGCAAACGGCGCCCCGGTCTCCCGGTCGTATTCACATCCGGCTACACGGAAAATGCGATCGTCCACCACGGCCGGCTTGATCCGGGCGTACTGCTTTTGCCGAAGCCTTACCGGAAAGCCGACCTGGCCCGTATTATTCGCGCGGCAATTGAGGGAAAGCGCAAGGATACCGAGGCGCGCGTGGCCGGATGATATTCGTCAAGCCGTAACCTCCCATTTACCCTCCACCCTCAGAATTGCGCGCGGAAGGGACCGACGCATCAACGAGGCTCCTATGCCACGTGTTCTGCTGATCGATGACGACAAGGCGGTGCGCGCCACCATCACGCTGGCGTTGCGCGCTCAAGGCTTCGAAGTGGTCGCCGCCGAAAGCGGCCGCGCGGGCCTGAAGGAATGCGAGAATTCCCAGTTCGATCTGCTGATCGTCGACATCTTCATGCCCGACATGGACGGCGTGCAGACGATCAAGGCCTTTCGTCAGCGCAACGCCGCACTGCCGATCATCGCCATCTCCGGTGTCATGCTGCGTGGCTCGGAACGAACGGCGCTTGATTTCTTCCACATGTCACCGAATCTCGGTGGTGTCAGCTGCCTGCAGAAACCGTTTCGCGCGCGCGAAATCGTCAAGGCCGTGCAGGACGCATTGTCCATTTCCGCGTGAGCTGACGCCGCTCAGTGGCCGAGGGCCAACGCGGCCAATCCCAACGCGCCGATGATGATGCGCCACCAGGCGAACAGCGCGAAGCTGTGCCGCTGCACATAGCCGAGGAAGGTCTTCACCACGATCCATCCGCAGATGAACGAGGTGATGAAGCCGACCGCGATGATGAGCGTATTCCCGCCCGTCATTTCACCCCGGCTCTTGTAGAACTCGTAGGCGAAGGCACCGACCATGGTCGGCATGGCAAGCCAGAAGGAAAATTCAGCGGCCGAGCGGCGGTCGGCGCCGAACAGCATCGCGCCGACAATGGTCGCGCCCGAGCGAGACACGCCGGGGATCATCGAGATGCATTGAATGAAGCCGATGCCGAGAAACATTGGCAGCGAAAACTGCTTCACTTCGCGATAGCGCGGCTGCAGATTCATCCGGTCGATCCACAACAGGATGATTCCGCCGACGATGAACATCGTGCAGACGATCCAGACGTTGAAGAGAACATTCTTGATGATGCCATGCGCCAAGGCACCGATGACCGCCGCCGGGAGGAAGGCGATCAAAATCCCGATCACGAAGCGAAGCGATTCCCCTCCGCGAAACATGCCGATGAAAAGCGACCACAGCCGCGTGAAGTAGATCGACAACAGCGCAAGGATGGCACCAAGCTGGATCAGGATGGTGAAGGATTTGCCGAAATCGTCATCGCTGAAGCCGAGGAAATGCTCCATCAGCAGAAGATGACCGGTCGAGGATACGGGAAGGAATTCGGTCAGTCCCTCGACGACGCCGAGCAGGATAGCCTTGAGCACATCGACGAGCATCGGAACACGTCTCCGGAAGGCAGTGAAAAGAGCTTAGGACCAAGGGCGGGAACGAATGGCAGCCCTTTTCGCGCAATCCCCGAAGCGGGGCAACGCAAAAGACGAATGCTCAACAAGCGGCGGGATATAACTTTTATAATCGGAAACGGGGCGATTCGGTCGAGCCGGTATGCTGACGCTGTTCCATCATCCTTTCTGCCCGCAATCGCGCTTCGTACGCCTGGCGCTGGGCGAGTACGGGCTGGACGCCGCTCTGGTCGAAGAGCGCATCTGGGAGCGCCGGGAAAGCTTTCTCATCCTCAATCCGGCGGGCGCGATCCCCGTGCTCGTGGAGGAAGGCCGCCCCGCCATCCCCGGGGCCGCGATCGCCGCCGAATACCTCGATGAAACACGCGGCGAACCGCTGGGGGAGCATCGGCTGCTGCCGCGCGATATGGGAACGCGCATCGAGGTGCGCCGCCTTACGTCCTGGTTTCTCGACAAGTTCTTCGAGGAAGTATCGCGACCGCTCGTAAACGAGCGCTTCTACAAGCGCCACATGACGGTCGACCAGGGCGGCGGCCCGCCCAACACCGAGATCATGCGGGCCGCGCGTGCTAACATTCGCTATCATCTGGCCTATATCGGATGGCTGGCAAGCAATCGCGATTGGCTCGCTGGCGAGCGGCTGACCTACGCCGATCTCGCCGCCGCCGCGCATCTCTCGACGATCGACTATCTCGGCGACGTGCCATGGAACGAAGACGAAGCGGCAAAGAACTGGTACGCGCGGATCAAGTCGCGTCCGTCATTCCGCGCGATCCTGGCCGACAGCGCCCCGGGCCTGCCGCCGTCGGAGCATTACGCCAATCTCGACTTCTGAACGCGGCGGAGCTGACGGCGGCGCTGCGTGGCGTCGCGCACACACACGGCTTCGAAGCAGTCGGCGTTGCACGCCCGGATGCCATTCCTCAGGCGAAGGAGCGCTTTTCCCGACTTATCGCCGAAGGCGGTCACGGCGATATGGACTGGCTTGCCAGCACAGCCGGTCGGCGCAGCGATCCGCGCACCATGTGGTCGGAGGTGCGCTCGGTCGTCATGCTCGGCATGAATTACGGACCCGACCACAATCCGCTGGCGATTTTTGAGAAGCGCGAGCGCGGTGCGATTTCCGTCTACGCGCAGGGAGATGATTACCACGAGATCATCAAACAACGCCTGAAGACGATCGCACGCTGGCTGATCTCGCAAGGTGCAGGCGACGTCAAAGTGTTCGTCGATACCGCGGCCGTGATGGAGAAGCCGCTCGCACAGCGAGCCGGCCTCGGCTGGCAGGGCAAGCATAGCAACCTCGTGTCGCGCGATTTCGGTTCGTGGCTATTCCTCGGCGCCATTTTCACGACACTCGATCTGCCGGCCGACGATGCCGGCGACGATATCTGCGGCTCGTGCCGTTCCTGTCTGGACATCTGCCCGACGAATGCGTTTCCAGCCCCCTATCAGCTCGATCCGCGCCGCTGCATTTCGTATCTCACCATCGAGCACAAGGGTCCGATCCCCCGCGAATTGCGGCCGCTGATGGGAAACCGCATCTATGGCTGCGACGATTGTCTCGCCGTCTGCCCCTGGAACAAGTTTGCGCAGGTGGGCCATGAGGCGAAGCTTGCAGCCCGCGATGCGCTTCGCGCGCCTCACCTCGCCGACCTTGCCGCACTCGATGACACGGCCTTTCGTGCGTTGTTCGCGAAATCGCCGGTGAAACGGACGGGACGCGACCGCTTCATCCGCAACGTGCTGATCGCGATCGGAAATTCCGGCGATGCGTCACTCGCGCGTGCGGCCGAGCGATTGCTCGATGACGCCTCGCCGCTTGTACGCGGCGCTGCCGTGTGGGCACTCGGTCAATTGCTGTCGAGCGATGGTTTTTCCAGCCACGCTGCGGCCTTTGAGCCGCGCGAGACCGACGTGAGTGTAAAAAATGAATGGGCGGCTGTCAGAACGCATCGCCCCAGCGCGCGTGACGATGATGCGCATAGGCGTCCTTATCGCGCCGCGGTACCGCACGACTGACGACGCGGCCCTGCTCGCACAATTTCAGTTCGATCCCGGCCTTGCTTTTCGTCGTCGGCCCCAGCACCCGCGCGGACGCTGCCTGAAACGATATGCTGGCGCGCGCGGCAACGAGATAAGAAAACTTTTCGTCCTCGAAAGGGACAACGGCCGATTTGGCTAGCTTGTGATCGCGCGAGCGCGCAAGCCGCTGTGAGAAATGACACCAGTCGGGCGGCTGCAACGGGCACGCCTGCTCGTGTGGGCACGGCGCAACGAGACGTGCGCCCCGCGCCAGCAGGACATCGCGAACCGACAAAATGCGCCGATGGCCGGCCGGCGTTCCCGGCTCGATCACCACAAACATTCCACCGCAGGCGCGCCACAGAAACTCCGTGAGTTCAGCGATGCGCGCTTCGGGAATTTCAGCAAGAAAATAGCTCGCAACGACAAGATCGCCCGGCGGCAAATGCGCCGGGCGTGTCAGGTCGAGATTAATGCGTTCGGAATGCATGAGCGGAGGGCTGCCGCTCCTGGCGAGTTGTTGCGCGAGATCGAGAAAGATTGCGCGCTCGTCCATCAGCCAGACATGCGCAAGCGCAGGCCAGGCTTCTATGGCAGCCCAACTGGCCGTTCCGGGCCCGGCACCGACATCGAGGAGACGCTTCGGTGCAAAACGGGGAGCACGGTCGCAAATTTCCGAGAAAACATGCACGAGCGCGGCATAGGTCGCGGGCATGCGGGCAACGACATAGGCAAGCACATCGGCTTTGCTGTCGATCGCCTCGACCGACGGAACGCCATCCCGATAGGCAAGCGAAATCCGATCGGACCGCGCCGCGAGATCGGCGCGCGAGACGCCTTCGAGCAGGCTGCGAATGGCCTGCTGCAATTGAGGGGGGAGATCGGGGCTCATCCCCGGCGCCAGAAGCGCATGGCCTTACGCGCTGCGCGTCTCGCCAAGGTCCAGATCGGAATGATCGGGGCAGCAATCCGCGGTCCAGACCGGACCAAGGTC
>CAZSAW010000152.1:0-23387 GCA_964604745.1 uncultured Hyphomicrobiales bacterium
TACGGGATGAGTGTTTCGCTCATCGGCGCGCCAAAATCGAAGCGCCGCGCGGTGTAGCCGCAAATGATGAAGACAATCGGCACGGACCAGGCGCGCGGCACATCGACGAGGCGCAGCGCGATCCAGAGGCAGCCGACCTGAAACAGCAAGGCTGCGAACGAGCCCACCAGCATGGCGGCGAATTCGGTTTCCGGCGAGCCGATGGCGTGGCTGAATCCAAGCGGCCAATAGAACAGTGCGAGATATTGCATCACGCCCGGCGCGTGCGCGATCACATTCACGTCGTAGAGCCGCTCGCCGCGCGCGATGGCTAGGCCGTGAAACACGTTTTCGGCAACGTCGGTCCACGCCAGATAGCGCGTCACATCCATCATGTAGTGCAGCGATGGCATGAAGGGAAAAACGATGCGGCGCGGCAGAAAGCCCAGCACGTGCTGCGCCTCCTCTCCCGTCCGCCAGGCGCTGAAGCCCGCGGCAAGAATCAACGCAAGCGCAATGACCGGAAGGCCGTCGAAGACGGCACGCCATCCCGCGCGCCGGAAAGCCGCAGCCAGTCTTTGACGACTAAGGAAAGAAGAGAGCAGCAATGGCGGCACGAACAGCTTTCAGGCCGTCTATCGAGAATCTGGGCGCGGGCAAAGACGCGCGGCGGGGCTCAATCAGCGCATGGAATACAGGCGAAATCAATCGCGCGCATCGGCCGCAGCGGCCTGGGAATGCGGCTTATCGTCATCGGCTTGCGGCGGAGCCATCGGCGCAGCGCCTGCGGCGCGTTCTTGCCGACGCGATGCCCGCCAGCGTCCGAGGCGGATCGCCGCCCCCTCCTTGATCCGATTGGCCCAGTAGCTCACTTGCGCCAAGGCGCGGCCAGCGACGCCGCCCGCCCAGACCAGCTCGAACGGGTTGAACAGCGTCCAGGTCTTGTCGCCCTCGACGATCGCGCGCGCGATCAGGTTTCCCGCAAGCGCCGTCGTGTTGAGGCCGTGGCCGCCGAAACCACTCGCGACCCAGAGCCCAGGAGACAATTCGCCGATCTGTGGCATGCGATGCACCGTGTTGCCGAGCGTGCCGGCCCAGGCAAATTCGACATCCACCTTGCCAAGCTGCGGATAGACGCGCGCGATGTCGGCGCGCAACGTGCGCACGAAATAGCGCGGGTTGCTCACCCATGTCGTCATGCGGCCGGACCAGATGAGGCGATTGTCCTGCGTGGGGCGATAATGATTGTCGGCCCATTCGGTGTCGCTGACGGCGCCGCGATAATTCATCGCCAGTTCAAGCCGCTCGCCCAGCGGAGCGGTCGCCATCACATAGCTCGTGATGGGCAGAAGCGTTCCGGCGAGCTTTGGCATCAATCCGTCCAAGTGCACGTTGCCGGCGAGGACAACATGCGCCGCGCGCACGCGGGCGGCGGGCGTCAATACACGCTTGCGCACGCCGGCGGGATCGATCGACTGCGCGGGCGTGTCCTCGAAGATGCGCACGCCCGCCTCTTCCGCCGCGCGAGCAAGCCCAAGCGCATAATTGAGCGGATGCATGTGAAAGGCGGTTGGAAAATAAATCGCCTGAAAATAGGCGGATGATTTCAGATGCGCGCGCACCTTGTCGGTGGGCCAGAACTCGGCATCGGTGCCGAGCCGGTCGCGCAGCATTTCGACATCGGCAGCAGTAGTGGGTTCCTGATCGAACTTGGCGACGGCGAGCCAGCCGCGCTCCGGCGAAACGCCCGGCATGCCGGTCTCTTCGATGGTCGTGCGCACATAATCGAGACCCGCCTGCGAGAGCCGCCACAACTCGCGCGCCCTCTCCTCGCCCGTTCGCGCGATCACGACCTCGGGCACCTGCGCGAAGCCCGGCAGGACGAACCCGGTATTGCGGCCCGACGCGCCCCGAGCGAGACGGCGCGCTTCGAGCAGCACCACCGACCAGCCACGCCGCGCAATCTCCCGCGCCGTCGTCAGACCGGCGAGACCGCCGCCGACGACGCAGACGTCGACGTCGAAATCGTTCGTCAGGCGCGGATAATCGGGCCGCGAAACCATCGTCGCGGCATAGAGATTTCTGCCATAGGTCGCGGAAAGGGTTGCGTCCATCGCATCAGCTTTGCGAGATGCCGTCAGCGCGGCGCTTATGCCGCCGTCAATTCATAGACCAGGAAGGATTCGATCACGATCGAGCGTTCGGCGACAAGCCGCAGATGAAACCCGGCGCGGCGCGCCATTGTTCCAAGAAGGTCGAGATCGGATTCCGACGACAACAGCAGATAAAAACGTCCGCCGGGTGCAAGCCGCTCGCGCACCTGTTCGAACAGCGGCGCGATATCGCGGTAATTTTCTCCCGCCGACCAGGCGCGGTCCGCAAGATCGCGTGGCTCGCCCTCGAAATACGGTGGATTGGAGAAAATCACGTCGAAGATCGGCCCGGGTCTGATCGCCGCGAGAAGATCGGAACCGATCGCCGTGACCTTGTGGGCAAAGCCGTTGAGCCTTGCGTTGTCGGCCGCGCTGCCTGCCGCATTCGGATTGATGTCGATCGCAATCACGCTGCTCGCGCCCGCACGGGCAGCGGCAAGCGCGATGATGCCGGACCCAGTGCAGACGTCCGCAACGCGCTTGCCGCGCAGATCGAGCCCGTCCACGAATGAAGCGAAATACTCGCTGGTCAGGAAATAGCGGGGGTGAAAGACCGTCGGCCGCAGCGTGAGGCGGAAACCGGCCGCGCGCGTCACTGTGGCGCTGCTCCGTTTGAGCAGCAGATGGTAAGAAAAGAAATGGACGACGTTGCGGAAGCGCTGCCGCAATGCGTCGGCGGCGGGTACGGCGCGCCCGGCCCAGGTGATCTGCGAGTCTGTCGTCACGTCGTTACCTGCCGGCGTGTGTCAATCGTTGGTGACGTTTTTTGGAAACGCCACGGACGTGGCGATCGGAAGAGACTTCGAAACGGCCGGTCAGTGAAACCCGGGCCGGGCGGTTTCTAGCATCTGGGATTTGAATACGCCATGCGCCGATTATTGCTGCTACGCCACGCCAAATCCGACTGGTCCAGGCCCGGGCAGGCCGATCATGACCGCGATCTCAACAGCCGCGGCGTGAAGACCGCTCCTGTGATGGGCACCTACCTGCACAAACATCGCCTCGCACCCGATCTGGCGCTGGTTTCGTCTGCCCGGCGCGCCCGCCGGACGTGGGACCTCATGGCGGAGGCGCTAAAGGATAATGTCAAATCCCGCGAGGAGCCGCGGATTTACGAGGCGAAGCCGGCGGCCCTGCTCGATCTGATCCGCGCCACGCCCGATGACGTCCGTTCGCTCCTGATCGTCGGGCACAATCCGACATTGCAGGCGCTGGCGCTCGAGCTGGTTGGCAGCGGCGATGTCGAAGCGCGCCGGCGGCTCGCCGAAAAACTTCCGACCGCAGCGCTCGTGGTGATCGACTTTGCCGGCAATGGCTGGAGCGAGGTGCATCGGCAGGGTGGCCGGCTTGATCGATTCGTCACCCCGGCGACGCTCGTTGCGATCCCGGACTAGCCATCTCGGCGAGAGAAGGCTCAACGCGGTTGTCATTCCGTGCCAAGATCGAGACGCCACCATTCGGAGGGTTCTGACATGTTCAAGCAGATCCTGGTGCCGGTCGACATCGCCGACACTGAACTCGCCAAGCCGGCAATCGACACCGCCGTCGCCATGGCACGCGCCTCATCCGGGAAGCTGCGGCTCGTCAACGTGCTCCCGATGACACCGGTGGTGCTCGCCGAATACGTGCCGCCCGATTTCGACGAACAGCAGCGTCAATCGGCGGAAGATGGCCTCGCCGCGCTCACACGCGATTGCGGGCTCGGTGCCTCTCACGTCTCCGCCGTGGTGCGGCAGGGCGGCATCTATCACGAGATCATCGAGGAAGCGAAAGCGATGCCGGCCGACCTGATCGTGATGTCGTCGCACCGTCCGGACATGCGGAGCTATTTTCTCGGCTCCAATGCCGGGCACGTGGTGCGTTACGCCCCCTGCTCCGTGCTCGTCGTGCGTCGCTAGCCCTTGCGGCGCGGGAGCAATTGCGCCGGCGGCGCATCTGGCCGGTAGATGCCCGGCCGGTTGCGGCGGAAATAATTTCCGATCTGCCAGAGAAAGAGCGCAAGGAACGCGCCGACGAACGCCGCTCCCGCGAGCGACCCGGCTTGCAACGCGCGCACGATCAGAATGGCGAAGCCGAGCGCAGCGGCGACGAAGACGACAAGGCCGGGCCAATAAAGATAGGCGGCGGCGCCGCTGACATATTGTGCTCCGGGAACGGCGCGCGCGAGCCGTTCGTGCAAGGCCGTCACGAAGGTGAGATAGGGCGCATCCTGGCGCTGTTGCTCGACCATGCTCTTCCATGACGTCGACGAGATCGTGAGCTTGGACCCCGAGAGCGGCCAGACCTCGGTCACGAAGGAATAGGCCTGCATGGTCGTCGGCCGGAACGACATGCGCACCTTGCGGACCTGATCGTAGCGAAGCCGCCCCGACCGGCGCCCGACCTCGAAGGCGATGGCATCCGGTTCGAGCCGGAATTGCCAAGGCGCGCCAAGCACGGACGGCCGGTAGCCATACGAAAGTTCAGCCGGGTCACCCGCTTCCTTTGCAGCTTCGGTCACATCTCTCTCCTTTGCCCGCTTCTTACCACGCCCGTTGGACCAGCCATTGCGGCACGCTGCCCGACCCCAAAAACGGCGGAACCATGAAGCGGCTCATCGATTTATCGAAGGACGATGGATTGCCGGTGAAGACGATGACCAAGCCGCAGAAGCCAAACGAACCGGAAAAAGACGGGAACGATCGCGTCGCTGCTGCGCCCCGGCGCGTCTTCGATTCGTCCGAACTCGACCGACTGCGCGAGACGACCCGCCAGTCCGAGCAGGCGGAAAACGATCCGCCCTATCGCGGATGGTGGGTCCTTTAGGAGCGATACCGTGCAAAGGATTGATGCCCCGTCCCGCGGCTGGATTTGCCGCCGCAACGCCCGCAACTGCACCCTTCTTGCTGCCGATGCCGATACCGAATTCAACCGGCGCCGGCTGTTAGTCATGGCTGAGGCCTGGCAGGCTCTGGCGGATGCCGAAGACTGGCTCGCCGGCCACGTCCCGCCGGAAAGTGGCGATGACGGCCCCGCTCTTCCCGCCGCGCCAGCGGCGCTCGGCGCGCACACGGTGGCGGAGCGGCCGCTCCATCCCTAAATCACGGGTATGGCACGCATCGCCCTATTCACGACTTTGCTGATTCTGCTGGCCGGGTCCGTCTGGTTCGCCGCCTCAGCCTGGACTTACCTGTCCGGGCCGGCCATGCCAGTGACCGGCTATGTCGCGCTGGGGCTTGGTGTCTTTTTCTCCCTCGTCGTCGGCTGCGGATTGATGGCGCTTGTCTTCTATTCGAGCCGTCATGGCTACGACGAGGCGGCGAATGAAGATCGCAGCCGCAACTGACCTCCCGGACCTCCACCATTTTCCGAAATTTGTGGAACCGGCTTTGAACTTTCCTTCCGGTTGCTCCGACAAAAGCGCAACGAAATCGATGGAGCGCGCCGTCAGGGCGGAGGCGCTCCGGGGCAACAGGAGGCGACAATGACGAATTCCTTTTCTTCCAAGACCCGTATTCTTGCCGCCACCGCTATTGCGGCCGCGGCGCTTCTCGGCGCTGCCGTTGCGAAAGCCGCGCCGGCCTATGACGGTAACTGGAGCGTGCTGATCGTCACCGAAAAGGGTGATTGCGATCGCGGCTACCGTTATCCGGTCAAGATCACCAACGGCAGCGTCGGCTATGCCGGCCAGGCTTCGTTCAACGTCAACGGCCGCGTCGGCAATAATGGCGCGATCACCGTGACCGTGAGCCGTGGCGACAAGAGCGCCCGCGGCACCGGAGCCCTCTCCGGCAATTCCGGCACCGGCGTGTGGAAGACGAGCAGCGGCGAATGCTCGGGAACCTGGGTTGCCGAGCGGCGTTCCTGATACGGACGAGTTTTCGGGCGGCGTAACGAGTAGTGAGAACGGCCCTCGCCCCGGCGCCAATGCCGGTCGCGGGGGCCGCATTCGTTTGCGCTGGCTCAATCGGCCACCCCGCTGCGGCGTTTAGGATGACACTCCGTTTTTTAACGTGTCATGCCGTGAGGGAAATCATGCCTTACGCCAGCAATGCCCATCTGCCGCCATCGGTGCGCAACCATCTGCCCGCGCACGCCCAGGACATCTATCGCGAAGTCTTCAACCACGCCTTTGCCGCGCATGCGGGAGAAGCAGATCAGGAGGAACGGTCCCATCGCATCGCCTGGGCGGCGGTGAAGCGCTCATATGAAAAAGCCGGAGACGAATGGGTACCACGCCGGTAACGAGCCCCGCCATCATCGCACTCTTGCGCAGGATCAAACGAGACATCGGCGATGCCTGCTAGCCAAAAGTCTTCGCTTGACCGACGTCGCATTCTCTTTTTTGGAGCGCTGCTCATGACGACAGCTGTCCGCACACAACCGCTCGCTTCCACTGATATCATCCTGCCCACGCCGAAAGGCGACGGGGAATTGATGGCCGCGCTCCGCGGACGCAAAAGCACCCGCGAATTCTCGTCGCGGCCGATCTCTCAAGCCGATCTCTCAACGCTCCTGTGGGCTGCGTTCGGCATCAACCGCGCATCATCGGGCGGCCACACCGCGCCCTCGGCGCACGGATGGCAGGAAATCGACATCTATGCGGCGTTTTCAGATGCCGCCTATCGTTACGACGCCAAGGCGCATGCGCTGCATCGCGTCGTCGATAACGACGTGCGCGCATTGACGGGCGTACAGGATTTCGTCGGTACCGCGCCGCTCAATCTCGTCTACGTCGCAGACTTCGCCCGTATGCGAGATGCCAGTCCCGAGGACCGGACGTTCTTCGCAGCGGCGGATGCCGGAGTGATCGCGCAGAACGTCTATCTCTATTGCGCTTCGGCCGGGCTTGCCACGGTCGTGCGCGGCCTCGTCAATCGTGAGGCTCTCGCGCCCGCACTCAAGTTGCGCCCCGAACAACGCATCATCCTCGCACAAACGGTTGGTCATCCCGCCACGTAAGGTGCCCTATCACCGCACCAATTCGCGCATCGCGCGGTCCAATCCATCCAGCGTGAGGGGAAACATCCGCTCGCCCAGTAGCTGGCGCATCATGCGAATGGAATGGGTGTAATCCCATTCCTGCTCGCGCACCGGATTGAGCCATATGCAGGCCGGATAGGTGCGGGTGATGCGTTCCATCCACGTGGCGCCCGGCTCCTCGTTGAAATGCTCGACCGAGCCGCCCGGCGCCTGAATCTCGTAGGGCGACATCGAGGCGTCGCCGACAAAGATCACTTTGTAGTCGTGCGGGTAGGTATGCATGACGTCGAAAGTCGGCGTCGTCTCCTCGAAGCGTCGCCTGTTGTCCTTCCACACGCGCTCATAAAGGCAATTATGGAAATAGAAATGCTCCATGTGCTTGAACTCGGAGCGCGCCGCCGAGAACAACTCCTCCGTCGCCTTGATGTGCCAGTCCATCGAGCCACCGACGTCGAAGAACAAAAGCACCTTCACCGCATTGTGCCGCTCCGGCCGCATGTGAATGTCGAGGTATCCCTTGTGCGCGGTGCCTTTGATCGTGCCGTCGAGATCGAGTTCATCGGGCGCGCCGGTGCGGGCGAATTTGCGTAGCCGCCGGAGCGCAACCTTGATGTTGCGCGTGCCGAGCTCGACCTGATCGTCGAAATCCCTGAACTCGCGGCGATCCCACACCTTCACCGTGCGGAAATTGCGATTGCCGTCCTGGCCGATGCGGATGCCTTCGGGATTGTAGCCATAGGCGCCGTAGGGCGAGGTGCCGGCGGTGCCGATCCATTTCGAGCCGCCCTGATGGCGGCCTTTCTGTTCGGCAAGGCGCTTGCGCAAGGTCTCGAGCAGCTTGTCGAGACCGCCCATCGCCTCGATCTGCTTCTTCTCCTCTTCGGTGAGATATTTCTCCGCGAGCTTCTTCAGCCATTCAGCCGGTATCTCCACGGCAAGCGCCTGCTCCAGTAATTCAAGCCCCTTGAACACGCGGGCGAAGACGCGATCGAACTTGTCGAGATTGCGCTCGTCCTTCACAAGTGCAGCGCGCGACAGATAATAAAAATCCTCGACCCGCCGGGACGCCAGATCGGCGTCAAGCGCCTCCATCAGCGTGAGGTATTCCCGCAGCGTGACCGGCACGCCCGCGGATTTCAGCTCGTGAAAGAAAGTGACGAACATGGGCGCAAAATCGGCTTGCCGCGGCGAGGCGTCAAGCGCGCCCGCGGCAAATCGGCGCGTGAACCAGCGCCCGCCGAACTGGCCCTGACAGGCCGCGTTGACGTTCGCGCGGCGCGTTTTTTGCAATAATGTTTTCTGTATTGGGTCTACGGGGATTATTCGCGCGGGGCGCGAGCAAGACGGGGCTGAGGGATGGCAGACATAGCGGCACGCGGAGGCCGTGCAGCGGGCCTCGCGACACGCGTGCTCCCCTTGATCGGCAGCGCCGCCTGGGGCGCCGCCATGGTGCTCGTCCTGTCCGCACCGGCGCTGTGGAACGGTTTCCCCATCATCTTTCCCGACACGGGCGGATATCTTTCGCGGCCGATCGAAGGTACGCTCGATCTCGGGCGATCGGCGATGTATGGCGTCTTTCTCTATGCTGGCATGCCGTTGTCGTTCTGGCCCAATGTGGTGGCTCAATCCATCCTGGCGGCGTGGCTCATCACGCTGACCTTGCGCGTCCTTGGCTTCGGCGGTCGTCCGTGGCTCGCCTTCGGTGTCGTCGTTGCGCTGTCGGCTGGAACGAGTCTCCCCTGGCTCACCGGGCTGTTGATGCCCGACATTCTTTTCCCGGCCGCGGTGCTTGCTCTTTATCTTCTGATCTTTCAGGCCGGGCAGATCGTCAGCTGGGAGCGATGGGCTCTTGTCGGCATCATTCTTTTTACGATTCCGAGCCACATGGCCGCGGCCGGGCTTTGCGCTGTGCTGATCATCGTCGCGTGGCTCGCTGCGCGCATCAGGCTGGTCACGCGCGAAACGGCGCGCCTGCGATGGGCCGCTCTCGCGGTCGCGAGCGGCATCGCGCTGTGCCCGATTTCGAACTGGGCGATCACCGGCACATTTGCGTTCACCCCGGGCGGCAGCAGTTTCGTGTTCGGCCGCATCCTCGAAAGCGGCATTGTCGGCCGCTATCTGAACGAACAATGTCCCGATCCGGCGCTGCGGCTGTGCGCATACAAGAATGAGATGCCGGACAATGCCGACGACTGGCTGTGGGATCCGGATTCCCCGTTTCGCAAGCTCGGCGGATGGGAATTGTTCGGCGCCGAGCAAAAGAAGATCATCGTCACGACGCTTGAGCGCTATCCGCTCATGCACCTGATCACGGCGGCGCAGGAATGCCTCGACCAGTTCCTGAGCTTCCGAACCGAGGTCAGCCTCTCCGATAATGCGCCTACGCTCGAAACCATCGCCGATCGGGCCCCCGCCCTGCACCCGGCGCTGATGGCCGCGCGGCAGCAGTTGGGAACGGTGAACGTCGGCCTCCTGAACGCCGTGCACGTCCCGGTGGAGGCGGCTGCCATCGTCGCCCTCGCCTTGATCCTGCTGTTGCAGCGATGGTTGAAAGTCACACTGGGCGGTGCCGCCCTCTGCGCCGCGGTTCTCCTGGCGCTCATCGCCAATGCCGTCATCTGCGGCACATTCTCACATTCGGTTGATCGCTATCAGAGCCGGCTGGCGTGGCTCGCGCCGTTTGCGGCGGGACTGGCCTTGGCCGGACGGCGCACGCGGCGGTAACTCTCATATTTCCGCCGCAACAATCGTGCTAGAGCAGGAACCGGATTTTGGTTTTTGGCTGATGCGCGCGATCACTCCTGGGCTGTCGACGGCCCTTTTTCTCATTGCCTTCGCCGGTGCCGCGGCCGCCCAAACCGGGGCGCCGATCTCTGTGCTGCCACCCGGTCAGGCCGCGCAGACGACCGACATGCGCATCGACTGGGAAGTGCGCAACCGCTTCCGTCTGTTCCGCAAGGAAGAGGATTTTCAGCGCCTCGCTGCGGCGAGCCGTGGCGACGGCGTGCTTGCCTCCGAGCGCCGGCTGGAAAAAGCGTCGGACGGGCGCGGCTGGGCACGCGACATCGTCGAGCGACTTTGCGTCGACCAGAGCGGACGCTTGCCGGAATATTGCGAGCGCGACGGGCAGCGCGAAGTCTATCTCGCGCCCGACGATCATCGCATCACCGTGGTGCTTGCCGGCAGTGTTCCGCCGAATTCGTCTTGCGCCTGGAGTTTCGACGACGGCGATGGCGCGCCGCTGGAATCGACCAACCCGTGCGAGGAGGAAATCCGGCTGCGCGTTCGCTACGGCCGGCCGACAACCGCCAAGGTCCTCGTCACGCAGGCCGATGGCAGCGTGAAGCAGACGAGCACCGAGATCCAGGTGCGCGATCTGCTGATTGCCGGTGTCGGTGACTCGATCGCCGCCGGCGAAGGCAATCCCGATCGTCCGGTAAAGCTCGACGATGAAGGCTTCTGCTTCCGCCGTTTCCTCGGCGGCGTATTCAGCGAATATTTCCGTCCCGGCCGCGCCGGATTTCGCGGCAACAAGGCCTGCGATCCCGCCGCCAATCCCGGCCTGAGCGGCAATTCCACCGCCGACTGGGCAAGACTCAACGCGCGCTGGATGAACGCGACCTGCCATCGTTCGCTCTACGGCTATCAATTGCGCGCCGCGCTCGCCGTGGCGATCGAAAACCCTCGCATCGCCGTCACCTTCCTGCCGCTCGCCTGTTCCGGGGCGATGATCGATCAGGGCTTCTTCAACGCGCAGCGCGCGCGCGAATGCCCGACCACCGGCAGCTGCCCCGGCACGTCGCCGCCGCAACTGGCGCGGCTGAAGGAAGCGCTCGCGCTCGCGCAAAGGCACCAGCCCGACCGCAAGCTGGATCTTGTCCTGCTCACCATCGGCGCGAACGACATCTGGTTCTCTTCGCTGGTCGGGCACGTGATCGTGGAATCCACCACCGAGCGCGCCTTGTTCGCGCGCGGCGATCTGATCATCAGCGTTGCCGATTCACAGAAGCTGCTCGATCGCGACGTGACGCCGAATTTCGTCAAGCTGCGCGCGGCGCTGAAGCCGCTCGTCGGCGGCAATCTGTCGCGCGTCGTCTTCGTCACCTACGGGCATCCGGCGCTGACACCATCGGGCCAGGCCTGCCCGGGCGGGCGCGCCGGCTTCGATGTGCATCCGGCCTTCAACGCCGATCCGAAGCGGCTGCGTGAAGTGGCCGACTACGTCTCGCAGAAATTCCTGCCGCGCATGAAAACACTCGCCTTGTGCGAGGGGAACGACTGCAAGGACCACAACAACGAGCGCATGACTTTCGTCGATGCACACCAGTCGGAATTCCTCGCGCACAGCTTCTGCGCCCGCGCCGACACCGACCCGCAATTCGATCGCGAGTGCTTCTCGGAAAAAGGCGAGAGCTTCGAAAGCGACCCGGCACAGGCCGCGACCGCGCCGATGCGCTGCGGCTACAGCCCGAGCGAATACCGGCCCTACGCATCGCGCGCTCGCTGGATCCGCACCGCCAATGACAGTTACTTCACCGCCATGACCTATCCGGAAGGGATATCGTCGGCGCTGCAGCCGAGCGACCTGCACGACGCGACCTGGGGCGGGACGAGCGCCGTCTATGGCGGCGCCATTCATCCGACCGCCGAGGGCCACGCGGCGATGGCCGACGCCGCCCTCCCCGCGATACGCGAGCTGCTCGGCTTGCCCGCGGCGCCAGCCGTGCTCGCCCAGCCGCTCGCGCCGCTCGCCGTGCCTGAAGCCGACAAGGGCGCGCCGACGGCCCGATAAGGCGCCGCGCGCTCAGGCGACGCCGAGCTTCTTCTGCAGGCTCGTCGAGGACGTCGTGTACTGGAAGGTCAGCTTCTTGTCCGGATAGACGTAGCGGTGCGCCTTCTGCGCCATCAGCGCGCCTTCGTGGAAGCCGCACAGAATGAGCTTCAGCTTGCCCGGATAGGTGTTGATGTCGCCGATGGCGAAGATGCCGGGAATGTTGCTCTCGAAGCTCGACGTATCGACCTCGACCAGATCATCGTTGTTGAGCTTCAATCCCCAATTGGCAACCGGACCGAGCTTCATCGTCAGGCCGAAGAACGGCAGCAGCGCGTCGCAGACGATCTCGTGACTTGACCCGTCGTTGCCTTTGACATGCACCTTGCGCAGCTGGCCCGCGTCGCCTTCAAGCCCGGTCGCCTGACCGGTGATGAAATCGATCTTTCCCGCCTGCACGAGCGCCGTCATCTTGTTGACGCTGTCGGGCGCCGCGCGGAATTCGCTGCGGCGATGCAGGAGCGTGACGCGCTGCGCGATCGGCGCGAGATTGAGCGTCCAGTCGAGCGCACTGTCACCACCGCCGGCGATCAGAAGTCGTTTGCCGCGGAACTGCTCCATCTGCCGCACGGCGTAGTGAACCGATTTTTCCTCGTAGGCCTCGATGCCGGCAATGGGTGGACGCTTCGGCTGGAACGAACCGCCGCCGGCGGCTACCACGATGACCTTCGCTTCGAATTCCTTGCCCTGCTCCGTCTTCACCCGGAACAGCGGATCGCCGATCTTTTCGATCGTTTGCACCATGTCCTGCAGGTGAAAGGTCGGGCCGAACGGCTTGACCTGCTCCATCAGCGCTTTCGTCAGGCCGTCGCCCGTGACGAAGGGAATGCCGGGAATGTCGTAGATCGGCTTCTCCGGATAAAGCTCGGCGCACTGGCCGCCGACCTTGTCGAGGATGTCGACGAGATGCGTCTTCATGTCGAGGAGGCCGAGTTCGAACACCGCGAACAATCCGCAGGGTCCCGCGCCGATAATAAGCACGTCAGTCTTGATCGCTTCGGTCATTGATATCCTTCAGATGGCGCACGCCGCCGAATACCTGAAAATCGGCCGCCACCTTCTAGCCGTGTGTGATGAAGGGCCGTGTTTTGCCAAGGCAGGGCCGCGGACGCAAGCGCGAGTTGGGGCCGATTTTCCTGCAGAATCCGGGCCTCAGCAGGACCGAAATCCGCTCATTCGCAATATTGGCGGCCGTTGAAGGTGAAGCAACGGGCCCTGCTGCCGGCCGGCGCTGAAGCCGTGACGGGCTCGGCGGCTCTCGGCCGGCGCGCCGCGACCCGGCCGGTTTCGCCGCCGCGCCAAAGCGGGCGCCAGCCGAACTCTAAACCACCGCGCCGTACGAGCTGCCAGGTCCGGCCGCGACAGCGGTCGAGCAGCAGCGCCGGCTGTATTTCGCCCTGCGCCGGAATGATCTCGAAGCAGATGCCCTCCGGAGCGGGCTGCGCGACCGCATGTGTGCTCGCGGCCATCAGCAAGCCTGCGCCGTAAAACACGGCCCGAAGACTGTTGGTTCGCATGAATGCCCGCCCCGGTGGTGACCCCGCAGATATGTCGCGGCACACCCTTCGCCGGTTCTCGCCGGCTCGAAGCTGGAGCCGTTCTAGGCTTGACGCTCCGGAATGCGCACGACGAGACCGTCAAGCTCCGGCGTCACCTTGATCTGACACGACAACCGCGATTCCGGCCGCACGTCGAAGCCAAAATCGAGCATGTCCTCTTCCATCGGCGATGCATCGCCGGTTTTCGGGCGCCAGGCTTCGTCGATATACACGTGACAGGTCGCGCAGGCGCATGCGCCGCCGCATTCGGCTTCGATCCCCGGGATCGAGTTCTTGATCGCGGCTTCCATGACCGTCGAGCCGACCTCAGCCTCCACGGTGACGCTCTTATTCTCGGAATCGATAAAAGTAATCTTGGGCATGTTCGGGGGCGGTTTGGCGGAAGTGGAAGGCGGCCAAAGCGGCCACGCGGGCCCCCGTATATAGGCTCAAAGCCGCGGACGCCAGTGCCGCACCGCGCTGAATTTTGCGATCGTCGCTGCGCCTGCGCGTCAGTGCGCGTGCAGCAGTTCGGCGATCGCCGCGCGTACAGCGCGGGCCGATTCCGTCAGCGCCTCGACCGCCTCACCGAGTTCGGCGCCGTCGGCCGAGGCGACGCATTCGACGCGTTCGGCGGCACGCGCCACCGGCCAGGCACCAACCCCGCGCGCGGAGCCTTTCAACGTATGCGCGGCCGCGGCGACGTTGGCTGACGGGGCGTCACGCATGCGCGTCATCAGCATGTCGATCTGCCGATCGAAAAGCTGCAGAAGCTCCTGTTCGAGTGTCACCTCGCCAAGCGTCATGCGCGACAGATGCTCGAGATCAAGCGGGCGCTCCGCCGGCGACAATGGCGGTGCCAGCACTGCGGCCATGCGGCGCGACGACAGGGTGATCACGATCGTCCTCCCGGGGCTCTTATTGTCCCCTGATGGCGCAAGATTGGCCCGCCCCGCGCGAATATAGGGTTAACGGCAGCGCCCTCGTGCCGCACCAATGCCGCGCGCTGTTAACGAATGCTTTCGTTGCGCCGAGGTTCCCGAACTGCCCACCGGCGCCGATCGTCGGCGGAAAACAGCATCATGGTACCTGACTGTCTCGGATTGACGCAGGACCGCGCGTCACCAGCGTGCAGAACCGGGGAAAAGCTTCGTTTCCGCGCGCCTCGCTTCATGTGCTGCGGGCGTCACATGGTCACCAAATCGTTAAGGATGACCAAAACCACCTTAACAGAGCCGTTTTTTTCAACTCCCTGAGCCGATAGGATGCGGTGGGTGGTCGCGGACATGTCTCGTTCGCGGTCGAAGGGGAAAAACCCCATCAGTCGTGCGCGTGGTGAGGCCCAAAGTCATGCGTCCGGCTGCAGGTACAGTTGATTCAGTAGTGGTGCGAGGCGGCACGGTATGGCGAATACTCCCAAGAAGGTGAAAGACCCGACGGCTGCGGCAATGTCCGCCATCCAGGTAGCCCTGAGCGTCCGAGGCGCGGACATCAACGTACCGATCCAGCGGCCGGCTCCTGTCAAAGCACCCAAGATTCCCCCGAAAAGCGGACCTCAGGACCCGGTCGCGGCTGAACGGCCGCGCAAGGCGCCCGCCGTTTCCGCGCCGCTTGCCGTCAATGCGGTTGCGGACACTCCGAGCGCAGCCCCCGCGGTGACGCCCGCGACGCAAGACGATCGCGCAGAACCTGTTGCTGTTGCCGGCGCCGCTCCGATCCGCCCGGCACCCCGTCCCGCCAACGATGACCAGCGCTCGATCGGTCAGATGCTGCAGGTGCTGCAGCCGCGTGCCAGTCGCCTTCCTTATATTGTCGCGGCCGCGGTCTCGGTCGCGTGGCTTGCTGTCGCCTATCTCTTCGGCGCGTCGTTGCTGCCGGGAACGGCTGGTGCGACGAATGCCGCGGGTTGGCTTCCGGCCGCAGCTCTCTTTGCCGGCCCTGTCGCCTTCATCTTTGCCGTCGCGCACATGATGCAGCGAGCGCGCGAACTGCGCATCATCTCGCAGACCATGGCAGAAGTGGCCATGCGCTTGAGCGAGCCGGAAAGCTCGGCGCGCGAAGCCGTCGTCACCGTCAGCCAGGCCGTACGCCGCGAAGTCACTGCCATGGGCGATGGTGTCGAACGCGCGCTCGCGCGCGCCGCCGAGCTCGAAGCACTCGTGCACGGCGAAGTCTCGGCGATGGAGCGAGCCTATCACGACAATGAAGTGCGCATCCGCGCCTTGCTCGACGACCTTGTGCGCCAGCGCGACCACCTGATCAGCCAGACCGAGCAGGTGCGGAACGCTCTTTCGAATGTGCATACCGATCTCGATCGCGATCTCGGCTCGGTCGGCGAGATCGTCGCCGGCAAGGTCAACGCCGCCGCTGAAGAAATCACGCGCGCGCTGGCACAGAAGGGCGAACACATCACCCTCGCCCTTGGCCGCGTCGGCGAGACCATGATGGACACGCTCAACCTCAAGGGCGGCGATTTGCTCGAGCGGCTGGAGCGCGTCAGCGCGCAGACCTCGCACGCATTGGACAATGCGAACCAGAATCTTTCGGCGCGTCTTGATTTCAGCACCGATCAGGTCGCGGCCGGATTCGAACGCCTGGTCGGCGATCTCGCCCAGGTGATGCAGCTGCGTCTCGCCAATGTCAGCAACGATTTCGAACAACGCGCCAACCAGATCGCGGAGATGCTGTCGGCGCGCTCGCACGAGATCACCGGCGATATGCTGGACACGACCAATCGCCTCGCCGAGTCGCTGGTCTCGCGCGGCGAGGAAGTCAACTCGACCCTCAAGGCCACCGGGGATTCGCTCGCGCTCGACTTCACGCTGCGCGGCAACGATCTCGTTTCGAAATTGTCCAAGCAGACGCACGGCGTCGCCGATCAGTTCAAGGAAAGCGCGGATGCGCTGGCCGAAGCGATCGGTACGCGCGGCAACACGATCCGCGACATGTTGGCGGCCCGTCTGTCGGCGTTCGAGGACATGTTCAACCGCAGCGGCACCGAGATCGCGGAGAAGATTTCCAAGGATTCTGTCACGCTCGGCAACCTCATCACGCGCAACATCGCCGAGTTCGACCGCACGGTGAAGGATTACGGCGGCGAGATCGTCAAGCGTCTCGGCGACCGCACCGGCGAATTGTCCGAAGCACTGCGCAGCTATATCGACACGTTCGACCAGCGCGTCGCCGCCAAGAGCAGCGATACGACGACGGCGATCGAGGAACGCCTCACCCGCTTCCAGGAGGCGCTCGATACCCGCACCCTCGCCCTCAACGAGGCGCTCAGCGCGCGCGTCATGGATATTGCCAAGACTCTTGCCACGGGCGGCAAGGAGGTCGTGACCAGCCTCGAGAAACGCATCGTCGAGGTCAACGACAAGATCAACGCGCGCACCAGTGACGTCGCCGGCACCATCGACGCCAGCATGCACCGCTTCGAGGAATTGCTGGTCGGCCGCACCGACAAGGTCACCGAGCAGATCGAGACGCGGTCCCGCGCCGCAGCCGAGATGCTGACGAGCCGCATGGACCAGCTCGCACAGGCAATCACGAGCAACGCAACCAATGCCGAGCGCTCGCTTGCGCAGCTGACCGACACCACGACCGATGCCGTGCGCCGCAGCGCCAAGGAGCTGGAAGGCGTCGGCAACGAGGTCGCGCGCAGCTTCGTCGACAAGGCGGGCGAGATCCAGACGGCAGTCGCGCAGCGCTCGACCGAATTGATGCACGTGCTCGACGCGAGCGGCGGCAAGTTCCTCAACGCGCTCGCGGACAAGAGCCGCGAATTCACGTCGGAAGTCGGCCGCGCGACCGATCAGGCGGTCAAGGCGATCGAGAACAAGGGCTTCGACTTCACCCGCACCATGCTCGACAATTCGAGCGAGATCGCGCGCCAGATCAACGTGGCGAGCGAAAGCGCGGTGAAGAGCGTCAACAACAGCCTGCGCACGCTGGAGACGAGCGCCGCCGCCGCGGTTGCGAAGTCAAAGGAAACATCGACGGCCGCCGTGTCCGAAATGCACGAGACGCACGGTGCACTCCGCGCAACGACGACTGCGCTGTTCGAGAATATGCGCGAGGCCAATGCCGTGCTACACGAGCTGCTCGGCCAGGCGCAGCAGAACATGGGCGGGCTGGAATCGACGCTGACCCGCCGGGTCGCCGAATTCTCCGCCGCCTGGAACGAGGCGAGCGAGCGCAGCGGCTCCGTCACGTCGCAGCTCGCCGACCACGTCGACACCTTCAAGCTTGTGACATCCTCGGCCCTGCTCGACCTCGGCGCGCTGGCGAAGCAGTTCGAGACGCATGGCCGCGTGCTGGTGCAGGCGGTCGAGGTGATCGACGCCAGCAACCGCCGTGCCGAAGGCTCGCTCGAGGAACGGCGCGGATCGCTGGAATCGCTCCTCTCCACGCTCGACGTCAAGACCGAGGACATGCAGCAGCGGCTGACGCGCTTCTCCACCCTGCTGGAGGAGACGCTGAGCTCGGCTTCGACGCGCGCACGCGAGGTGGCCCGCGTCATCTCCGAATCGAGCACGGAAGGCGCGCGTGCCGTCAGCGAACAATTCGCAACCGTGCGCGACACCGCCGAGAAAGAGCGCAAGCACACTTACGACGCGCTCGAGAAGATCTACGAACAGGCGCTGGGCGACACGCATAACCTGTTCCAGCAATCGAGCGAGCGCTTCGCCGAGATGGTCGAAAACGTCAAGCAGATGGCGGTCGAGATCAATCGCGAGCTCGATGCGACCCGCGCCGAACTGCGCCGTGGCGTGCTCGAATTGCCCGGTCAGACGACCGAGAGCGCGGCGCAGATGCGCCGCGTCATCGTCGATCAGATCGACGCGCTTGCCGAGCTCAATCGCCTCGTCACCCGTTATGGCCGCGGCACCGCAGCGCCGGAGGCGGAAGACGCTCGCCGTGCTCCGCGCGAGGCAACCGTGGCGGTCTCCGGCACTCGCCCCGAGCGCCCGCGCCTGCCGCTTGCGCGCGAAGCGTCGCCTCCTGCCCCGCCCGCATCCGACGCGCCGGCGCTTGCGCCTGCTCAGGGCGGACGTGGCGGCTGGCTTTCGGATGTGCTGCACCGCGCCTCGCGCAGCAGCACCGATCAGGACGACATGCCGGCGCGCAAGGACAGCCGCCAGCCGCGTCACATGATCGAATCGCTCGACGCGCTGTCGCTCGACATCACCCGCATGATGGATCACGACGCCGCCGCCGAACTGTGGGACCGCTACAATCGCGGCGAGCGCAATGTATTCACGCGCAAGCTCTACACGCTGCAGGGCCAGAAGGCGTTCGATGAAATCCGCAGCCGCTATCGCGGCGATCGCGAATTCAAGCAGACGGTCGACCATTACATGGCGGAGTTTGAGCGCTTGCTCGAAGACGCCTCGCGCGACCCGCGCGGCGACGTCGTGGTGCGGACCTATCTGACGTCGGAGACCGGCAAGGTTTACACGATGCTCGCCCACGCGACGGGGCGCTTCGACTGACACGGAATGATCCGCCGGCCACGCGCGACCGGCGGGGCAAGCTTGAGGGGGCTTGCGATCACATTCGTCCGGGATCGGACCTCGCCCAGTGGTGGGGTTTCGGATCCGGGCTACGTTGCTTGCGGTATCCGGGGATAGCATGGGGCACCCCGGCCGCCCGCTCGGTGTAAGGGGCGTCGATAGCGTCGTGTATCAGGTGGGGCTGCAAATCGTCCGATATGCCGTCGATCCGGCAGGCGTCATCCGTCGCGATGCGTGCGGCGTTGCGCCCGCTCGGCGCCGCCCATGCACGATCCTGAGACGCAAGCGTCGTTGGGGGTAAATAATGGCGATCGATCCAGTCGCAAAAAACGAAGACGCCGTCGCCGAGGCTGAAATGGCGCGCGCATTGACCGGTGCACTCGGAGCGCGTCCCGCCGCTCCTGCTCCTCGCCCCGCAGACATCCCGGCCGAGCCGAGCGCGGCGAATGACGACCGTGCCGCCGTCGGCTCGATCCTGCGCAGCCTGCAACGGCGGCCACAGCTGACGCCATACCAGTTCGCGGCTCTCGCCTCCGCGATATGGCTCGCGGCCGGACTTCTCTCTGCGTTCCTGTTCTCGAACGGCCTGCGCGATCTTCTCTCCGTCGGCGGCGCGGCGATCCCGGTGGTGATGGGGCTCGGCGCGCTCCTGCTCGTGCCGGTCTCCTTCTTCTTCCTGCTTGCTCACATGGCCTGGCGTGCGCAGGAGCTTCGCATCCTGTCGCAATCGCTGGCGAAGGTGGTTGTCGGCTTTGCTGATCTCGCCCCGGTCGCCCGCGAGCGTATCAATTCCGCCGATCAGAGCGTGCGCCGCGACATCGCCGCCATGAGCGAGAGCATCGATCACGCGCTGGTGCGCGCCTCCGAACTGGAAAGCCGCGTGCGCACCGAGGTTTCGACGCTCGAACGCGCGCAGCAGGAGAGCGAGGAGCGCATGCGCGGCGTCGCGCAAAACCTCGCGCAGCAGAACGCCAAGATCGCCGCGCAGACCGAGCAGGTTCACAAGGCCGTCGCCGCCGCGCGCGAGTATTCGGAAAAAGCATTGCAGGTCATGCAGGGCTCGATCGACGGCATGGCCACCCGCTTCGAGGAGAAGGCCGCCCAGCTCACGACAGGCCTCGACCAGCGCCTAACGCTGTTTCAATCGGCGATCGACACGCGCGGCCGCGCCGTTGATGAAACGCTGACCTCGCGCACGGAAGCGATGACGAAAGTCGTCACCGAGATGGGCCGCGAACTCTCCGAGGCGCTCGACCGCAAGATCGCCGACATGAAGGCGACGCTCGACACGCATGGCACGGCGGTCGCGGCGACGATCGGCGGCAAGTTCGAGGAAATGGACAAGTCGCTCGACAACCGCATCACCACGGTGACGCGCAATCTCGACACCAAAATCTCCGAGTTCGAGAATTTCGCCGCCGGGCGCGCGCAGGCCGCCGCGGTCGAGATTGAGGCTCGCAGCCGGAATACCGTGGATGCCTTCAACCAGCATCTCACCCGCATCACACACAGCATCGGTTCCAATGCCGCCGAGGCGGCCGATCTGATCGACAAAAGCGGCAAAGCCGCGGCCGAGGCGCTGGGAGCGCGCACGCAGGAAATCGCGCAGACGATCGACGGACGCAGTTCGGAAGCCCGTCAGGCGCTTAGTGCCTTTGCCGAGGAGATCGAGCGCCGGCTGTCCGTCGTCGCCAGCAATACCTCGACCACCGTGAACCAGGGCGCGCAGCTTGCCGAGCGCGCCTTGCTCAAGGCGAGCGGCGAGGCAACCCAGAACCTCAACGAGGCGAGCGAGCGGATCACGTCCGCCATTCGCACGAATTCGACCGAAATGACCGCCCTGCTCGACGAACGGAGCGGACATTTCCTCGCGGCGATGACGCAGCATGGCGAACGTCTGGTCGCCGATGTCGGCCGCACCACCGAGAACGCGGTCGAGATGCTGGGCGCGCACGGGCAGACCTTCGCGCATGCCGTGACCGAGAATGGCGCGCGCATTGCCCGGGAAATCGCCGCGGCAACGGAAAGCGCCACCGAGGCGCTCGGCAGCAATCTGAAGGAGATCGAACACACCGCCAAGGTGACGATCGAACGCGCGCAGCAGGCAACCAGCGCGAGCCTTTCGGAAGTGCGGCAGGTGCACGACATGCTGCGCTCCGACAGCAATGTGATGTTCGAGCGCCTGCGCGAGGCGAACGTCCTCCTGCGCGAAGCGCTGTCGGGCTCCGAGGACAACATCAGCGCCTTGGAAAAAGCGCTGGGCGAACGCGTTTCGGGCTTCGTATCCACGATGAAGGCCGTGACCGATCAGAGCGGCCTGGCAGCCGACGAACTGAACACGCACATCGCCTCGTTCCAGCAGGCCGCGGTCAGGGTGGTCGACGACCTCGCCGACATCGGCATCCAGTTCGAGTCGCACGGTAAATCGCTCATGCAGGCGGTCGATCTCATCGACAACATCAACCGCCGCACCATGGACACGATCACCGATCGCAGCACGGCGCTTGATCGTCTCGTTTCCGCGCTCGACGCCAAGGCGGCCGATTTCGAGCAACGCCTGCTGCGCTTCTCCAGCCTGCTCGACGAGTCGCTCGACGACGCCGCCTCCCGCACGCGCGACATCGGCATGCTCGTGGCCGAGGCGAGCACGCAGGGCGTGCGCGCGATCGGAGAGCAATACGAACTTGTCCGCGGCGCGGTCGAACAGGAAAACCAGCGCACCAGCGATGCGCTGCGCGGCGTTTACGAGCGCACGCTCGGCGACAGCCAGACGATGCTGACGCAGGCGACCGAGCGCTTCAACGAGATCCTGAAGGGCGTGCGGACGATGTCGACCGAGTTGCAGAAGGAACTCGAGGCGGCGAGCGCGGAGATGCGCCGGCGTCTGACCGACATCCCGCGCGAAACGGCCGAAGGCGTCACCCAATTGCGCCAGGTCATCCTCGAACAGGTCGGCGCGCTCACGGAATTGCAGCGCGTCGTCGCCGAGAACAGTCGCGGCGCGGCGCTGCGCAGCAAGGGCGAGGATGCGGCGCCGGCGCAACCTGAACCGGCCAAGGCCGAACAACGACCGGCACGGCGTCTCGCCGCCGTCGCGCCCGCCGCAGCCGAGCAGCCGCGCGCGGAAACGACGGAAGCACGCGGCGCCTGGATTTCCGACCTCCTGCACCGGACGACGGGCAAGGAGGCCAAGGTCGCGGCGCCGGCAACTGCGCCTGCGGCAGCGGACACCGCAACTGCGGAACTGCCGCGCTACAGCATCGGCTCGCTCGACGCGCTGTCCTCACAAATCGGTGGCCTGATCGATTCCAATACGGTCGCGGGCCTTTGGGATCGCTACAATCGCGGCGAGCGCGGCGTCTTTACCCGTAACCTCTACGGCAAGGACGGGCAGAAAACCTTCGACGAAGTGCGCACGCGCTATGGCAAGGATCGCAGCTTCCAGCAGACCGCCGACCGCTACATGGGCGAATTCGAACGGTTGCTCGACGAAGTGGCGCAGGACAAACGCGGTCAGGCCCTCGTCCGGACGTATCTAACGTCCGAGACGGGCAAGGTCTACACGATGCTCGCGCACGCGGCCGGCCGGCTGGATTGAGGCGCTTGCGCCTTCTCCATGGCTGAGCCGCTCTCGCTCGCCGTCCGTATCGAGCGCTGGCCGATTGCCGGGGCGTTCACCATCAGCCGCGGCGCCAAGACCGAGAGCGTTGTCGTCGTGGCTGAATTGTCGAACGGCGCCGTCATCGGGCGCGGCGAATGCGTGCCTTACGCGCGCTACGGCGAAAGCCCGGAAGGCGTCGCCACTTCGATCGAGGCCATGCGCAGCGCCATCGCGCGCGGCCTTAACCGCATCGGGTTGCAGGGCGCGATGCCCTCGGGCGCGGCGCGCAACGCGCTCGATTGTGCGTTCTGGGATTTCGATGCGAAGAGCCGCGGCATTCCCGCTCATTGGCTCGCGGGGCTGGAAGCCCCTCGCCCGCTCGTCACGGCGTACACGATCTCGCTCGGCGCGCCGGCCGAAATGGCGGCCGCGGCGGCCAGGGCGGCGGCCAGGCCGCTTCTGAAGATCAAGCTCGGCGGCGACGGCGACCCTGAACGGCTTACGGCCGTGCGGAGCGCGGCGCCGCACGCGCAGTTGATCGTCGACGCCAACGAAAGCTGGACCACAGGCAATCTCGCCGGCAACCTTGCCGCCTGCGCGGACTCAGATGTGACGCTCGTGGAGCAGCCCTTGCCTGCCGGCGAGGACGATGCGCTCGCGGCGATCCGGCGGCCCATTCCCGTCTGCGCCGACGAAAGCGTGCATGACCGCGCGTCGCTTCCGGCGCTGATAGGAAAATATGACGCCATTAACATTAAGCTCGACAAGACCGGCGGGCTGACCGAAGCGCTCGCACTCGCCGACGAGGCG
>CAZSAW010000153.1:0-22368 GCA_964604745.1 uncultured Hyphomicrobiales bacterium
CCATCTCTATGGCGGCATGGACGAGCCCGAACTGAAAATCATCGACGTGTTCATCTGCAAGCTGCGCAAGAAGCTCGCGAACGCTTCCAACGGCCGCAACTACATCGAGACGGTCTGGGGCCGTGGCTATGTGCTGCGCGAGCCGAGCGACGCGGACGAAAAGATTCCAGCGTAAGTACCCTGAGCCCTGCCCTCTGCAAGCAACGGCTCTCTCCTCACTTCAAACCCCGCCGGCGACGGCGGGGTTTTTGTTTGCGCTTCGTCAGACCACAGCTCGGCAACTATAATTGCCGGCGCTTGCGCTCCGCTTCATCCCACGCCGTCAGTGCCTGATAATCCGGGCCGAAACCGAGCCCCTTCACCGCATCGGATGACAGCACGGTCTGCGACGTGACGACGTCGATCACGGCGGGCGCATTGGCGAGCGCACGCTGCAGCGCGCCCTTCATGTCGGACGCCTTCTCCACACGCTCGCCATGCGCGCCCAGCGCCCGCGCCATAGCGGCGTAGTCGGAATGCCGGAGCGTCGTGCCAATGACGCGGCCGCCGTAATTCATCTGCTGGTCGAGCCGCTCGATATTCCAGGCCGCGTTGTTGGAGACGATAAAGACAGCCTTGGCGCCGTGCCGAACGGCGGTGTCGACCTCCATGGCGTTGATGCCATAGGCGCCATCGCCGTTGACGGAGATGACCTGCCTGCCGGGAAAGGCGAGCGCCGCCGCCACCCCGTAAGGCACACCGACGCCGAGACAGCCGAAAGCCCCGGAATCGAGATAGGCGCTGGCACGCAGACCGGTGCGCGCGAAACTGAGCAGATCGCCGCCATCGGCGACCGCGATGTAATCGGGATCGGCCACTTCGGCGATGGCATCGAAGATCACGTCGGGATGCAGCTTCCCGTCGGCGCCGACCGTCTCCTTGCCGGCCTTGGCTTGAGCGGCCGCGAGCCGTTCGCGATTGCGCTTGCGCAGTCCGTCCGCCCAGGCCTTGTCGATCTGCGTTTCACGGTTGCCCGCAGTCTGCAGCATCGCATCGATCGCCAACGGCACCGAGGCGAGGATTTCCGGCTGGCCGCGGCGATTGTCGATCAGTTCGCCGGGATTGTCGGCGATGCGAATAAAGCGCGCATGAGGGAACACCGCAGGCGAGCCATATGCGACCTGATAGTCGAGCTTGCGGCCGATCAGCAATACGACGTCGGTATCGGTCATGGCGGCGGCGCGTGAGGCCGCGACGACGGAAGAATGATCGGCCGGCACAAGCCCGCGGCTCTCTTGCGTGTCGAGATAGAGCGCGCCGGTCGCGTCAAGCAATCGCACAAGCTCGGCTTCCGCGCCGCGCGCGCCGCGACCTGTGAGTACGAGAGGCCGCCGGGCGGACCACAGGACATCGACGGCGGCCTTGACCGCTGCGGGATCGGGCAGAATCATGCGCGGCGCTTTCGGCGCCATCCATTCATCGAGCACAAGATTGGGCGCGACGCGGGTACGCAGAACGTCGCTTGGCACCTCGATATAGGCAGGACCCGGCTCGCCGGAATCGCCCATCGCGCGTGCGACCGCTTCATCGAATTCGCGGATCACCTGATCGGCGACGCGGGCGGTGCGCGCCGTGCGCGCGACAGGCCGCAGAAGATCGACATGCGGGATGTCCTGCAGCGGGCCCATATTCGCCTGCTGCCGGGATGTGCAGCCGCCGATCAAGAGCACCGGAATGCGGGCGAGCGAAGCATTCGCCATGGCCGTTACGCAATTCGTCACGCCGGGCCCCGCCGTCACCATGGCGACGCCGAGCGTGCCGGTGAGTTCGGCATGCGCATGCGCCATATGTACCGCCGCCCCTTCGTCGCGGACGTCGATAATGCGGATGCCTTGCCGCCCGATATGGTCCCAGATCGGCTGGATGTGGCCGCCCTGCAGCCCGAAAATGCGGTCGATGCCGCGCCGCTTGAGAAAACGCGCGATCCAGCCCGCGCAGGAATTCTCGTCGGCATTCAGGTCTTGCGTCGGCTGTTGTGGCTTACTCACGGCAGGTTCCTCATGACGCTGACGACATCGCTCAGGCGCCGGACGACGGCGCGATCTTCTGACGCAGGATACGGTGCAGAATTTTGCCCGTGGCGGTGCGCGGCATATCCTCCTCGCGGATGAAAGACGCGGAACGCGGGCGCTTGTATCCGGCGATGCGGTCCTTCGACCACTCGACGATCTCTTCGACACTCAGCGTCGCGCCGTCGCGCGGAATGACGACGGCATGCACGCGTTCGCCCCATTTCTCGTCGGGCACGCCGATCACGGCAACGTCCTTCACTTTCGGATGGCCGCCAAGCATCCCCTCCACCTCCGAAGGATAGACGTTCTCGCCGCCGGAAATGATCATGTTGCTCTTGCGATCGACAAGGAAGATGTAGCCCTGCTCATCGCGCCGCGCGAGATCGCCGACAGTGCAATAGTCGCCGCGAAACGCTTCCTTCGTCTTGTCCGGGAGCTTCCAATAGCCATCGAACGTGTATGGATTGCACGAATACAGTTCACCCGCGTCACCCGGCGGCACGTCATGGCCCTGCGGATCGAGCAAGCGGATCGGACGCGAGCCGACGCATTCGCGTCCGACCGACCCGAGCTTTGAAAACTGCTCGTCCGGATGCAGCATCGTCACCCAGCCGGCTTCGGTCGAACCATAAAGCTCGAACAGGCCGGAATTCTTGAAATAATCCATGACCTCGAGCTTGGTGTCGCGCCGCGCCGGTGCCGACGAGACCATCAGCTTGGTGACGGTGTCGACGTTGTATTTCGCGCGCACTGCCGCAGGCAGCCCGAGCATCATGATGTAGTGCGTGGGCACGAGCGAGGTAAACGTCGCGCTCCCTTCCGCCAAGGTACGCACGAGATGCTCGGGATCGATGCTCTTGCGGTTGTAGACCGTACAGGCAGCGCCGCAATATGTGATCGATCCGAAAAAGAACAACGAATTGGCGTGGCACATCGGCATGACGAGGAGCGCGGTGTCGCTTTGCGAAAAGCCAAGCTCCACGTCCGTCACCAGCGAGAGAAGCGCACCGCCACGGTGGCTGCGGATCGCGCCCTTCGGCTTTCCCGTCGTGCCGGACGTGTACATCAGCGTCCACGGATCGTCGCCCGTGACGTCCGCGTCCGGCTCCCCGTCGCTCGCGCGCGCAATCAGGTCTTCGTAGCCGTGATAGCCGGCTGGAGACGGTTGCTTGCCAAAGAAAAGGAAATGCTCGACGCCTGCAGCCAGGTCCGAATGCACGGGCTCGACCACGCCGAGCAGTTCATCTTGCACGATCAGCGCGCGCGCCTCGCAATTCTCGACGATGTAGCGGATTTCCGGACCGACAAGGCGGAAATTGATGGGAACTGCGACAAGGCCGGCTGCCGCAACGGCGACGTAAATTTCCAGCCACTCGACGCAATTATACGCGAGCACGCAAACACGGTCGCCCTTGACCAGCCCCAGTCCGATCAGAGCATTGGCGAGACGCCGCGCGCGCGAATTCCATTGCTGGAACGTCATCGCGCGATCGAGATCGCGCGCCCCGATCTTGTCCGGCAGAATACGCGCATAGAGATCGACCGCTTGGTCGATACGCGACAAGCCGCTCATGCCCTCTCCCGCCTGCCCGTCGTCGCTTTTTTCTTTTTATTCTGCCGAAACGCGCGCGCGCTGACAATGCAGCGGCGAAACGCGGCAATGGTACGATTTCAGGAGATCAGGCAGTTGCGGCGCGGGGAAAAGCAACGACGTTCGCGACGGGCGCGGAACGGTTCGGGGCATAAAGGCCGCGCCGCTCCGGAATGGCCTTGAACGAGGAGGTCAGCCCGATCACCGTCTCGGCGGCGCCCAAACAAAGATAGCCGTCATGCGCCACGGCGCCAGCCAGCCGGTCCAGCACGTCGATCTTGGTCGGTTGATCGAAATAAATGAGGACGTTGCGGCAGAAGACGAGGTCGAACGTTCCGAGCGAAGCAAAATTGCGCATCAGATTGAATGGCCGGAATTGCACCATGCTGCGGATTTCCGGCGCGATCTGCCACATCTCGCCGAGCTTGGAGAAATACTTCACCAGCATCTGGATCGGCAGGCCGCGCTGCACCTCGAATTGGCTGTAGATACCCATGCGTGCCTTTTCGAGGATTTCCGTGGACAGGTCTGTCGCCAGGATGTCAACGCGAACGTCGCCGAGCTGACATCCCATCTCCTTGAGGATCATCGCCAGCGAATAGGGCTCCTGCCCTGCCGCTGCAGCCGCGCACCAGATGCGGATGTGCTTGCGGTGGCCGCGCGCCGCCAGCAATTCCGGCATGATCAGGCTGCGGAAATGCTCGAACGGCAGCTTGTCGCGAAAGAACGACGTTTCGTTGGTCGTCATGGCTTCGACGACCACGGACGCGAGCGCGTCCTCGCGCCTCTGCCGCAGACGCTGGACGAGTTCGCCGATGTCTTTCAGTTCCGCCTTGCGCGCAACCGGCTGCAGGCGGCTTTCGACAAGGTATTGCTTCTCCGGCGACAACGTGAGGCCGGAACGCTCCTTCAGAAAGGCGCGAAGGTAATCGAAATCAAGCGGCGTCACTCTCGCGCCCCCCCGGACATGAGCTGAAGAACTTTTGGTGCGATCTCGTTGAGCGGCAAAACCGCCGAACAAAGTCCGGCCTCCGCGGCGGAACCCGGCATGCCCCAAACGACGCTCGTTGCTTCGTCCTGCGCGATGACGCTGCCCCCGGCTGCAACGATCTGCTCGGCGCCCCTGGTGCCGTCGCATCCCATGCCGGTCAGGATGATGCCGAGCACCCACGAACCCCAGGTCTCGGCAGCGGACGCAAAGAGCGGATCGACCGCCGGCCGGCAATGATGCTCGGCAGGGCCGTCGTCGAGCGTGATGATGGCATTACCGCCGCGGCGCGCGACGCGCATATGGCGGCCCCCCGGCGCAAGATATGTGCGGCCGGCAAGGACCAATTCTCCGTCCTGCGCTTCGACCGTCGGACGCCCGGTCGCGCGAGCGAGATGTTCGGCGAGAATGGTGGTGAATGTCGGCGGCATATGCTGTGTGATCAGGACCGGCGCCGTCTGGCCGAGAGCTGCGAGGCCAGAGGTCAGCGCGGTCAGCGCCTGCGGTCCGCCAGTCGACGAGCCGATGACGACAACACGCGGCACGGCAGGCGCGAACGGACGCAACGCGAAACGAGGCGTACCCGCCTCACCGCCGGAGCCGGTCTGCAATCGCGCTGCAGGCAGCGGAACGACGTTGCGGCGCGCGAGCGGCATTCGCTCGCGCCATCGCCCCAGTTTTCGCTTCCGCTGAAGCCCCAGTTCACGAATCTTGGCGATCAGATCGCGGCGAAAATCGGCGAGGCTTTCGGGAAAGGCTGCGTCAGGCTTTGAAATGCAATCGAGCGCACCGAGCGCGAGCGCCTTCATGCTGATCTCCGCATTCCGGCGCGTGAGCGTCGATGCGATTATCACCGCAAGATCGGGATCCTTGGCGAGCAGTTTGGGGAGAGTCGCGATGCCATCGAGGTCCGGCATCTCGATGTCGAGGACAACGACATCGGGCGCCGAATCGAGAAGCTGGTCGACCGCTTCACGACCGCTGCGGAGCGAGGCGACGAGGTCGAGCGATGGTTCCGCACTGATCCAGTGGCGCATCTGGCCGCGTGCAACCACGGCATCGTCCACCACCATGACGCGGATGGGAGCCGCTGCAGCCGCAGACGCGAACGATCGTACTGGAACGCTCAAAACACTCGACACTCAATGACGCTACCGACACAACCAGGAGAAACGATCCGACGCGCGTCAGATCAGCCCAACCTCCTGAAACTTGGCTTCGACAATATCCTTGTCGAAGGGCTTCATGATGTATTCGTTCGCTCCGGCGTGCAGCGCACGAGCGATATGCGCGACGTCGTTTTCGGTCGTGCAAAAGACAACTTTCGGCCGGTCGCCGCCCGGCATCCGGCGCAGCGCCTTAAGGAAGTCGTAACCATCCATCTTCGGCATGTTCCAGTCGAGCAGGATGGCGTCCGGCAGGAGCTTGTTGCAGGCATCGAGCGCCTGCGTCCCGTCCTCGGCCTCGACGATCTGGAAATCCAGCCCTTCGAGGATTCGCCGCGCGACCTTGCGGATCACGCTGGAATCGTCAACGACAAGACACGTCTTCATCTCAACCCTCACTCCGTCGCCAGTCGGGGCCGGCCCATGTCCGACCCTATGCCGCTAGCACACCAGCCTTCACGTCGAGTAAACGCCGTATATCGAGCACGACCAGAAGTTCCCCATCCAGCCGGTGGATTCCGGCGGCGATGCCGGCAAGGCTGGGATCGAGGTTGACTGGCGCCGGCTGGCGCTCCCGGTCATCGAGTTTCATCACTTCGCCGACGGCGTCGACGATCAGCCCATAGGATTCGCCCGCGCTTTCGATTCCGACCGCCATCGTTTCCTCGCGCTGATCGAGCGCGGGCAGGCCAAGCCGCGTGCGCATGTCGATTGCCGTGATGATGCGGCCGCGCAGATTCAACACGCCGGCAATTTCGGGTGGCGCCAGCGGCACCGGTGTCATCTGCCCCGGCACGAACACGTCCTGCACCTGCCCGATCGGCAAACCGAATAGCTGACCGCCGATCGTGACAGTCACGAATTCGGTTACGCCGTCGCGGCTCAGAGCGTCGGTTTCGGTCATGACATCACGCTGCGCGCTCGGCATCGCCCGTTTGCTCCTTGAGCGAGGCGATCAAGCCTTGCCGATCGAACTTCGCGACGAAATCGTGAATCCCCGCGCCGCGGACCCGGGCGATGGTTTCCGCCGACAGCGTCGAGGACAAGGCGATAATCGGCACGCTGCCGATCCGATGATCGCGCCGCACCGCCTCGGCGAGGGCGATCCCGTCCATGCCCGGCATGTCGATATCGGTGACGATCACATCGATGCGCTGACCGCGCTTGATCATGGCCAGCGCTTCGTTGCCGTCCGCCGCCGCAATGACCTCGAAGCCGGCCGCATTCAGCACCGGTCCCAGCATGTTGCGGAAAAATTCCGAATCGTCGACGAGCAGCAGGCGCTGCGCGCTGCGTGTGACGCCGTCCTTGCGGCGGAACCAGTCGGGGAATGCCATCGGCATGTAGTGGGAGATGTCGATGATCTCGGCGGCCTGTCCTTTGACTACGGCCGACCCGAGCACGCCCGGCTGGCGACCGGGAAGCTCCACGTCGATCCGTTCGTCGACGATGTCGACGATTTCATCGACGACGAGTCCCATCGAGCGCGCTCCATCGGAAAAGACGAGAAGCGCCTGTGTCCCGTCTTCCTTGACGCGGATGTTCTCGTCGATCCGCACGAGCGGCATCAGGTGACCGCGATACTGGACGACGTGCCGTCCGTCGGAGGATTCGATCGTTCTGGCGTCGATTTCCTCAAGGCGCGTTACGAGTGAAAGAGGCACGGCCTTCGGCTGCGAGGAGCCGGCCCGGAACACGAGCACGGACGTCTGCTCGCCCGCGTCGGCGTCCTTTTCCCGGCCGCTGTCGGTTTCAAGCGCCGCGATGGTGGAAGCCGATGCGCCGAGCGTGCCGGCGATGCCGTTCGGGTCGATGATCATGATGACGGAGCCGTCGCCGAGAATGGTATTGCCGGAAAACATCGGAATATGCCGCAGCTTTGTCGCCATCGGCTTGACCACGATTTCTTCGGTGTGGAAGACGCCATCGACGACGATGCCGAAGGTCTGGCTGCCGATCTGCGTCACGACGATGAAGCCCCCGTCAGAAGGATGTCGAGCGTCCATCTTCAGAAGCTGGCCGAGATGGACGAGCGGCAGAAGTTTGTTGCGCAGCCGCAGGACCGGGGTGTCCTTGATCCGCTCGATCCGCGTGTCGGAGTTGTTGCGCGCGCGTACGAGCTCGACCACCGAAAGCTGCGGAATGGCAAAGCGCTGGTCGCAGGATTCGATGATGAGCGCCGAGATGATGGCCAAGGTCAGCGGGATTTTGATTGAAAAGACCGAGCCTTCGCCGGGGATCGATTTCACATCCACCGTGCCACCGATCTGGTCGATATTCGTGTGAACCACGTCCATGCCGACGCCGCGCCCGGAAATGTTCGTGATCCGATTCGCCGTCGACATGCCCGGCGCGAAGATGAAGCGGTGGATTTGCGAATCCGACATTTTGGCGACTTCGGATTCGCTGGCAAGGCCGGTGGCGATCGCCTTGGCCTTGATCTTCGCGGTATCGAGGCCGCGCCCGTCGTCGGCCACCTCGATCATGATGTGACCGCCCTCGTGATACGCCGAAAGCCGGATCGTGCCTTTTTCCGGTTTGCCGCACGCCGTGCGTTCGGCCGGTGTCTCGAGGCCGTGATCGGCGGAATTGCGCACCATGTGCGTCAGCGGATCCTTGATCCGCTCGAGGATTTGCCGGTCGAGCTCGGTCTCGGCGCCTTGCATTTCAAGTTCGATCTGCTTGCCGAGCTCCGCTGACAGATCGCGCACGATGCGTGGCAGCTTCTGCCAGGCATTGCCGACGGGCTGCATGCGCGTCTTCATGATGCTTTCCTGCAGCTCGGCAGTGACGTTCGACAGCCGCTGCAGCGGCACCTTGAATTCCGAATCCTCCTGCCGGCGCGCCATTTCGAGAAGCTGGTTGCGCGTGAGCACCAGCTCCGACACCGTCGTCATCAGCGATTCCAGCGTCTCGACGCTGACGCGGATCGACTGATTGGCGATCTTGCCGTCGCTCCTGTCCTCTTCGCGATCGGTGGCGCGGCGGCGCGGGCGGGCGGGCGCCGGTCCGGGCGTCTCGCGAAAGGCGCGCTCAAGCTCGTCGAGCGATACTTCGCCCGGGCGCAACGGGCGCTCCAGCACCTGATAGGTCAGCGTGCCGACCGTCATCTGTTCGGCCGGAACCGCCTCGGCGACGGATCCGGCCGCCATGGCATCGAGCTTCTCGATCAGATCGGCGTCCGTTCCCGTCGGCTCCTGCGTCTGCTTCTCCAGGCCGTCGAGGATTTCCTTCAGGCGATCGATGGTCGCGAGAATGATCGTGACGGCATCGGTCGTGACCGGCATCCCGTCGCGGAATTTCCCCATGAGGGATTCGGCGGCGTGCGCGAGCGAGGCGAGGCGCGGCAGACCGAGAAATCCGCAGGTGCCTTTGATCGTATGGACGAGGCGGAAGATGTTGCCGAGAATTTCCGCGTTGTTGGGATTCTGCTCGAACCGCACCAATTCAGCGTCGACGACATCGAGGCTTTCGTTGGTTTCGGTGAGGAATTCCCGCAGGAGGTCGTCCATAACAAAAGCCTTCCGCGGCGGGCAACCCGGCGTTGGCCCGCATTTCCGACGGAAAGAGTGTCTTGTTTAAGGGTTTAATTTTAGTTGCAGACACGCATGTTTCGCGCGCCATTAACCTTGCATTAACCGCAAAACGCCTGCGGTGCCGCTGACGTCCTTTCAGCGCGCGGCGACGACGATCATTTCGGCGTCCGGCGCCATCGTCACCGACAGGCCGCAGCTCTTGGCCAACAGCCCCGTATAATAGGGCTGGATGGCATGCGCATCGATCCCGTTGAGCGCGGGGGTCTCGAGCAAAGGCGGAATCGCCTGCGGCACGCGCGCGTTCGTTCCGGCGGCGGTGATCTTGAACCCGATAGTGTCGCCTTCGCCGATCGCGTCGACGGTCAGCGTGCCGCCGCGCGGAATGCTCTGGCCGGCGATGATCAGCATGTTGAGCAGCAGCTTGACCCTGTTCTTGGCGACGAGAGCGCGCGGCAAATTCCAGGCGATCTTGGTCTTCTCGTCTTCCATGAAGCCGCGCGAAACATTTTCCGCGTCACCGAGATCGATCTGCGCGCCGGCAGAGCCGGCCGCACCGAAGGCAAGTCGGCAGAATTGCAGCCGCGCCGAAGCCTGCTTCACGCTCTTCTTGATCAGTTCAAGCGCGAAGGTTTTGGTCTCTTCGTCGTTGTCGTCCTCCATCACCTCCAGCCCGTTGACGATGGCGCCGACGGGGCTGATCAGGTCGTGGCAGACCCGCGAGCAGAGAAGCGCGGCGAGATCGAGAGCCTCCTGAGGCACGGGGGCGGACATGCATGTCTCCGGTGGCAATTTCAAACGGGGACGAAACGCAGGACGCGACTCGCATCATCGTGCACGATTCGTTTGTGTGATACACCGCGACCGTTCGTTCGCCAAGGCGAGCGCCTGGGGCTGATCACGTGACCGCGAATCCCGATCTTTTTACCGCTGCCGTTCTCGACGAGCTGACGCGGATCGCGTCGGAAGCGGCGGGTCAAATCATGCGCTTGCGGGTGCGCGGCGGCGACGTCCGCGAAAAGCCGGATTCGTCGCCCGTCACCGACGCCGACGAGGCGGCCGAGGCCCTGATCCTCGAACGCCTTCGCGCCCTTGCACCCAACCTTGTCGTCATTTCCGAAGAGTCGTTCAGCCGCGGACAATGTCGGGAGCCGGGCGCCGTCTTTGCCCTCGTCGATCCGCTCGACGGCACGCGCGAGTTCGTCGCCGGCCGTGACGAATTCACGGTCAATATCGCTCTGGTGAAAGACGGCCGCGCTCTGGCCGGCATAATCGGCGCGCCCGCACGCAGCGTGATATGGCGCGGCCTCGTCGGCCAGGGTGCCGAGCGCCTGCGCATTGAACCGGGCGCGTCTCCCGACCACGCGTTGGAGCGGCGTACGATTTACGTGCGCCGGGAAGCCAAGCCGCGTATCGCTCTGGTCAGCCGCTCGCATCCCGATCCAGCGACCGAAGCGTTTCTCGGTCGCTATCCGGGAGTCGAACTGGCTGCCTACGGATCGTCGCTCAAGTTCGGCCTTCTCGCCGAAGGCGCGGCCGACATCTATCCGCGCCTCGCGCCCACACATGAATGGGACATCTGTGCCGGCGATGCGATCGTCACGGCGGCCGGCGGAACCGTCCTGTCACCCGGCGGCGCGCCGATTGCCTATGGCCGTGCCGGCGATCTCTATCTCGTGCCGGCCTTCATCGCCCGGGCGAAGGCCGCCGATTAGTTTTGTCCGGCTGCTTGTTCAGGGCGACAAGGTGCGCAGCACGTCCGGCCAACGCTCCTGCGCCGCCCGCAACGAGGCTTCCGGGTCGGCGGCGAAGGCATCCCGCGCTTCCGAACTATAAAAGAGAAAAAGCCGCTGCCCGCTGATCAGCCAGATCTGCGGGTGCCCTTGCGTCGAGGCCCCGCGGGCGATGGCCACCGGATCATAACCGCCGAATTGAGGGCTGTAGACGTCTGGATCGGCGACGAACGCGGCGCGGTTTCCCTCATTGGTAAAACGCCACACGACGCCCGAGGCCGCATACTCGAAGTCCGCGCGGCCGAGCTTGGCGGCACCATCGGTAAAATAAGCCACCGGATCGAAGCCGCTGATGGCGAGGCCGGTATGCCGATCCACCGCGATCCGCTCGGTCGTCGCGCCGCGGACCGGCACGACGCAGGTAAACACCGCCATGACCGCGACCGCTGGCGCACCCAGCAGGACACGGTGCCGCAATATCTTCCGTTGCCGACCCTGCGGGGCCATAGTTCGCCTTTAGAGCAAGCCGATTCGGTCGCAGACGCTAGCCGGTTCGCGTGAGCAACGGGTTAAGCGGCGTGTCTTCTTCAAGAAGGATCAATTCGATGCGCGCAGCTCTCCGCCTGATCGCCGTCATCGCCGTGTTCTGCAGTCTCGGGCTCGACCGCGCCGCGGCGCAGTCGCCGCAGCCATCGTCCTCGCAATATTCGACCAACGAGATCATCAGCAACGGCCACCGTTTCTTCGGCTCCGTCTCGCGAGGTCTGGCGCAGGTGATCGAAAAGGCGGTCAGCCAATGGGGACTGCCCAACGGCTACATCCTCGGCGAGGAGGCGGGCGGTGCCTTTGTCGCCGGCCTGCGCTACGGTGAAGGAACTCTCTTCACCAAGAATGCCGGCGACCTGCGGGTTTTCTGGGAGGGGCCGACCGTCGGCTTCGATGCCGGCGGCGAAGGGGCGAGGACCATGATCCTCGTCTATAACCTGCCCGCGACCCAGGCCGTCTATCAGCGGTTTGCCGGCGTCGACGGGTCGGCCTATTTTGTCGGCGGTTTCGGCATGACGGCGCTCACCGCCAACAACATCGTGCTCGTCCCGATCCGCTCGGGCGTGGGCCTGCGGTTCGGCGCAAATATCGGATATCTCAAGTTTACCCGGCGGCCGACCTGGAATCCGTTCTGACGGAACGCGGAAAAAACCAAACCACCCGCCGTCTTCAGTCGACAAACATTAGACTTCGGATGCGACCGAGTTTAGGTTAATCGGGCGCGCCGCTGGTCGGGGTCGGCGCAATCATGTCATTGTCGCACAAGGCGCGTTGAGTGGGGTTGGAGTCGCATTAATGATCGAGCCGGCGATGTATTTCGGCATCGGTTTCCTGATCGCAGCCTTGCTGGCGGTTGCCTTTATTCCCCTCGTTCATAATCGCGCGGTTCGTCTCACAATGCGGCGGCTGGAAGCCGCAACGCCGCTGTCCATGGCCGAAATCCAGGCCGACAAGGATCAATTGCGGGCCGAGTTCGCGATGTCGACGCGCCGGCTCGAAATGAGCGTCGAACAGCTCAAGGCGAAAACCACCAGCCAGCTCGCGGAACTCGGCAAAAAAACCGACGCGATCAACCGGCTGAAGGTCGAGCTCGGCGAGAAGACGGCCACGATCTTCTCACTCGAAGCGCGGGAAAAGGCGTTCAAGGACCAGTTGCGCGCGACCGAAGAGGAATATGCGGTCAAGACCGCGACGCTGCGCGAGACCGAGCGCACGCTGAACGACAAGGAAGCCGAACTCGCCAAGATCAACAACGAGGCGGGCGAAAGCGCGATGCTCGTGAACAGCCAGCGCGTCGAGATCGTTTCGTTGAAGGCGCAGATCGACGCACTGAAGACGCGCATCGGCGATTACGAGCAGGAAATCAAGAACACCGAGGAACGGCTGGATCGCGAGCGCCAGCAGAGCGCGAATGCAACGCGGGAACTCGCGGAGGAGCGTGGCCGCGTCGAGAATCTCGGTCACCGCGTTGGCGAGCTCGAAGACCAGCTCGTGTCCCAGACCAGCGACATGCAAGGTCTTGGCGGCCGGGTCGAGGAATTGCAATTGCGCGTTGCCGAACAGGGACGCCTCCTGTCCGAGCGCGAATTCGAATCCGATCGCCTGCGCAACGAGCTTGAGACCGCACGCCGGATCGAAGCCGACTTGCGCGCGGACGTTGCCGCCGCGAGCGGCCGCTCGAAGGAAGCGATGGCGGCGGTCTTTGCCGACAAGGCCCTGCTGGAAAGCGAATTGAAGAAGGCGCAGAGCGAAAAGGCCAAGCTGCAGAGCGAAATCGGGGCGATGAAGCGCGATTCCGAAGCGACCTGGGCCTCGGAGCGTGTCGAGAATGCGCTCCTGCGCGAGCGCATCAACGACGTGGCCGCCGAGGTGGCGCGCCTGACCGTCGTGCTCGAGGGACCTAATTCCCCGATCGAGGCGATCCTCGCCGGCGAGCCCGTGGCCGCACTCAATGGCAATGCCGAAGCCGCCGCGGTCAACGGTGCCGAGAGCGAGTCCAAGGGCAACCTCGCCGAGAGGATGCGCGCGCTGCAAAACCGCGCTTCGCGTATTGCCACAACCACGCCCTGACGCACTTCGTTAATCGTCCTTTCGTCATATCGGTGCCATCGAAACGATGGCGACTGACGTTTCCGTTTCAAAACCACGGGCCGGTGTCGTTTCCAGGCGCATGCTCGCGGCCAATTGACTTGCGTCAATCTCAGGCCGGGCCAAGGATTCGATAAGCGGCGACAGACCTCGGGCGGCAATTGCAGCATCCGGCAGACATCGCATGAGCACCTATCGTCTCGACAAGCTGTTCAAGCCGCGTTCCATCGCGCTCGTCGGCGGCAGCCCGCGCCCCGGATCGCTCGGCGGCGTCGTGCTGACGAAGATGCGCGAGGCCGGCTTCGCCGGCGACCTGCACATCATCAATCCCAAATATCCGCAGATCGACGGCCTGCCGACCGTCGCGAGCCTCGATCGGCTTCCGGCGCCGCCCGATGTCGTCGTCGTGACAGCGCCCGCGCCGGCTGTCCCCGAAATTCTGGAGACGGCAGGACAACGAGGCACGAGCGTCGCGGTCGTCATCAGCGCCGGGCTGGGGCACGGCGCCGGATCGCTCGCCGAACAGGCGCATAATGCCGCGCGCGCGCATGGCTTGCGCGTCGTCGGTCCGAACGGGCTCGGCGTGATCGTTCCGGGCGTCAAACTCAATGCAAGCTTTGCCGCACGCATGCCTGCGGTCGGCGATCTCGCGCTGATTTCACAATCGGGCGCGATTGCCGCCGGCCTCGTCGAATGGGCGGCGAAGCGGTCGATCGGCTTCTCCGCAGTCGTCTCGATCGGCGACGCGCTCGATGTCGATTTCGGCGATCTGCTCGACTATTTCGCGCTCGACGCGAAAACGCGCGCGATCCTGCTCTACGTCGAGTCGATCGTCGATGCGCGCAAGTTCATGTCGGCCGCGCGCATCGCTGCGCGCATCAAGCCGGTCATCGTCGTGAAATCCGGCCGTCACGCACAGGCCGCGCGCGCGGCAGCAACGCATACCGGCGCGCTCGCGGGTGTCGATGCGGTCTATGACGCCGCGTTCCGCCGCGCCGGTCTTCTGCGCGCCTGGGATCTCGGCGATTTGTTCGCGGCGGCCGAGTCGCTCGGCCGTCTGCGTCCCTTTCCCGGCAAGCGACTTGCCATTCTCACCAACGGCGGCGGCGTCGGCGTGCTCGCGGTCGACCGGCTCACTGACCTGGGCGGTACGCTCGCGGGCATCTCGGCGCAGACAATGGCGGCCCTCAACGCTGCCTTGCCGCCGGGATGGTCGAAGGCCAATCCAGCCGACATCATCGGCGACGCCGACGGCAAACGTTACAGCGATGCACTCGGCGCACTCCTCGCCGACCCGGAAAATGACGCGGTGCTCGTCATCAATGTTCCGACAGCGCTCGCCTCCGCACCCGACGCCGCACGCGCCGTCGTCGATGTCGTGACGGCGGAACGGCAACGCCGCTTTCCGCCGAAGCCGGTCTTCGCCGTATGGGTGGGCGAGGATTCGTCGGCCTTCGGGGCATTCGAATCCGCGTCCATCCCCCATTATGCCAGCGAGGCCGACGCCTTGCAGGGCTTCATGCATCTCGTGCGCTACCGCGAGGCCAACGAAGCCTTGATGGAGACGCCGCCCAGTTTACCGCACGGGTTCGCCCCCGATGTCGGGACGGCGCGCACGATCGTGCAGAAGGCCGTGGCCGAAGGACGGCAATGGCTCGATCCGATCGAGATCACCGGCCTGATGCAAGCCTACGGCATCCCCAACAATCCGGCGATCCTCGCCCGCGACCCGGCCGAGGCGGAGCGCGCCGCAGAGCCGTTGCTGCACGACGGCGGCACGGTCGTGATCAAAATCCTGTCGCCCGACATCGTCCACAAGTCCGAGGTCGGCGGCGTGCAGCTCAATCTCACCAGCGCGCGCGCCGTGCGCGAGGCAACCGCCGAGATGCTGTCTCGCGTCAAGGAATTGAAGCCGAAGGCGCGCATTACCGGCGTCACGCTGCATCCGATGATCGTCAAGCCGAAGGCGCGCGAACTGATCGCCGGCGTCGCCGACGATCCGACCTTCGGGCCGGTCATCGTGTTCGGCCGTGGCGGCACCGCTGTCGAGGTCATTAATGACAAGGCACTCGCGCTGCCGCCGCTCGATCTGAAGCTCGCCCAGGATCTCATCGCGCGCACCCGCGTCTCGCGCATCCTCAACGCATATCGCGATGTGCCGGCGGCCGACCGCGATGCCGTCGCCCTCGTACTCGTCAAGATCGCGCAACTGATCGCCGACCTGCCCGAAGTGCAGGAGCTTGATCTCAACCCGCTGCTCGCCGACAAGGACGGTGTCATCGCCGTCGATGCGCGCGTCGCGGTGAAGGCGGTCGCGCCGCGCGCGCGCGGCCTGCGCGGACATCCGCGCTTCGCCGTGCGGCCCTACCCGGCCGAATGGGAGCGGCATATCAAGGTGCGCGAACGCGAGATCTTCATCCGGCCGGTGCGGCCGGAGGACGAGGCCATGTTCCACACCTTCTTCGACACGATCGGACCGGAGGACTTGCGGCTGCGCTTCTTTGCGCCTGTGCGCGAATTTTCACATGCCTTTCTCGCGCGTCTGACGCAGCTCGACTACGCGCGCGCGATGGCGCTTGTGGCGATCGAGGAAAGCACCGGCTCGATGCTCGGCGCGGTTCGGCTGCATATCGACGCAAACTATCAGGTCGGCGAATACGCGATCCTCGTGCGCTCCGACCTGAAAGGCCACGGCCTTGGCTGGCAGTTGATGCAGCTCATCGTGGAATATGCGCGCGCGGAAGGCCTGAGCCGCATCGAGGGCCAGGTGCTGCGCGAAAACACCACCATGCTGCAGATGTGCGAAGAACTTGGCTTCGCCATCACGCCAGACCCCGATTCGCCCGGCATGTGCATCGTGACGCTGCCGATCGCGAAGTCCTAGCGCAGACGCCCTGCTTCGTCCCGGGGCAGATCGTCGTCACCGAGCACACGCAACGCGGCGCCGTCGAGATCGTCGTACTGGCCGCTGCGGAGCGACCACAGGAAAGCGAATAGGCCCAAAAGTCCAAGGCCCAGCGCCATCGGCAGAAGATAAATCAGAACGTTCATGCGGCCCTCGGCGCAAACAGGCGCACGACACGCGCGCGCACCTTTCCGATCGGCAATGTCCGCGATCTGCCGCGCAGCCTCAGCGCATTGAGCGTCACGAGCATCGAGGAGCCGGACATGGCGACCGCCGCGATCAGCGGAGTGACCAGTCCGGCGATCGCGACTGGCACCGCCACCATGTTGTAGAGCGCGGCAAGCCACAGATTCTGCCGCATCAGATTGCGTGCGCGCCGCGCGACAACGAGCGCCTCGGCAACCGGCGCGAGGCGTTCGCCGGTGAAGACGGCATCGGCTTGCGCCTGCGACAGATCGGCGGCCGTGATCGGCGACACCGAAACATGCGCCGCAGCCAGTGAAGGCGCATCGTTGATGCCATCGCCGACCATCAGCACATTTCGCCCTTGCGCCTTCAGTTGTTCCAGCGCCGTGACCTTGTCGGCGGGGGTAAGGCCGGCCTGCCACGCTTTGATGCCGAGCGCGGCGGCGATCGGGCCGACCGCCTCGCTGCGGTCGCCGGAGAGAATGCACAGATCGTAACCCCGGCGTGCAAGGTCCGAGACGACGGCAATCGCATCGGCGCGCAGCGCCTGATCGACGGTGAACACCGCCGTCCGCTCGCCATACCGGAACGCGATGCGCGACCGCATCGACTCGCCGGCCGCTAAATCCATTTGCATGCCGGACAAGCCGCAGAAGCCAGGACTGCCGAGACGGATTTCCATGCCCTCAACGAATGCGCGCACGCCCTGCCCCGGCTCCTCGATCGCTCCCTCCCACGGGACGCGCTCCGTGACGTGCGCTGCCAGCGCGGCCGCGAGCGGGTGGCGGCTCGACAGCGCCAGCCGCGCGGCGAGTTCGAGCACGGCCGGATCGACCGCGGTGGCGTTGGCGACGCGCGGCTCGGGCAACGTCAACGTCCCGGTCTTGTCGAAGACGACGACATCGACCTCGGCCAGCCGCTCGATGGCGTCGCCGGAATTGAGCAACACGCCGGAGCGGAACAGCCGGCCGGCGGTGACGACCTGCACCACCGGAATGGCCAGCGCGAGCGCGCAGGGACAGGTGATGATGAGAACGGCGATGGCGGTGATGACGGAATCGTGCAGCGAGGCGCCGAAGGCGAGCCAGCCGATGAATGTCAGCGCCGCGGTCGTATGAACAACCGGCGCGTAGTAACGCGCGGCGCGATCGGCAAGCCGCACGTAACGCGACTTCGCTTTGACCGCCTTGTCGAGCAGACGTTCGATTTCATCGAGCAGCGTGTTCTCGCCAGCGGCGGTGATGCGCATGGTCAGGGCGCCGGAGTGGTTCACGCTACCGGCATAGATCGTCGCGCCGGCAAGAACAGGGCGCGGCGCGGTTTCGCCGGTCACCATGCCTTCGTCGATCTCCGAGCGTCCGTTCACGACCACGCCGTCCGCCGGCACGCGCTCGCCCGGACGGATCAAAATCCGGTCGCCGGCCCGCAACGCGGCCGGCGGGACCTGCACGATTTCGCCATTGGGCTGAAAGCGATGCGCGACATCCGCCCGCAAGGCTGCGAAATTGCCGGCGACGAGGCGCGTGCGTCGGCGCAGCGCATGGTCGAGATAGCGGCCGCACAGGAGGAAGAACAGAAGCATGACGGCGGAATCGAAATAGGCGTGCTCGGCGTGATTGATCGTCTCGACCACCGACATGCCGAGCGCGAGCAGGACGCCGAGCGAGATCGGCACATCCATGTTCACCGAACGCACCCGCAAGGCGGCCCAGGCGCTGCGGAAAAATGGCTGTCCGGCATAGGCCGCGGCCGGCAGCGCGATCAGCGCGGAGGCCCAGTGGAAGAAATCGCGCGTCTCGGGCGTGATGTCGGTGACATTGCCCGACCAGACCGACACCGAGAGCAGCATGATATTCATTGCCGCGAAGCCCGCCACGGCGAGGCAGCGCAACAGCCATTTCGATTCGTCGTCCTGGCGCTTTTCGTTCTCGTCGGGGCGGAATGGATGCGCCGGATAGCCGAGCCGCTGCAGCGCGCCGACGACGGCGCCCGGCTCGATCGTGCCGCGCTGCCAAGCCACCGTCAGCCGGCGATTGCTGAAATTGACACGCGCATCGACGACGCCGGGAATCTGCTTCAGCCCCTGCTCGATCCGGCTGATGCAACCGCCGCAACGCACGCCCTCGACGGCGAGCTCCATTTCCGCCGCTCCATCGGAGCGCTGCCGGGTGAAAAGCGAAAGATCGCTCGTTTCGGCCATGATGGCACTCAGCGCAGGATGATGCGGCTCTTGGAGCGGAAGACGTGTTCTTCGCCTCGCCGGAAATCGGCGACAAGATCCCATTGGCCTGGGGTCGCAGCGACCTCGCCGCGGAACTGGCCAAGCCCTGCCTTTGTCATGGTCACGCTGTGATCGAATCGGGAATCCATCGGATGGACGAGACGCACGTCGACGTCGAGCCCGCCGATCCCGTTGCCCGCCGGATCGGCGATCGCGAGCTTGACGACGGCATCGTCGCCCTTGCGTTCAACATGCGCCGCCACCACCCAATGGCGGTTGTCCTGCTTGCGCACGGCGGCGAGTTCGGCGTTGAAGGCAAGCCCGAGCTTGTAGGCGCCCTCGGTCTCGACGCCGCCGAAGGTCGAGGCGGCGAGACGCGCCATCACCACGTTGACCGTGACGACGACGCCAAAAAACGCCACCAGCCACAGGAGCACGGTGCGGCCGGTCACTTCGCGCGGGCGAGATGTCGTTGATCGCATCGTTTCTCTCTCCTCACGGTCCGCGGAAATAGTCGGCGGCTTGCGCACGTTCGCCGGTTTCGACATCGATGAGATGGAACACGATCGGCGTCGAGCTTGGCGGCGTCAGGCCGTAATCTGTGACGAGTACGCGCACTTCCTGGGTCTGATCGGGGCCGACCTCGACCACGAGGCGCCCATCCTCGCGTGGCGGCAGACCGACAAGATCGACGATGCTGCCGGTCAGGCCCGTGACGCTCAGCGCGAACTCGCGCGGCTGCAGCGTCTTGTTGATGATGCGCGCGACATAGGCATTGCGGATCGCACCATCCGTCAGGCGGACAAACAGCGGATTGCGCTCGTGCAGGATGTTGACGGCCATCGTATAGCGCGTCGCAAGCGTGTAGAGCATGACTCCGCCGACGAGCGCGATAACCGCGGCGTAGAGCAATGTGCGCATCCGGATGGGGCGGAAGAATGCAGGTTTGCCCTCCAGCCGTTGCTTGATGTTGATATCGGTATCGTAGGCGATCAGGCCGTCGGGGCGGCCGATCTTGCGCATGACGGTATTGCAGGCATCGATGCACAAGCCACACTGGATGCAATCGAGCTGCAGGCCCTTGCGGATGTCGACGCCGGTCGGGCAGACGTGAACGCATTGATAGCAATCGATGCAGTCGCCGGCGGGCAGCCCCTGCTCGCGCAGCTGGATGCTTTTCTTGATCGACGTGCGCGGTTCGCCGCGGTCGTAGCGGTAGGTGACGTTGAGCGCGTATTCGTCGGTCAATGCTGCCTGGATGCGCGGCCACGGGCACATATAGACGCAGACCTGCTCGCGCATGTGACCGGCAAGCGAATAGGTTGTGAAGGTGAGGATGCCGATCCACGCATAGGCAATGAACGGCGCCTGCCCGGTGGCCAGACTTTTCACCAGTGTCGGCGCATCGGAAAAATAGAGAACCCACGCACCGCCGGTCCACCACGCGACCATGAGCCAGAGGAAATGCTTGGCGGCTTTCCGCGCGATGCGCTCGGTTGTCCACGGCCCCGCGTCGCGCTGCATATGCTCGCGGCGGTCGCCTTCGACGAGGCGCTCGATCTGGTAGAACAGATCGGTCCATACAGTCTGCGGGCAGAGATAGCCGCACCAGATGCGGCCGGCGACCGCGTTCATCAGGAACAACATCATCGCCGCCAGCACGAGCAGGCCGGTCAGGTAATAGATTTCCTGCGGCCAGATCTCGATGAAGAAGAAATAGAAGCGGCGTCCGGGAAAATCGATCAGCACCGCCTGATCGGGCGCATTCGGCCCGCGATCCCAGCGCACGAACGGCAGGAAGTAATAGATGCCGAGCGTGACGACGAGCAACGCCCATTTGATCTGGCGGAAACGGCCGTAGACGCTTTGCGGGTAGATCTTTCGACGCGCCGCGTAAAGCGGTGGCTCGCTGTCGAAATCGAGGTCGGCAAGAGGCGGCGTCGATCCGCTGGCGCCGGATGCCGGCGCTACACTTCGCAATTTCGGATCGACAACCGTCTCAACTGCCACGTCACTTCTCTCCACCGCCGAGCGTGTGCACGAACACCGTCAGTGCCTTGATCGTCGTGTCATCGAGGCGGCCGGCCCAGGCCGGCATCACGGCGCCGCGACCGTTCACCAATCCCTCGACGATAACTGCCTTGCTCGGACCATACAGCCAGATGGAGTCGGTCAGATTCGGCGCGCCAAGCTCGCGGTTGCCGCCGCCTTTCTCGCCGTGGCAGACCGCGCAATTGTCGGCAAAGAGCTTGGCGCCGCGCGCGAGATCGGCCTTGGCATCGACCGGCAGTTTCGCGATCGAGAGCACGTAATCGGCAACCGTATCGATGTCGGCGCGCGGCATGATGCCGTCGCGGCCGAACGCCGGCATCGAGCCCGACCGCGCCTGCTGATCGGTCGAACGGATGCCGTGGCGAATGGTCGTCGAGATATCGTCGAGCTTGCCGCCCCACAGCCAGTCGTCGTCGTTGAGGTTCGGATAGCCCTTGGCGCCGCCGGCTCCGGAGCCATGGCAGGGCGCGCAATTGTCGGCGAATGCCGCTCGCCCCTGCGCCCGCGCGAAGGCGAGCAATTGCGGATCGGCGACGATATCGGCCAGCGAGGCGGCCGCGATCCGGTTGACCATGGCGCTGCGTTGCGCCCGCAAGGCTTCCAGGTCCTCGATCACGGCCTGACGCGAATGCCAGTTGAAGACGCCGTTGGTAAAGGACGACACCAGCGGCCACGCCGGATAGACGATCCAGTAGCCGATCGACCAGATGATCGTGAGATAGAACAGCCAGAGCCACCAGCGCGGCAGCGGCGTGTTCAATTCACGCAGTCCGTCCCATTCATGTCCCGTCGTCGCCGTGCCGGTGAGCGCGTCGATATGTTTTTCGTGTTCGCCCGCCATGGGATCAGTCCTCTCTCAACGGGATGCGCGCGGCCTCGTCGAATTGCGCCTGGCGCGAGGGCCATAGCGCGTAGACAAGGACGATCAGAAAAATCGCGACGAAATAGGCGAGCCCCCAGGTTTGGGCGAACTCGGCCAGGAGTCTGTAGGTCTCCGGCATGTCAGGTCTCACCGAATATTGGCTTTGTCGTTGTAGAGCTTGAAGTCGATCTGCGTGCCGAGCATCTGCAGATAGGCGATCAGCGCATCGGCTTCCGTGATGCGCTGCGGATTGCCGTCGAAATCGCGCGCCTGCGCCTTCGGATAACGCTTCTGCATGTCGGCGACATCGGGACTGTCGCTCGTCGCCTGCGTCTTCACATCGCTGACCGCGTTGGCGATCATGTCGGCGCTGTAGGGCACACCCTCGATCGCCTGCACTCTCAGATCTTCGGCGATGTGCGCGTATTCGAGATCGGTTTCGGCCA
>CAZSAW010000154.1:0-7788 GCA_964604745.1 uncultured Hyphomicrobiales bacterium
AGAAGGGCATCGCCTACGATTTCCACGACTACAAGATCAAGGGCGTGGACAAGGCGCTGCTGGAAAGGTGGAGCAGGAAGGTCGGCTGGGAGACGCTGCTTAACCGCGCCGGAATGACGTTCCGCAAACTGCCTGAGAAAGGCAAGGAAGGACTCACCGAAGCCAAGGCGATCAGGTTGATGCTGGCGCAGCCGTCGATGATCAAGCGCCCGGTGCTTGATCTTGGCGGGGGCAAGTTCCTCGTCGGCTTCAGGCCGGACGAATATGCAGCATTAAAGTAGCTCGTGCCGGTCTCGTTCCGCCGATCCCGCCAAGACGCAAGCGGCACATGCCAGCAACAAGCCTTCAGCCCTTTGCCGCCTTTTCGATCGCGGCGAGGTCGATCTTGACCATCTGCATCATCGCGTTCATGGCGCGAGCAGCCTTTGCCGTGTCCTTGTCGATAAGGAGATCGTAGAGGCGCTGCGGCACGATCTGCCACGGCAGGCCAAACCTGTCCTTCAGCCAACCGCAGACGACTTCCTTGCCCCCATTTTTTGTCAGCGTATCCCAGAACAGATCGATCTCTGCCTGATCCTTGCAGACGAGTGCGAGCGAGACCGCTTCGGTGAACGGGAAGTCCACGCCGCCATTCAGCGCCTTGAAGGGGCGGCCGGCGAGCGTGAATTCAAGCGCAAGCACATCGCCTTTCTTCGCGCCGGCATTGGGGCCCGTGCCGTCCATCGGCCAGCGCGCGATCGCATCGATGCGGCTGTTCGGAAAAATCGAAACGTAGTAGTTCGCGGCTTCTTCGGCGTTGCCATTGAACCAAAGACAGGGGCTGATCGTGTCCATGCGCGCTCTTTCCTGAGTGGGAATTCTTATAGAGCACATGCATAGTTTGTCGAACGCATGGCGGCGTCCGCGGCAGTATGTCCGGTGGAAATCGTGGCGTCAGGACGATGCGGAGGCGGGCGCCGGCCGTTCCTTTGCCGCGTCTTGCTTGTTGCCGACGCCCGCTTCTTCGCGGAACGCGTTGATGATGTCGCCTGCAACTTCGGTAGCAGGCACAGGCTTGCCGAAATAGAAGCCCTGCACCTGATCGGCGTCGGCGCCGTAAAGGAAATCGACCTGGCCGGGTGTTTCGACACCCTCCACCGTCACGCGCATGTTCATCTCGCGTCCGAGCGCAATGATCGTCTTGATCACCGTTTCGACATCGCGACCGGATTTCTCGAAACTTTCCATGAAGCTGCGGTCGATCTTGATCTTGTCGAAGGGGAACTTCCACAGGTAGCTCAGGCTGGAATAGCCGGTGCCGAAATCGTCCATGACGATCGAAACGCCCATGGCCTTGAGCGCGTTCAGCGTGGCCATGATGTCGTCGCTGTTGCGCAAGAGCAGCGTTTCGGTGATTTCCAGTTCGAGCCGGTGCGGCGCAAGCCCCGTCTCCCGCAACGCATTCCGCACGACGTCGAGAATGGCGCCGCTGTCGAACTGCGAGGGCGACAGATTGACCGCGACCGTAAGAGTCTCCGGCCAGGTCATCGCCGTGCGGCAGGCCTGCCTGAGCACAAATGCTCCCACCTTGTCGATCAGACGCAATTCCTCGGCGACGGGAATGAATGTCGTCGGCGGGATGAGCGTCCCATCCGGTGCGGGCAGTCGCGCCAGAGCCTCGAAGCCAACGAGATGTTTGCCGCTCATCTCGAAGACCGGCTGGTAGTGCAACTCGATATGGTCCCTCAGGACGGCGTCGCGGACGATCCGTTCGAGCCGCACGCGCGCCTGCAGGGCCTCGTCCATTTCCGGGGCAAAGAAGCGGATGCAGTCCCGCCCGGCAGTCTTGCCCGCATAAAGCGCGAGATCGGCGCTCTTGAGGAGGCGCTCCGGCGTCGCTCCGTCAGCCGGGCCGATCGCTACGCCGATGGTGCAGCGCGCCGAGATTTCCTGTTCCTTGAAATACATCGGAACGCCAAGAACAGACGTGATGCGGGTGGCAAAATCCTCCACTTGCTCTTTGTCGGCAATTGCAGTTTGCACAACGACGAATTCGTCGCCGCCAAGCCGCGCCACCATGTCCTCGATCCGCGCCATCGCGCGCAGCCGCTGGCCGATGGTGCTGAGCAGAAAGTCGCCCCCATCATGCCCGAATGTGTCGTTGACGTCCTTGAAGCGATCGACGTCGATGAAATGCACGGCGATGGAAGCGCCGGTCGACGGCAGCACCGCGAGCGTGCTCTCGAGCCGTTCGATCAGCCGCGCCCGGTTGGCAAGGCCGGTCAACGCGTCATGGTGAGCGAGAAAATGGATACGCCGGTCCGCCTGCTGCTTCTCGCGCGTCCGCCGGTACCACGCGATAGCGGGCACAGCGAACGTCATGATCGTCAGCAGGCAGAGCGCCAGCGCGGCGATCCATGAGGTCGCGGAGATGACCTCGCGCGCTTCCGTCGAATCCACGTAAGCGGCAACAACGGCAACCGTGTCACCCCGTACCACGACTGGCACGAAGGCCTCGGCGAAAGCATTGCGAAACTCCGGAAGTCTGGTGATCCGAAGTACGGTTTCGCGGTCGGCGATCGCGCGCACCGCTTCGGGACTGTAGGTGGAAAGATCGACGGGCGAGATCTTGTCACGATCGACCACAAGCTGAGAGTAGCCGTACCGGTTGAAGATCACGTAGCGGGAGACCTGATCCGACTTCCGTGTCGCGACAAAGAACTCCATGCTGGCCGCCGAAGGCTGCTCGCCAGCGGCAATCTCGCCGAGATCGTTGACGTTGCTGGCGACGAACTTCGCCCAATCCTGCGCCGTACCGAGCACATATTGATCGACGAGGTGATTGGTGGCTGCCTTGACGATCACCCATGTGCCGGCGGCGATGATCGTGCTTATCGCCACAAGAAGCACGATGGCGCGGCGGAAGGAGATTTCCGACAGGTAGGACATCGCCGGCTCAATTCTCCGTTCGCAAGCGGGCAATTTCCGCCTGCACCTGGGCGAAAAGCTCGCGGTGGCGCGGAGCGGCATCCACCCAGTGGCGAATGATTTCTTCGAAGACGGTGTGCACCTTCGTCAGGTCGGATTCGTCCGGAGCGATGACGTTGCGCTTCGGATCGTCTTTGAGTTTTGCGAGGATGGCCTGATCGGACGCAAAAAATTCCGTCGCCGACTTTTCCGAAAGCCAGGCTCCAGCATATTTCTGGATCAGAGTCTTTGCCGGCTCCGGCAGGCTGTCGAATTTCGCGCGGTTCATCACCAGCGCCGTCGGCGCCCCACCGAGGCCAAGCATGTAATGGTACGCTGTCACCCGGCCGACGCCGAATTCAAACAACATCGTGGGTGGAAGAGTGACGCCGGTGATCTGATTGCGGCCCAAGGCTTCGGTGGTCTGGTTGATCGGAAGCACAACGGGCAGCGCGCCGAGCTTCTGCAGGATATCGACCTCGATCGGATTGTTGCAGCGAATGGTGCGTCCGTTCAGGTCGGCGAGACCGGCGATCGGAAGCCGGCTGTGAATGCTTTCGCTCGGGGAGACGAATGCGCCGAGCACGACGTAATCCTGATAGCCGGCGAGCAGCCCTTGCTCCAGGAGCTTCAGATAGACCTGGCCCGCTTCGCGTCCGTCGCGAAACAGACCCGGCAGCTCGACGACGGCGGTGTCGGGAAAACGGTCGGGCGAATAGCCAGGCACGATCACGGCAAGATCGGCGGCGCCTTCGCTGACGATTTGCGCCTGTTGTTCCTGGTCGGCGCTGATGCCGCCGCTGAAAAAGACCTCGATCTCGACCTGACCGCGGCCTTCCGCGTTGACGGCGTCGACGAAAGGTTTGACCGAATATTGGTAGATGCTCGACCGGTCCGACGTGAAGAACGACAGCTTCAGCTTGACTGCGGAATCGCCAGCCGAGGCGCCGGCTGTGGGGAACAGAAGGATCGCCGCCAGAAGGGATGGGATCACGCCACGCAACATCGGACTCCTCGACAGGGCCGCCCATGGCACGCGGGCGCCCATATCACTGTTCCTAAATGGTGAAAGGTTTAATCTTGCTTGTGGGAGCGGTCCGTAGCTTTACGCATCGGCTTAACAAACGGCCTTCGCAACGGCTTTTGGAAAGCAAATGAAAACCAAATTCCATAAAAAGCGGGATTTCCCGGTGTCCGAGATCCGCCGTTTCCTCGAGCCGGGGCCGATCGTGCTGGTGAGTTCCGCCTATAAAGGCGAGCGCAATGTGATGACGCTCGGCTGGCAGACGGTGCTGGAATTCTCACCGTCGCTGGTCGGCTGCATGATTTCCGCTGGCAATCACAGCCACAACATTGTCCGCCGCAGCCGCGAATGCGTGATCAATGTGCCGACGGTCGAGCTTGCGGCGACGGTCGCCAAGATCGGCAATTGCTCCGGCGCTTCGGTCGACAAGTTCAAGACATTCAAGTTGACGCAGGTCGAAGCCGAACAGGTCGGAGCGCCGCTGATCGGCGAGTGTTACGCGAGCCTCGAATGCAAACTTGTCGAGGACAAGCTCGTCGAAAGCTTCAATTTTTTCATTTTTGAGGTCGTCAAGGCGCACGTGCCGTCTGCGCCGAAATATCCGACAACGATTCACTATCGCGGCGACGGCATGTTCATGGTCGCGGGGCGCTCCCTCAACCTGCGCCGCTACTTCCGGCCCGGCATGCTGTGAGCTACTCGGCTGCCTCGCGCAACGCTTCCGGAGTGTGCTGGGCAACGCGCTTGCCGCGCAGCCATGTCTGCAGCCGGTCGAGATAGAGATAAACCACGGGCGTCGTGTAAAGCGTCAATGCCTGGCTGAGCGCAAGGCCGCCGACCATGGCGTAGCCGAGCGGCTGGCGCAGCTCCGAGCCCGAGCCGGAGCCGAGCATCAACGGCACACCGCCGAGCAGCGCCGCCATCGTCGTCATCAGGATTGGACGAAAGCGCAGGAGGCAGGCTTCGCGGATTGCCGCTAGCGGCTCGACGCCGGCGCGCTCGCGCCCGATGGCGAAGTCGACAAGCATGATGCCGTTCTTCTTCACGATCCCAATCAGCAGAATGATGCCGATGATACCGATCACCGACAGGTCGAAATGCCCGGCCCACAGCGCCAGCAACGCGCCGACGCCGGCCGAGGGCAGGGTGGACAGGATTGTCAGCGGGTGGATGTAGCTCTCGTAGAGCACGCCGAGGATGACGTAGACGACGATGATGGCGGCAAGGATCAGGACTGGCTCGTTTGCGAGCGAGGTCTGGAAGGCCTGGGCGTTGCCCTGAAAGCTGCCGGTGAGCGAGGACGGCTTGCCGATGTCACGTTCGGCCTGCTGAATCGCATCGACGGCCTGCCCGAGTGCCACGCCCGGGCGCAGATTGAACGACAGGGTCACCGCGGGAAACTGGCCCTGATGCGAGACCGACAGCGCGCCCACGCGCTTGGTATCGATATCGACCAGGGTTGAGAGCGGGACAGGCTGGCCGCTCGACGATTTCACGTAGATCTGGTCAAGCGTGGAAAGCTGCCCCTGCATCGCCGGAGGCACTTCGAGGATCACGTTGTAGGTATTCACCTGCGTGAAATACTGCGTGACCTGACGCTGGCCGAAGGCATCGTTGAGGGTGTCGTCGATCACCTGCGGCTGAATGCCGAAGCGCGCCGCCTGATCGCGGTTGATCGTGATGGTCAGTTGCGGCGCGTTGGCCTGCTGGTCCGTCGACACATCCGCGAGCTGCGGCAGGCTCTTGAGCTTCGCCAGCATGCGCGGCGCCCAGGTGTTGAGCTCGTCGAGATTGGCGTCCTGCAGCGTGTACTGGAATTGGCCGCGCGAGATGCGCCCGCCGACGGTAATGTCCTGCGATGGCTGCAGGAACAGGTTGGCGCCTTCCACTTTCGCCAGTTGCGGGCGCAGCCGGTTGATGACCTCGGAAGCGGTGTTCTTGCGTTCGTCGCGCGGCTTGAGCGCAATGAAGAAGCGCCCGGTATTGGTCGTATTGGCGCCGCCACCGCCGATCGCTGCTCCAAAGCTCGCGACGTCGGGGTCGCGCAGGATCACCGCGCCCAGTTCCGTCTGCACCCGCATCATTTCTTGAGGCGAGACGTCCTGACCCGCCTCCGACAGGCCAAGGATCAGCCCGTTGTCCTGCACCGGGAAAAATCCCTTCGGGATGAACACGAACAAAACGCCGGTGAGCGCGAGCATGATGAGGAAGACGGCGAGCGTAAGCGGCTGATGCCGCAACACGACGTCGAGCGTCCGCCGATAAGCGCCGATCAGCCGTTCGAAACCCCATTCGACCGTCCGGTAGATGCGGCCGTGATGCTCCGACTGCCGCACGAGGAAGCGGGAGCAGAGCATCGGCGTGAGCGTCAGCGACACGACGACCGATACGGCGATCGCCGCGGTCACGGTCATCGCAAATTCGCGGAACAGCCGTCCGATGACGCCACCCATCAGGAGAAGCGGAATGAACACGGCGACAAGCGAGATGCTGATCGAAACCACGGTGAAGCCGATCTCGCGCGCCCCTTTCAGCGCCGCCGCCAGCGGCAGCGTGCCGGCTTCGATGTGACGATAGATATTCTCCACCACGACGATGGCGTCATCGACAACAAATCCAACCGCAATGGTGAGCGCCATCAGGGAAAGATTATCGAGACTGAATCCGAGGATATACATCACCGCCGTCGCGCCCAGCAGGGACAGGGGTACGACCACGCCGGGAATGGCGGTCGCCCAGAGATTGCGGAGAAAGAGAAGAATGACCATCACCACGAGCCCGACCGTCAGGGCGAGGGTGAATTCAACGTCATGAACGGAGGCGCGGATGGTCTGGGTCTTGTCGAGAATCGTGTGAAGTTTCATCGAAGGCGGGATCACCGCATTGAAACCCGGCAGCGACGCCTTGATCTGATCGACCGTCTCGATGACGTTCGCGCCCGGTTGCTTGAAGATGATGAGAACGATGCTGCGCTTGTTGCCGTCCCATGCCGCGATCTGCGTATTCTCGGCGGCGGAGACCGCCGTACCGACGTCACGTACGCGGATCGGCGCGCCGCCGCGATAGGCGATGATGACATTGTCGTAGTCGGACGGGTCGACGATCTGATCGTTGGCCGCAATCGTGAAACTCTGGCGCTTGTCGTTCAGCGTCCCTTTGGCAGCATCTGACGTGGCGTTGACGAGAACGCCGCGCACGTCCTCGAGCGTCAGGCCCTTGGCGGCGAGCTTGCCGGGATCGACCTGCACCCGGATGGCCGGCTTTTGCTCACCGCCGATGATCACCTGCGACACGCCGGGAATCTGCGAAATCTGCTGTGCGACGATGGTGTCGGCGTAGTTGTCGACGGTCGTCAGCGGCAGCGAATCCGAACGCGCGGCGATCACCATGATCGGTGAATCCGCCGGATTGACCTTGCGGTAGCTTGGCGGCGACGAAAGGTTGTTCGGCAGGAATCGGCCGGCGGTCGTGATCGCGGCCTGCACGTCCTGTGCCGCCGCGTCGATGCTCCGGTTGAGATCGAATTGCAGCACGATCTGCGTGCTGCCGAGCGCACTTGTCGACGTCATCTGCGTGACGCCGGAAATCTGTCCGAACTGCCGCTCGAGCGGGGCTGCGACCGATGACGCCATGGTGTCGGCACTCGCGCCCGGTAATTGTGCCTGCACCTGGATCGTCGGGAAGTCGACCTGCGGAAGCGGGGCGACCGGAAGAAGCGGAAAGGCGACGAGGCCAATGAGCGCCAGCGCCGCCATCAGCAGCGAGGTCGCGATCGGCCGCTCGATGAAGGGCTGCGAGATATTCACGTGCCGCGCCCC
>CAZSAW010000155.1:0-1900 GCA_964604745.1 uncultured Hyphomicrobiales bacterium
TCCGCCTTGCGGCGGGGATTGTCAAAAGAAGCCCTTCTCGCCGAAGATAGAGGATCGGCGTGTGGCTGGGGGGCGCATGTACGATCACATCATTGTCGGTGCCGGATCCGCTGGCGGCGTGCTCGCAGAGCGGCTTTCGGATAACCCGTCCAGACGCGTTCTCCTGCTGGAAGCAGGTCCGGATTATCCGGACGAGATGAGCATTCCTGCCGACCTGATGGATTCAAAAGGACTTGGCGGACCGGATCACGATTGGCGTATCAGCGTTGTTCCTGTCGAAGGCCGCTCAATACCGTTCTTGCGCGGCAAAGTCGTTGGTGGCACGTCGGCCGTGAATGCCGCGATTGCGCAATGGGGCCGCCCGGAAGACTTCGCGGCGTGGGAACGGTTGGGACTGCATCACTGGCGCTGGAGCGACGTCGCGCCGCATTACGCAAGCCTCGAATCCGATCCAGAGGGACAAGGGATTTATCACGGCCGCACAGGTCCCATTCCCATCGTGCGTTACCGCTCTGAAGAGTTAATCCCATTACAACGAGCCTTTTATGAGGCCTGTCGCGCCGCCGGCCATCCGGACCTGAAGGATCATAATGCGCTCAGCGGTCATGGCGTTGGGCCTTGGCCAATGAACCGTCGCGGCAATACGCGCATGTCCACGCTGCTCACGCATGTCGGACCAGCGCGCAAGCGAAGCAATCTTGTCATTCAGGCTCACAGCCTCGTCGATCGCGTGCTGTTTGAGGGTTTCCGCGCGAAGGGCGTCGAGCTTGCTGACGGCACGCGCGTCGACGGGCGGCAGATCGTTCTCTGCGCGGGTTCTGTGAATTCGCCCGGCATCCTGATGCGGTCCGGGATAGGGCCGCGGAGGAATCTGGAAGACATTGGCATCCCTGTCCTGCTCGATCTGCCGGGCATTGGTGCGCAGGTGCGCGATCATGCCGCCGTACCGGTCCGGCTTGTCCCTAATGATGGCGAATGCGTCATGGGCCGCGATCCGCGCGTGCAGATTGCTGCGCGCTTTACCGCACCGGGGTCGTCTGAAGTGGACGACATGCAATTCGTCATGACGAGCCACCTCGACCTGCGTGCAAGCCCCGCACTCGTTGCCGAGGCCGGCGTGCCCGTCGTTGCCGCTTTGCGCGTGGCGCTGATGCTGCCACGCGGCCACGGCCGGCTGACGCTTGCAAGCCGCGATCCTGCGATTCAACCCAATATCGACTTGAATTACCTTGCCGATGCGGAGGACAGGCGTCGCTTGATTGAAAGCACGCGCCTGGCCTGGCGTATCCTGCACAGCGATCCAATGCGAGGAGCATATCGCCGGGTCGCGGGCCTTTCTGACGACGTCGTCTCATCGAACGCGCGGCTTGAGGACTATATGCGTTCCAACATCGGCACCTATTGTCACGCACTCGGAACCGTACCGATGGGATCCGATGGAGATCCATTTGCCGCGCTCGATCAGCGATGTCGTGTGCGCGGGGCCGAGGGTCTGGTCGTGGTGGACGCTTCGATTTTTCCCATCGTGCCGCGGGCTGTGCCGAATTTCACGATTATGATGTTCGCCGATCGCGTCGGGGGTTGGCTTGCCGGAGAAGTTCCACAATAAGTCAGCGGCGCCTTGCAATTGCCTCGTAGTCTTCCGGCCTGAAGCCGACGAGGAACTTGCCCCCGCCAAGATCAAGCACCGGGCGCTTGATCATCGACGGCTGCGCCAGCATCAACCTGATCGCCTTGGCTTCGGTGAGTCCTTCCTTGTCTTTCTCAGGCAGTTTGCGGAACGTCATTCCGGCGCGGTTAAGCAGCGTCTCCCAGCCGACCTTCCTGCTCCACCTTTCCAGCAGCGCCTTGTCCACGCCCTTGATCTTGTAGTCGTGGAAATCGTAGGCGATGCCCTTCT
>CAZSAW010000156.1:0-8466 GCA_964604745.1 uncultured Hyphomicrobiales bacterium
CAAAGTCGCGTTTGTCGATTTCCCCGACCCAACGCCCGGCCCAGGCGAAGTCGTGATCGAAATCAAGGCGTCGGGCATGTGCGGCAGCGATCTGAAATTCTATCGCGCCGCAGGCGGTCCAGCCTCGCTCGGATTCAAGGCGAGCGCCGGGCCTGTCATTGCCGGGCATGAGCCCTGCGGCGTCGTTGTCGCCGTCGGTTCCGGTGTGCCGGAGAAACAGGCGCGCATCGGCATGCGCGTCATGCAGCATCACTATCGTGGTTGCGGCGTCTGTGCCCAATGCGCGACCGGGTGGATGCAGCTTTGCGTCGAGGGCGTCGCCGAAGTCTACGGCGTGACCGGCCACGGCGCGCACGCCAAATATATGAAGTGTCCGGCGCGCACGCTGGTCCCGTTGCCTGACGAATTGTCGTTCGATACCGGCGCCGCGATTTCTTGCGGTACCGGCACTGCCTGGGGCGCGTTGCACCGGCTCGAATTGCAGGGCGACCACACCATCGCCATTTTCGGTCAAGGCCCGGTCGGCCTCTCGGCGACGCAGCTCGCCGCGGCGATGGGCGCGCGCGTCATCGCTCTCGACACGAGCGACGAGCGTCTCGCCCGCGCCAGGGATTTCGGCGCCGACGCGCTTATCAATCCGGCAGCGACAAATGATGTGATCGGCGCGATCAGGGATATGACGCACGGGCTCGGCGCTCATGCTTCGCTCGACGCGTCGTCGTCGCCACAGGCGCGGTCGCAGGCCGTGCGCTGTGTGCGCACATGGGGCAAGGCGTGCTTTGTCGGCGAAGGCGGCGACGTGACGCTCGATGTCAGCAATGATCTCCTGCGCCGGCAGGTCACGCTGATCGGATCGTGGACATTCTCCACCGTCGGTCAGGCCGAGTGCGCGCGCTATATCGCCGACCGCAAGATCGATGTCGACCGCCTGTTCACCCATCGCTGGCGGCTGGATCAGGCGGTGGAAGCTTACGCGCTGTTCGACAAACAGAGCTCCGGCAAAGGCGTCTTCCATCCGGCCTGAGCATCACGCCGGAAAGGTCACGCGCATCGTGGTGCCGCCGTCGCTGACGAATTCCATCTCGCCGCCGAGTTGGCCCACCAGCCCCTGCATGATGCCGAAGCCGAGCCCGCGCGCGTGTTCCAACGCGAAATCGTCGGGCAAACCACGTCCGGTGTCGGCGATGGTCAGCGCGTAATTATCGGCTTCGCGGTCGAGACGAATCGAGATGGTGCCCGCGCGGCCATCCGAAAACGCGTGTTTGACCGAATTGGTGATGATCTCATTGACAAGCAGCGACAGAGTAATGAGGCGGGTGATGTCGAAACTGGTCGGCAGCGCTTCGACGACACAGACGATATTTTTCGCGCCGCTCGCATCGAGCACGTCGGTGCACATTTCCTGCAGATATTGCGTCAGCGGAAGAGAAAGAGCGGACGGATCGTAGAGACGCCGATGGATTCGCGAGATCGTCTCAAGTCGGTGATGCATGTCCGCGACCACCGCTTCAGCGATCGAGGGGTCGGCCGCAATGGCACGCCGCTGCAAATGCGACAATCCGGCGATGAACTGCATGTTGTTGGCGACGCGATGCTGCAATTCGCGGAACATGACGGCGGAACGGTCCCGTTCGCGCTCCAGCGCATCCAGAGCTCGATCGAACAACTCGACGACGTAGAGCTGGAATGCCGAGATGCCGAGAAAGAACAGCATGGCGATGACGCCGCTCGGCCAGATCAGCTGCATCGATTCGTACGGCGGCAAGAACCAGTAGATTGCCGCGACAGCACACACAATCGTGACGATCACGCCGATCCACAACCCTCCGATCAGCGCAGCGATCAGGATCGCCGGAAACAGCGTGATGAATGGCACCCCCTCCAGTGCCTCGCCGAGCAGGAATCGCAGCCAGATAGCAAGCCCTAAAAGCGGCAGAGCCAACAACAGCGCGATCCAGAAATTCTGGCGCAACCGTCGGATGCGAAAAATCAATTGCATAAAGACCAGCCACCACCATTGATGAGACGAACATCAGGAAAACGCTTCCACTGCGAAAGCGGTTTCGCTGAAATCGTCCGGAACAAAAAGGCTGGTTGTGGATTTATGCTGCGCGCATGGGTGCTATCTGACCTTTCGTATCGGCCAGAATCATATCGGCACCCTTCTCTCCGATCATCACGATCGCGGCATTCGTGTTACCCGACACGACGGTCGGCATGATCGAACCGTCAATGACACGCAGCCGGTCGAAGCCGCGCACGCGCAAGCGCTCGTCGACGACAGCATTGGGGTCGTGGCCCATCCGGCAGGTCGACGTCGGATGGAAGATCGTCGTTGCCGTCGCACGCAGATAAGCGAGCATGTCGGCATCGCTCGTGCATTGCGGTCCCGGCAGCCGCTCCTCGGCGACATAACGGCTGATCGCCGGTTGCGCCATGATGCGGCGAACGACTTTCATGCCCGCGATCATCGTCTCGCGATCGCTTGGCGCTGAAAGATAACACGGCTGAATGGCGGGTGCCGCCGCCGGGTCGGCGGACTTGATGCGCACGAAGCCGCGGCTGTCCGGCCGCAACTGGCACGCCGAAATGATGAAGCCGGGAAACGGGTGGAGTTTGTAGCCGATCGTCTCGGCGGAAAAAATAATGAGGTGGAGCTGGATGTCGGGGGTCGCAACATTCGGGCTCGTGCGAAGAAAGGCGCCGGCATAACCCGCGCCGATCGCGAGCATGCCCTTGCGCGAGAGCGCATACCGGAGTCCCTCGAACACACGGCGATGCAGGCTGTTGACCACATCGTTCATGGTGATGGGTTCGGTACAGCGATATTGAAACCTCACCTGCAGATGATCCTGCAGATCCGCGCCCACGCCCGGCATGTCGGCGACGACGTCGATGCCGTGCTGGCGCAACAGCGCCGCCGGACCAATACCGGACAATTGCAGCAGTTGGGGCGAATTGAATGCGCCTCCGGCGAGGATCACCTCGCCCTCCGCATGGGCGCAATGCGTTTCGTTCCCGAGGCGATACTCGACGCCGGTCGCGCGGCGGCTGGAAAACAGGACGCGCGTCGTCAGCGCATTGGCGACGATGGAGAGATTGGCGCGACGGCGCGCGGCGCGAAGATAGCCAACGGCGGTGGAGCAACGGCGGCCGTTCCGCGCGGTGAGCTGAAAATAACCCGCGCCTTCCTGATCCGCTCCATTGAAGTCGTCGTTGCGGGGGAAGCCCGCCTGGACGGAGGCATCGACGAAAGCCTCGCACAAGGGATGCGGCTCGACGTCTGACACGGCGAGCGGTCCGCCTGCGCCGTGAAAATCGTCGGCGCCGCGCTGCTGATCTTCGGCGCGGCGAAAATAGGGAAGCAAGTCCTCGAAGCTCCAGCCGCTATTGCCGAGCTGGCGCCAGTGATCGAAGTCCTGCGTCTGCCCGCGCACGTAGAGCAGGCCGTTGATCGAGCTTGTGCCGCCGAGAACTTTGCCCCGCGGCTGGATGATCTGCCGATTGTCGAGTTCGGGCTCGGGCTCGGATTTGTAGAGCCAGTTCACCTTGGGATTGGTGAAGAGCTTGGCATAGCCGAGCGGAATGTGAATCCATGGACTGCGATCCCTGCCGCCCGCCTCGATCAACAGCACGCGATAGCGTCCGCTTTCCGTCAGGCGGTTGGCAAGCACGCAACCGGCGCTGCCGGCGCCGACGACGATGAAGTCGAACGACTGCGAGTCCTGCATGATCGCCGCGAACGCCTGCTAGCGCATGAAAATGGCGAGCGGCCGTTTGATTGCGCCGGTGCAGGTGCGCGACTGGCTTTTGTCCCCTGCCGTCCAGACCTGAGTGCCGGTCAGCTGGGCGCCGCGGCGAACGAACGTGCCCGAGTAACTCGCCTTGTAATTCTCGCCTTGCCCGCTCCACGAACCGTCGAGCTTGAGCGCCTGGCCTTGAAGCGTGCCGCTCCCACTCTCCACGCCGAACACGCGGCCCCGGTCGCTTGCGCGCACCGTGTGCTGATAGCTCACATTGCCCCCGGAGATCGTCACTTCGATTGCCCCGCGGCGCTTGCCTTTTGAAGCCTCCCCCTGATCGCAGACGAGCGTTCCGCGATAAACGCCGTCCTTGACCTGCGCCCACGCCGGGCTGGCAAGCATTGCAGCGATGAATACTCCCGCAGCCGCAGCCGGCGGCAATGCCCCGATCCTCATTCGCATCCTCCCCGGCGCCCGTCTTACGCAGGCGCTCTGCCCTTGTTCGGCAACAGGCCGCCGCCCTCGTCGTCGAGAGCCGGCGGCCCGTAACCTTCTGCCATTGCCGTCAGCGTCAGCTAGTGCACGCTGTCGCTGGACTGACGCAATCGCGAAATTTGATCCTTCACCTGCAGCTTGCGACGCTTCAACTCCACGATCCAGACGTCATCGCTCGAGGGGTGCGCGAGGGCTTCGGTCAGTTCCTGTTCCAAAGCCCGATGTCGCGCTTCGAGTTCCGCAAGATTCGTTTGCGACATGGGTAAAGGTCTCCTTGGTGGTTGGAGCCCGACTGAGGAAGTTTGACACGGAGATTGTGGCAAGTCGATTACCGACTATGCTGCGGCGCGAAAAGTTCACGACATCCACTTTTTGTGCCACGCCTTGAACCGCCTCGGGGAACCGGCGATAATTCATGTCTGCAGGGCGGGCGTCGCCGCCGCCTGCGTTCTCAAAAGAAATGCTATGGTTTTCAACAATTTGAATCGGATCGCCTTCCGGTCATTGGTCACATCGCCGTCCCCGGGGGCGCGCTCATGACCAAAGAGGAAGAAGGCGAGTTGCGCACGCAACTCGCGCGTCTGCACCAGGAACATCGCGACCTGGACGCGGCCATCGGCGCGCTCGTCGACTCGCCGAGTTCGGACCTGATCCAGATCCAGCGGCTGAAAAAGCGCAAGCTCGTGCTGCGGGATCGCATCTCCTTCATCGAGGACCAGCTCACCCCTGACATCATCGCCTGACAAATGTCAGTGTCGCCCGGCGCGAAGAACCGGCGGGACCGGACAGATTTTCCCGTGTGTTTCACCACGCCGGCCACGCCCGTGCGCAGGTTCGCCTTGCCCGCGCGAAGCCCCACCCTATAATCCGGCGCTTCCTTTCGCGGCCGAGCGATAACCACCGGAGCCTCGATGGCGGCAAAGAAATCCGTCGCGATCATCATGGGAAGCCAATCCGACTGGGCGACCATGAAATTCGCGGCCGAGACCCTCGACGCGCTCAAGATCGGCTACGACGCGCTGATCGTTTCCGCGCACCGCACACCCGACCGGCTTTATGCGTTCGCCAAATCCGCGCGCAAGAAAGGCTTCAAGGTGGTGATCGCCGGCGCCGGCGGCGCCGCACACCTTCCCGGCATGGCCGCGTCGATGACCTCCTTGCCGGTGCTGGGCGTGCCCATGAACGTCAATTCGCTCGAGGGCAAGGATTCGCTTCTGTCGATCATGCAGATGCCGGCCGGCATCCCCGTCGGCACGCTCGCCATCGGCAAGCCCGGCGCGATCAACGCGGCACTCTTGGCTGCCTCGGTGCTTGCACTGTCGGACGCCGCAATCGCCAAGCGGCTCGAAGCCTGGCGCGCGCGGCAGACGGCGGCGGTGGCTAAGCGCCCGGAGTAGTTTCGTGAGCGGACCTGCAGGGCTGAAGCCCGGCGCAACGATCGGCATTCTCGGTGGCGGACAATTGGCGCGCATGCTCGCGCTTGCGGCTGCCCGGCTCGGGCTGAAATGCCACGTGTTCGCGCCCGAGCCCGATTCCTGCGGCTTCGGCGTCGTGCGGCGTGCGACGCTCGCCGAATATTCGGATCTCGCGGCACTCTCGCGCTTTGCCGAGGAAGTCGACGTCATCACCTACGAATTCGAGAATGTGCCGGCCGACACCGCAGCCTTTCTCGCAAGCCGCAAGCCGGTTCTGCCCGATCCCGCCGTGCTTGCAACCACGCAGGATCGCCTGATCGAGAAGGACTTCGTTACTTCGCTCGGCATCGCGACCGCGCCTTATGCCAGCATCACATCGCCGCGCGATGTGCAGGACGCCATCACCCGGATCGGGCTGCCCGCCGTGCTGAAGACACGCCGCTTCGGCTATGACGGCAAAGGGCAGATTCTGGTCGGGCCGAAAGACGATCTCACCCGTGCCTGGCGCACGCTGGGAGAGACGCCGTGCATTCTCGAGGGCTTCGTCGCCTTCGAGCGCGAGGTTTCGGTGGTCGCAGCGCGCACGGCCGACGGACAGGTGGTCAGCTTCGACGTCACGGAGAACGAGCATCGCGACCACATCCTGAAAGTGTCGCGCGTGCCGGCGCGAATTCCGTCGGCGCTGGCCCGCAAGGCGCACGACATGGCGCAGACGATCGCCGATGCCCTTGGCTATGTCGGCGTGTTCGCGGTGGAGATGTTCGTCTCCGGAGAGGGCAAGGGCGAAGAGCTGCTCGTCAACGAGATCGCTCCGCGCGTGCACAATTCGGGACATTGGACGATCGACGGCGCCTCCGTGTCACAATTCGAGCAGCACGTGCGCGCCGTCGTCGGCTGGCCGCTCGCGAAACCCATCCGCCGCGGCCGGATCGAGATGACCAATTTGATCGGGCCCGAGGTCAACGACTACGCCAGATGGCTGGAAATGCCGGACACTTATCTGCACGTCTATGGAAAGTCGGTCGCCGCGCCCGGGCGCAAGATGGGGCACGTCACGCGCATCCTTGCCACGGAGCCGGATACAGCGCGCCCCGCGCGTGCTAGCCTCAAGCGTACAAAAAAGGGGCGCAAGGCGTGAGAGCCTTCCTTCTCGCTCTGGCTCTGGTCTTCCTCACCGTCCCGGGCTTTGCCGCCGAGGGAACGCGGCAGTCCTATTCCGTGCGGATTCCGGTCTCGCCACTGCAGAATCCCCAGGCCCAAGCTGTTGCCGCATCACGCGAATGCTGGCGCTCGTGTCAAAGGGTGTGCGCGACGAATCTTCTGACCTGCGGCTACCGCCTCCCCGGCTCCGAATGCCTTGCGGCGACCGATGCCTGCGACCGCTCCTGCCAGCGGCAATGCCGCTTTACCGGCGATCCGCTGCTGGATTTTTTCGAATAGGCCGGAACCAGGGGACCGATGGACTCTTAACCTGTTTCCTGCTACACGCGCGCGACTCGGAAAGCCCGGAAAACCGGCCTTTCGCTCAATTCATGCCAACAGACCGACTGCAAAGGGATCGACTAGGTGCAGGTTCTCGTCCGCGATAACAACGTTGACCAAGCCCTCAAGGCGCTGAAGAAGAAGATGCAGCGCGAGGGGATTTTCCGCGAAATGAAGCTTCGCGGCCATTACGAAAAGCCCTCCGAAAAGAAAGCACGGCAGAAAGCGGAAGCGGTGCGCCGCGCCCGCAAACTCGCGCGCAAGAAACTGCAGCGCGAAGGCCTGCTGCCGATGAAGCCGAAGGTCGTGCCGGGTGGCCCCGGAGGCGGTTCGGGCGGCCGCGGCCGCAGTGGCGGTTTCGGCGGTGGCGGCGGCTTTGGTGGCCGCGGCGGCTGAGAGCGCTTCTTATTGTATTTACCGATCCGATCGCCGGGCGCTTGCCCGGCGATTTCGTTTTCAGGCTGCGCGCTGCGGCGTGGTTGATATTTTCTTAAATACCAAATCCTATCCTGCGCGCGCATGCTCCTCCGCTTTTTGCGCGCTCCGCTCTGGCTCACCCTCGCGCTGGCCGCCTGCTCCACGTCGTCCGATGACATCACCGGCTCGATCGGCCGTGGCGGCGAGCGACCTTCCGCCTATTCGCCGGAGAATATCGCGTCGCTCAGCGCGGTGATCGAGCGCCACCCGGCGGACCCGCAGGGATACAATACGCGCGGCACGGCGTTCGCGCAGGCCGGGCGTTCGCAAGAAGCGATAGCCGATTTTAGCAAGGCGATCAGCCTCGATCCGCGCTACGCCCCCGCTTACGCCAATCGTGCGCTGATCCACCGCCAGGCCGGACGGCTCAATCTCGCACTGACCGACTACAACAAGGCCATTGCCGGCGATCCGAACTATGCCGCCGCCTGGCTCGGCCGCGGCATGGTGCTGCGCGACCGGCATCAACTCCTTCCGGCGCTCTCGGACTTCAACAAGGCGATCGCGATCCAACCGGGCAACGCGCAGGCCTATTACAATCGCGGCCTTCTCTATCAGCGCCAGAACCAACACCAGTTCGCCATTACCGATTTCTCCACGGCAACAGGCCTTGCCCCGCGCGAAGCGGAGCCGCACGTCGCCCGCGCGCTCAGCTATCTGGCGCTCAACGATCCGAAGGCGGCCTCAGGCGATCTCGACGAAGCGGCGGGACTCGAGCCCGGAAATCTCGCCGCTTGGAACGGCCGCGGTCTCGCCTATGAGCGCCTTGGGGATCGCGAGAAGGCTGCCGCGTCCTACGCGAAGGCGCTGAGCCTCAATGCGAACGATCTCGCCGCGAAGGAAGGTTTCGCCCG
>CAZSAW010000157.1:0-4032 GCA_964604745.1 uncultured Hyphomicrobiales bacterium
CCAGCCACCAGCGCGCGGGCGAGCGACACAGCGTCGCGCCTTTCCAGCGTGAGCACCGGAATAACCGGCGCACGGGACAACAGCGGCAGCGGATCGGCGGGGGCTGACATGGCAAACCTCGGACAGAATTCAGGCGCAAGCTCTTCGCGCAACCATTCAGGACATTCAAGGCCGCAGACGATTTCCCGTTCCCTCGGCAGCGAAGCCCTTGCGCTCCGCCAGCCGGGCACGTCACGATGCCATCAGGGAGGATCGGCCGCTTGCGGCCGTCGCGGCCGGACCGGAAAACCGGCGGGCGCATGGGGACCATCAGCTCACGTTCCATCCCGGGGCAAGGCCGGCGCCCGATGCCGGCGCGAGGGCATTCGCAGTCCTCGATCAGGCGGAGGCGTGCATGCTGCTCCGGATCCTCGACCGTCTCGAGGAAGTTCTGATCGCAAGCCTGCTCGCAGGCGCGACAATCATAATCTTCATCGCGGTCCTGCACCGCTACGGCACGGGCATTCCCCTCCTCTATCCCTACCTCATCAAAATTCACCTCTCCTGGGCGCAGGAATTGTGCATCTACATGTTCGTGTGGATGGCGAAATTCGGCGCCGCCTACGGCGTGCGCACGGGCATTCATGTCGGCGTCGATGTGCTGGTGAACACGCTCAAGCCGGCCATCCGCAACAAGGTCATCATCTTTGGCCTTCTCTGCGGCGCGCTGTTCACATCCATCATTGGCACCATGGGCGGCAAGTTCGTCATCGACCTGATGTCGACCGACCAGACGTCGCCCGATCTCGAAATCCCGAGCTGGATCGTCTACGCGTGTATCCCGCTCGGCTCCTACCTGATGTGCTTCCGCTTTCTGCAGGTCGCCTGGACTTTCGCGCGCACGGGACAATTGCCGCATCATGATCCGGGTCACGTCGAAGGCGTGATCGAAAGCCCGGCCGCCGCCAGGGACGTGGGCCGATGAGCGCGCTCATCATCTTCGGCCTGCTCATCGCCCTGATGCTGACAGGCATGCCGATCTCGATCGCGCTCGGCCTCACGGTGCTGACCTTCCTCTTCTTCTTCACGCAGGTCCCGACCGAAGCCGTGGCCCTGAAATTGTTCACCGGCATCGACAATTTCGAAATCATGGCGATCCCGTTCTTCATCCTCGCCGGTAATTTTCTCACTCATGGCGGCGTCGCGCGCCGCATGATCAATTTTGCAACCTCGCTGGTCGGTCATTGGTATGGCGGGCTGGGCCTTGCCGGCGTCGTCGCCTGCGCCCTGTTCGCGGCGCTGTCCGGTTCCTCGCCCGCGACCGTCGTTGCCATCGGCTCGATCATCCTGCCGGCGATGCTGCAGCAAGGATTTCCAAAGCGCTTCGGCGCCGGTGTGATCGCGACGTCCGGCGCGCTCGGCATTCTGATCCCGCCGTCGATCGTCATGGTCATCTATGCGGTCGCGACCGGCGGCTCGATCGCGCTCGATCCGGCCGGACGGCGCGTTCTTTCTGCATCGGTCGGCCAATTGTTCATGGCCGGCGTCGTACCCGGACTCATTCTCGCCGCCATGCTCGGCGGCACGACGTTCTATCGCGCCTACAAGAACGACTATCCGCGCCTGCCGCGCGCGACCTGGTACGAGCGCTGGCGCGCCTTTCGGGATTCGATCTGGGGCCTCGCTCTGGTCGTGATCGTGCTCGGCGGCATCTACGCCGGCGTTTTCACGCCGACCGAAGCGGCGGCGATGAGCGCGGTCTACGCCTTTTTCATCGCCGTCTTCGTCTACCGCGACATGGGCCTGCGCGACGTTCCGAGAGTGTTGCTCGGGTCGGCGAACATGAGCGCGATGATCCTCTACATCATCACCAACGCGGTGCTGTTCTCGTTCCTGATGACGCACGAGCAGATTCCGCAGACGATGACCGCCTGGATCACGGACAGCGGTGTCGGCTGGATCGGCTTCCTCCTCTTCGTGAATCTGCTGCTGCTTGCGGCCGGAAACGTGATGGAGCCGACATCGATCGTGCTCATCACCGCGCCTATCCTCTTTCCCGTCGCCGTCAAGCTCGGCATCCACCCGGTCCACCTCGGCATCCTCATGACGGTGAACATGGAGGTCGGACTCTGCCACCCGCCGGTCGGCCTCAATCTTTACGTCGCCTCCGGCATCGCCAAGATGGGCATCACCGAATTGACGGTCGCAGTCTGGCCGTGGCTGCTGACGATGCTGATCTTTCTCGGCGTCGTGACCTATGTGCCGGAACTCTCGCTGTTCCTGCCGCGGCTTTTGGGAATGCTCTGACCGCCCAGCGCCAAGACGCGTTCAGGCCGCCAGATCGAACAGCCGGCGCACCGAGCCGCGCAGCGGAGCGCGGACAAAGGCGCCATCCTGCCGGTGCATCACGATCGGCACACGTCCGCGCGGCATGAGAGCGACGCGAAGCTGCGTGTCGATCTTCGCATTCGGCACCAAGGCCGGTCGGTAGCGCGTCAGAATGTTCGAGATCGCCATCTTGAGGACGGCAAGGCCGAACCAGTAGCCCGGACACATGCGCGGCCCGGAGCTGAACACGCTGTATTCGAACGGCGACGGATTGATCGTATGCCAGCGGCCAGGAAGAAAATGGTCGGGCTGCGGATAGAGATCGGGATTGCGATTGGTGAGGAACGGACTGAGCATCACGCGCCAGTTTTGCTTCACCGGAAATCCGGCCAGCGTGGTGTCATGCGCCGCCTTGCGGATCTGGAACGGCACGGGTGGGATGATCCGCAGGCTTTCCTTCACCACGGCGTCGAGCAACGGCAGGTTGGCGACGCGGTCCCATGACGGCGCAGCGCCGCCCAGCGCGCCCCGCAATTCGTCAAGCAGATCGCGCGCGACATCGGGATGCTGATCGAGAAGAACGATCGTCCAGATCAGCGCGTTCTGGCAGGTCTCGAACGCGGCGCCGAGAAGCGTCGGGACATGGCCGACGATCTGGGCGTCGGTGATCGGGCACGCCTGCGGATTCGGACTGTTGACGAGGATGGACATCAGATCCGAATCGTCGCGCGCGCCGCGCTTGACTGCGGCCCATTTCAGAATATCGCGCTCAAGAACCTCGGCCTCGCGCAGCATGCGACGATACGGCAGGCCGGGCGCATCGACACGGCAGATATTAGCCATCAGCGACCACTTGTAGGCGACGTTGCGCCGCGTGCCTTCGGCGACCGGCGTTGCGTTGTCCACGTCGTTACCGAACAGAAGGCCGATCGCGATTTTCTGCAGGAGGTCTTTCGATCGCGCGGCAAAGTCGATGACCGCGCCCTGCGGCCACTCCGCCATGTCCTCCTCGATGACATCACCCATCCGGTCACCGAGCGTATCGACCTTTACCCGCTGCAGCGGCGGCGACAGCAGCCGGCGATAATATTCATGTGCCTTGCCGCTGATCTGTACGAGGCCGAAGCGCAGGCGATGCGCCGCCGTATGGCGGGGCGCGCGCGGATTGACGCTGCTGGTCAGCCAGACATTCGGGTTGGTCAGCACTTCGCGATTGAAGCGCGCACCGGCGGTCAGAATGATCTTGTTCTCTTGCCGGAGGCTGAGGCGCGGGTCGGACATGAAGACGAACGAGCCGTAATCGGCATGCGCCTTGCGCAACGCGCCGAGCGGATCGAACAGGAAACGGACAAGTCCCGGCGCGGCGGCAAGGCCGCTCACCCTGACCGGGTCCAAGACGTCGGATTCGCTCACGCCACCCGTCGGCGTCGCGACAATGTCCGGCCCCGAGGCCGAACCAGCCGCCGCGACACGGCCGCCCCCCTTTTTCCCCTCAGGATTCCATCGCAAAAAGACCGAGCCGGCGCAACAAGGTCCTGTCGCGGTCCATTGCCGGATTGGCGGTCGTCAATAGCTTCGGGCCGTAGAAGATCGAATTGGCGCCGGCGAGAAAGCAGAGCGCCTGGGTCTCATCGCTCATGTCCTCGCGCCCGGCCGACAGCCGCACCATGGAGCGCGGCATGGTGATGCGCGCGACCGCGATGGTACGGACGAAATCGAGCGGAT
>CAZSAW010000158.1:0-8552 GCA_964604745.1 uncultured Hyphomicrobiales bacterium
AAGCCCGCCCCCGCCCCCGGCCCGGTCGCGCGCCCGGCAGCACCGCCGGAGCCCGCGCCGATCTCGCGGCCGACACCGACGCCGCCCCCCTTGCCGGCAGCACCAAGTCCGCCGCCCGCTCCGGTCGCAACGCCTGCGCCGCCGCCACCGCCGCCGGCTGCGCCCGCTCCCACCGCCGCGCTGACGCCGCCCGGCGCGAATGTCGGCGAGGTTATTCGCGATTGTCCCGATTGCGCAGAAATGGTCGTCCTGCCCGGCGGCGAATTCGAAATGGGCTCGAGCTTCAACGAATTCGAAAAGCCGATCCATCGGGTTTCGGTGCGCCGCTTCGCCATCGGCCGCTACGAGGTCACGTTCCGCGAATGGGACCAGTGCGTCGCCGCCGGCGCGTGCAAATACCGCCCCGACGATCGCGGCTGGGGACGCGGTGATCATCCTGTCATCGATGTGAGCTGGAATGACGCCAAGGCCTTTGCGGCATGGCTGTCGCAAAAGACCGGACAGAAATATCGGCTGCCGAGCGAAGCGGAATGGGAATTTGCCGCGCGCGGCGGCAAGAATTCCATCTTCTGGTGGGGCGACCGCATCGAGCGGGCGCGCGCCAATTGCCGCGACTGCGGCACCGGCGGCGCGACGCAGACGAAGCCCGTCGGCTCGTTCGACGCCAACGGCTACGGCATTTACGACACCGCCGGCAACGTCGCCGAGTGGGTGGAGGATTGCTGGAACGATTCCTATCGCGGCGCGCCGGTCAACGGTACGCCGTGGAACAGCGGACAATGTCAGCAGCGCGCGCTGCGCGGCGGATCGTTCGCAAGCCAGTCCGGTTATTTGCGCTCGCAGGCGCGGTTCAGATACGATGCCGACGTGCGCTATTACGCCAACGGGTTTCGCCTGGTGCGGGAGCTGCAGTGATGGGTTCGACGAGGGGGGGCGGTCGCATCGTTTCGCGATCGCGGGGCGCACGGGTCCACGGAATTTTCGGCGCCGGTCTGTTGATCGGCGCGTGTGTTCTCGGATCGCCGGAACAGGCGCGCGCCGCCGATGCCGTCGTGCTCGTGCAGCGAGCGACCAATGCCTGCTTTTCCGCGACGGTGCATGGCAGCGGCTTTCTGATGCCGCGCACGAATGCCATCGTCAGCCTCGATGCCGAAGGATTCCGCATCACCGAGGTGCTGGCGCGTGAGGGCGACGATGTCGCCGCCGGCCAGATCATGGTGCGGCTCGTGCGCCGCGCCAACGGACAGACGCCGGAAACGCCGGCGGTGCTGCGCGCTCCTGCCAACGGCCTCGTGACCAAGAGCAGCGCCGTGGTCGGCGCCGTCGCCAATCCGCGCGGCGATCCCCTCTTCCGCATCGCCGTCGACAAGGAACTCGAGATCGAGGCCGAGGTGCCGAGCATTCACCTGCCGAAGCTCGCGCCCGGCCAATCCGCGCGCGTGAAGCTCGCCGACGGGCGCGAGATTTCCGGCCGCGTGCGTCTGGTCAATGCCGAAATCGACAAGGCCAGCCAGCTCGGGCGCGTGCGCATTTCCGTCGAATCGAATCCGACGCTGCGCGTCGGCATGTTCGCGAGCGCGACGATCGACGCCAATCGCAGCTGCGGCGTGTCCGTTCCCCGCTCGGCGGTGCTTTACCGCGCCGAAGGCACGAGCCTGCAGGTGGTGCGCAACAAGGCGGTCGAGACGCGGCGCGTGCGCGTCGGATTCCTGTCGGAAGACAGCGCCGAAATCCGCGACGGGGTGAAGGAAAACGAACTGGTCGTCGCCAACGCGGGCACCTCGTTGCGCGACGGCGACAAGGTCAAGCCTGTCATGGCCGATACGCTGCAGGAAGCGGGGGAACGATAATGGCTTTGAACGTCTCGGCATGGTCGATCCGCAACCCCATTCCGCCGATCGTTCTGTCCATCATCCTGCTGGGACTCGGCTGGGTGAGCTTCCACAAGCTGCCGATCACCCGCCTGCCGAGCGTCGAACTGCCGATCATTTCGGTGGTCGTCTCGCAATTCGGCGCGGCGCCGACGGAACTGGAATCGCAGGTCACGAAATCCATCGAAGACGCCGTGTCCGGCGTCGAGGGCGTGCGCCACATCACGTCGCAGGTCACTGACGGCCTCTCCGTCACCACCATCATCTTCCGTCTCGATGCCGACGCCGACCGCGCGCTCAATGACGTCAAGGACGCCGTGACGCGCGTGCGCAACAGCCTGCCGCGCAGCATCAACGAGCCGCTCATCCAGCGCGTCGACATTGTCGGCCTGTCGATCGTGACTTACGCGGCGATTTCGCCCGGCAAGACCCCGGAGCAATTGTCGTGGTTCGTCGACGACGTGGTGAAACGGTCGCTGCAGGGCGTGCGCGGCGTCGGTCGCATCGAGCGCATCGGCGGCGTCGAGCGCGAAATTCTCGTCTCGCTCGATCCCGACCGGTTGCAGGCCGTCGGCCTGACCGCCGCCGACGTGAGCCGCCGCCTGCGCGGCACCAATGTCGACCTTGCCGGCGGCAAGACCGAAATCGGCGGACGCGACCAGTCGATCCGCACGCTCGCCGGCGCCAAGACCGTTCCCGCGCTTGCCGGCACGATGATGACGCTGCCGACGGGCGGCGAAGTCCGACTCGAGGATCTTGGCGTCGTCACCGACACCGTCGCCGATCCGCGCACCTTCGCGCGTCTCGACGGCGAGCCGATCGTCGCTTTCAGCATTTTCCGCGCCAAGGGGTCGAGCGACGTCACCGTCGCCAAGGAAGTCGAGAAGCGCATCGAGGAGCTGAAGGCCGAGCATCCGGATGTCGATCTCAAGCTGATCGACAGCTCGGTCACCTACACCGAAGGCAACTACGAATCCGCCATCCACACATTATATGAAGGCGCGGCGCTCGCCGTTATCGTCGTGTTCGTGTTCCTGCGCGACTTCCGCGCCACGGTCATCGCCGCCATCGCGCTGCCGCTGTCCATCCTTCCCGCCTTCTGGGCGATGGACATTCTCGGCTTCTCGCTCAACATGATCAGCCTGCTCGCGATCACGCTGAGTGTCGGTATTCTCGTCGACGACGCGATCGTGGAGATCGAAAACATCGTGCGCCACACGCGCATGGGCAAGACGCCGTATCAGGCGGCGATCGACGCGGCCGATGAAATCGGCCTCGCCGTCATCGCCATCAGTCTTGCCATCGTCGCGGTGTTCGCGCCGGTGAGCTTCCTCGGCGGCATCGCCGGCCAGTTCTTCAAGCAATTCGGCCTGACGGTCGCGATCCAGGTGCTGTTCTCGCTCCTCTGCGCGCGCCTGATCACGCCGATGCTCGCGGCTTATTTCATGGGCGCGCATCATCACGAGGAGCCGCCGCCCGGACGCATCCTCAATACCTATTCACGCCTCGTCGACTGGTCCGTGCGCCACTATTTCGTGACGGTCGCCATCGGCGTCGTGCTGTTCGCGCTATCGGTGCTGAGCACGAAACTGCTGCCGTCCGGCTTCGTGCCGCCGCAGGACACCGCCCGCTCGCTGCTCGCCGTCGAATTGCCGTCCGGCACGCAGCTGTCGGAGACGGCGACGGTGACGGAAACCATCGTCGATCGCCTGCACAAGCGGCCCGAGGTCAAGAGCGTGTTCGTCGAGGGCGGCCGCATCGGCTCGGGCAATGCCGAGCCGCGCAAGGCCTCGCTCGTCATCAATTACACGCCCAAGAGCGAGCGCAAGATCAAGCAGCGCGACCTCGAAAAGCTGATCGGCGAGGACCTCTCGAACATCCCCGACATCCGCTACTGGTTCCTCGACGAGAACGGCGCACGCGGCGTGTCGCTCGTCGTCACCGGCACCGACAGCGCGACCGTCGGCAACGTCGCGGCCGAGTTGGCCAACCAGATGCGGCGTCTGCCGGAAGTCGCCAACGTCGTCTCCGCCGGCGCGCTCGACCGGCCGGAGCTTCGCATTCGTCCGCACATGGAACTGGCGGCGAAGCTCGGCATCTCGACCGAGAGCCTGTCAGAGACGATCCGCATCGCCACCATCGGCGATGTCGGCCCGGCGCTGGCGAAGTTCGATGCCGGCGACCGCAGCGTTCCGATCCGCGTGCTGCTCGAGGATACCGCGCGCGCCGACCGCGCCACGCTCGAACAATTGCGCGTGCCGATGGGCCGCGGCGGTGGCATTCCGCTCTCGGCCATCGCCGATATCCAGCTCGATCAGGGCCCGAACAGCATCAACCGCTACGACCGCGAACGGCAGGCGACGGTGGAAGCCGACCTCGTCGGCGATACCGCGCTCGGCACGGCGATCGAGAAGATCAACGCCCTGCCGATGATGAAGAGCCTGCCGCCCGGCATCCGCGTGAAGCCCGCCGGCGACGCCGAAACCATGGCCGAGCTGTTCGGCGGCTTCGGCGAGGCGATGCGCAACGGCCTCGTCATGGTCTACGCCGTGCTCGTGATCCTGTTCGGCAGCTTCCTGCAGCCGATCACGATCCTGTTCTCGCTGCCGCTGTCGATCGGCGGCGCGATCCTCGGCCTGCTCATCACCAACAACGCGCTCAGCATGCCGGTCGTCATCGGCATCCTGATGCTGATGGGCATCGTCACCAAGAACGCGATCATGCTGGTCGATTTCGCCATCGAGCTGATCGGCCACGGCATGAAGCGCACGGAAGCCGTGGTGGAAGCGGGCCGCAAGCGCGCGCGCCCGATCGTGATGACGACCATCGCCATGGCCGCCGGCATGCTGCCGAGCGCGCTCGGGATCGGCGCCGGCGGCGAATTCCGCTCGCCGATGGCGATCGCGGTGATCGGCGGCCTCGTATTGTCGACGGTGCTGTCGCTCCTGTTCGTGCCGGCCTTCTTCGCGCTGATGGACGACCTGTCCGCCTTCATCTGGCGGCACAGCAAACGCTTCGTCGTCAGCACGGCCGATACGGAACACACGCCGGCGGAATAGCGCGCGGGCCTTTGCCCGCGCGTGGGCGCTCTCAGTTGCCCTTGGCCTGCGCCGCGAGCTTGTCGCGCTTCAGGAGCACGATGCGGCCGCGGCGCAACTCGAGAATTCCCTGCTTGCGCCAGTCCTGCAATTGCCGGTTCACGCTCTCGCGCGCCGCGCCGACATAGGTGCCGAGCTGCTCCTGGGAGATGTGCACCTCCGAACCGAAATCGTCGGCGAGCGCGCACAGCCGCCGCGCGAGCTTCACCTGCAGCGGCAGCAGGACCGCTTCCTCCATGCGCTCGCTCACCCAGCGGATGCGCTGGCACAGAAGTTCGATCAACCGCAACGCGACGCGCGGCTCGCGTTCGAGGTAACTGAAGAGGTCGTCGCGCCGGAGCACGAACACCTCGCTCGGCTCGCTCGCCCCCGCATCCGCCGGGCGCGCCTGGCCGTCGAGCAAGGCGATCTCGCCGAACACGTCATTCGGCCCGAGCACGTTGAGCGTCAGCCGCTCGCCCTTCTGCGTCCCGGTCTCGATGCGGATCTGCCCCTTGCGGATGCCGAACAGCGCGTCGCCCTTGTCGCCCTTCTGAAACAGGACCTGGCCGGCGGTAAGCTGACGCCGGGCGCAGAGGGCAGCGATGCGCTTGATCGGCTCGTCGCCCAGCCCGGCGAAAAGCGGATTCATCTTCAAGAGAACGGCAAAATCGGTTTCCTTGGCCATCAATCCGCCCCTCCCGGGCCCCGCGCGGGCCCGCCCGCCGAACCGCCACTATAACCGGAAAGTGTGACTTTGGTCACATACCATGCCAGAATTGAAAACTAGCATGCGGCCGCGTGCGCGCGGCGGCGCTTCCCTCGCGCGGGCCACGCATTGATCCGACGGCGTCATTCGGACATCACGACAGGGAATTGTCCATGAGCAGGACGAAGCTAGCGATCGCCATTGCCGCGGCCCTCGTCTGCATGGCGGTCTTTACCGCCGGCTTCTTCGGGATTCCGGCGGGCTTCCTCAAGGAAAGAGTGCGGTCGAGCTTCCAGGACGAAACGGGCTATCACCTGCAGATCACGGGGCCCGTAAAGATCGGCCTGTGGCCGTCGCTCGCGGTGGCGGCGGAAGAAATCGCCGTGTCCGACCCGAAGGCAACCGGACAGCGGGAGAAGTTCAACGCCCAGCGCATCCAGGTGCAGATTTCGCTGTCGAGCCTGCTCAGCGGGCCGATCCGCATCAATCATGTGACCGTCACCAAGCCGACCGTCTACGTGCAGATGGTGCGCGAGCGCGCCGAGCCGCGCAGCTCGGGTTCGCCGGCGAGCACGTCATCCGCGCGGCCGCAAGCCGATCTCGAACAGGTGACGGTGCGCGACGGCACGCTCGTTCTTTATGACTCGCGCGCCAAGACCGAGAGCCGCGTAGAGGGCATCGACGTCGACGCGTTCTATTCGCCGGCGGATCGCCGCTTCGACATCGTCGCCAGCGGCAAGAGCGGCGAACAGCCGCTGAAGCTGACGGTGAAATCGCTGGCTCCGGTCAAGGCACTCGATACGCCCTTCCCGATCGATGCGACCGTCGAGGCGCCCGGCCTTCTCAAGGATCCGCTGCAGGCAACCGCCAATGCCGCGCTGACCGACAAGTCGCTGAACGTCACCGGCCTGCGCGGCCAGATCGGCCCGCATGTGATGAACGGCGCAGTGGCGGTCGATTTCGCCGCCGCGAAGCCGTTCGTCAATGCCGATCTCGATTTCCAGCGGCTCGAACTCGACGCAAACGCGGTCTCGGCGGCGAGCCCCACGAGCAAGGGCGGCGCGCCTGAGCCGTGGAGCGACCGCGACTTCAAGCTGACCGACCTGAATTATTTCGACGCCGACATTCATCTTACCGCCGGCCAATTCAGTTACCGGAAATTCCACCTGTCGCCGCTTGCGATCAAGGCAAGCATCGCCAACGGCATCCTTACCGCGACGCTGGCACAAAGCGACGTATATGAAGGCCACATGGCGGGCGTCGTGGTCGTCGATGCCTCGCGTCCGGTCTTCGGCTACGCCGCGCGGCTTGAGATGAACAATGTGCGCGCCTTCCCGCTCCTCTCCGACGCCGCCGATTTCGAATGGATCGAAGGCCGCATGACGGCGAAGTTCGACCTGCGCGCGACCGGCAACAACCCGCGCGCGATCGCCGGCAGCATGAGCGGCACCTCGGACGTCAATTTTCAGGACGGACAGATTCGCGGCATCAATGTCGCCGACATGGTCCGCTCGCTGATGTCGACCATCCTCACCGGCTGGCAGGAGAACGACGCGAAGAAGACCGATTTCAGCCAGCTCAGCGCGACGTTCCAGGCGAAGGACGGTCAGGCCACGACGCTCGATCTCAATCTCGCCGGCCCGCTCGTTCGCATGCGCGGCGCCGGCACCATCGATCTCCTGACCAAGCAGATCGCGTTTCGCCTCGACCCCAAGGTCGTGGCAACGCTCGAAGGCCAGGGCAGTCAGGCCGATCCGCTCGGGCTCGGCGTGCCGGTGATCGTGCAGGGCCCGTGGACGCAGCCGCAGATCTATCCCGACGTTGCCGGCATTCGCGACAATCCGGCGGCGGCCTTCGACAAGCTGCGCGATCTCGGCGCCGGCCTCTTCGGCGTATTCACCGGCGACCAGAAAGGTGACGCCAAGAGCCAGGACCTGATGAAATCGCTGAACGACATTTTCAGCGGCAAGAAGGACAGCCCCGGCGCCGCCAGCAGCAACCCGGGCGCGGCGCCAGGTTCAGCGCCAAGTTCGGCGCCAAGCGGCGGCACGGCCACCAATCCGGCACCGGTCAGCGGCGACACGGCGAAACCCTCCGACGACGGACAGAACAATGTCGGCAATTTCATCCGCGATCTCTTCGGCAAAGGCAAATAGGGCCGCGTCTGGGGGAACGCATATGGCGCAAGTTGAAAGTCCCGCAGCCCGTCCTGTTCGCGGCGGCCTGTTTCTGAAATACGTCCTGTATTTCGTCGGTCTCGTCGTGCTCGTGCTGGCGATCAACGGCGGGCTGGAAATGTGGTTCAGCTATCGCGACACCACGGCCGCGCTCGAACGCTCCCAGTCGGAAAAGGCCGAGGCCGCCGGCCAGCGTATCGAGGAATCGCTGTCGGAAATCGAGCGGCAGATTTCGTGGGCGACGCGCGCAAGCGCCGCGACCACCGAGCAGCACCGCTCAGACTATGCGCTCCTGCTCGATCAGGTGCCGGCGATCTATGAGCTCATCAAGCTCGACGGCACGGGACACGAGCAATTGCGCGTCTCGCGTACCGCGGTCGCGGTCGGCCGCAACACCGACTTTTCCCGCAATCCGGTCTTCACCGAGACCGTCGCCAATCGCGTCTGGTATGGGCCGGTCGAATTCTTCGACGGCGATCCGTACATGCTGATCGCCATGGCGCATTCGCGCCGCGACGGCGGCGTGACGGTCGCGCAGGTCAATCTGCGCTTCCTCGGCGACATCATCGGCGCACTGCAACTGACGAAGGGAAGCTACGCCTACGTCGTCGGCATGCAGGGCCGGTTGCTGGCGCAGGCCGGAATGAAGAACGGTACTATCGGCACGGATCTGTCGCATCTGCCGCAGGTATCGGCGTTGCTCAAGGGCACCGGATCG
>CAZSAW010000159.1:0-1602 GCA_964604745.1 uncultured Hyphomicrobiales bacterium
TCTTTCACCGCGGGAGAACCGCGATGTCCCCCCGCTCGATTACGATCGGGTCTATCGCTTGAAGCGGGCGCATCCCGACCTGCCGGTCATCATCAATGGCGGCGTCGCCTCGCTCGAGGAAGCCGCATCGCATCTCGCGCATGTCGATGGCGTCATGATGGGGCGCGCCGCCTATCAGGAGCCGTGGCGTCTTCTCGCCGTCGATCCGGCAATCTTCGGTGAGCCGGCGTCCTTCGGCAGCGCCAAGGCGGCGCTCGATGCCTTCCTGCCATATGTGGAAGAAGAACTCGCCCGCGGCACGCGGCTGTCGTCGATGACGCGGCATGTCCTCGGCCTTTTCCGCGCCGTGCCCGGCGCACGCGCCTTCCGCAGGCACCTGGCGATGCATGCCGTCAAGCCGGGAGCGGGCAGCGTAGTCCTGCGCGACGCGATGGCGCTGGTGATGGACATGCGCGCCGACTTGGCGCAAGTCGAAGCGGCTTGACCGATTCCCGCCTGACGGCCGCCGGAGATATTTCATGATTTTGGGTATGCCTCCCGGCGAGCTGGCGCTGCTCGCCGCGGCCATTATTGCCGGTGGGGCGATCACCGGGTTTCTCGCCGGCCTGTTCGGCGTCGGAGGCGGCGGGATCATCGTTCCCATCCTCTACGAAATTTTCCGCGCCATGGGCGTGCCCGACGATGTGCGCATCCAGCTTTGCGTCGGCACCTCGCTTGCCATCATCATTCCGACCTCGATCCGCTCCTTCCGGGCGCATCAGGCCCGCGGTCCTCTGCCGGTCGAGATCCTGAAAATCTGGGCGCTGCCGATCGTGCTCGGCGTCGTCATCGGTGGCGGTATCGCGGCGTTCGCTCCCGCTTCCGTTTTCAAGTTTTCCTTCGTCGTGATCGCCTTCCTGGTGGGAGCGAAGCTCCTGTTCGCCAGCAACCGGTGGCATCTGGGCGATGAATTGCCCGGCCGGTTCGCGATGATCGTCTACGGTCTCATCACCGGGCTCTATTCCGCAGTGATGGGAGTGGGGGGCGGGGCGGTGACGAATGCGGTTCTCGTGATGTACGGCAAGCCCATTCATGTCGCCGTCGGCATCTCGGCCGGAGTCGGCGTCATCATTTCGATCGTTGGGACGATCAGCTTCATGATCGCGGGCTGGCCGCATCAGGCGATGATGCCGCCGTTGTCGATCGGATTCGTCTCGCTGCTCGGCTTCGCGCTGATGGCGCCGGTCTCGGCCTTCCTCGCGCCGATCGGCGCGCGCGTCGCGCACACGCTGCAGCGGCGCACGCTCGAAATTTCCTTCGGGGTCTTCCTCTGGTGCGTCGGCCTGCGCTTCCTGATCAGCCTGCTGCCTTAGCCGTCCACCGCGGCTAGTGCGCCGCCTCGCGTTTGGCGCGGGTGACGATCTGCGTCGGATCGACGAAGCGCAGCGCGATCAGGAGCCACACCAGCGTCGTCAGCATGTAGATCACCGCCATGGCGTCGATCGACTGGCCCGCGCGCACACCCGCCGCATAGACCGCATAATAGAGCGCGACGACGAGCGTCTGGCTTCCCGGCCCGGCGGTGAAGAAGGTCAGCTCAAACATCGCGATGGTGCGCACGAG
>CAZSAW010000160.1:0-22067 GCA_964604745.1 uncultured Hyphomicrobiales bacterium
GCAGCGTGTCAGATCGACCTGCACCACATCGATGCCGCCCTGCTCGATAAGCCGCGCGAAACCGACTGTCGTGCATTCCTCTTCGCCGGCGGCAATCATCTGCGTGCACCGCGCGGAGACCTTCTGGTAGCCTTCGTAATCGTCCGGCTGAAGCGGCTCTTCGATCCAGAACAGGTTGTAGTCCTTGAACAGCTCCGCGCGCTGAATCGTTGTCTTGGCGTCCCAGACCAGACCGACATCGAGCATCAGATCGTTGTCGTCCCCAATCGCCTTGCGGATGGCTGCGAGATATCTGCAATCGGTTTTGGCGTCCTGCCCGAACGGTTCCCACCCGAATTTGACGGCCGTGTGCCCGGTATCGATCGCGCGCTTGGCGCGATCGGCGGTCGCTTCGGGGGTGAACTGGAACATGTTGGACGAATAGACGCGCATCTTGTCCCGATACGCTCCCCCAAGCAGCTTGTAGATCGGCTGCTTCAGGAATTTGCCCTTGATGTCCCACAACGCGATGTCGATTCCGGCCATGGCCTGGATGACCGCGCCCTGGCGGCCATAGAAAATCGTGCTCTGGAACATCTTGGTCCAGAGCCTTTGCGTGTCGAGCGGGTCTTCGCCGATCAGCAGCGACTTCAGTCCGGTGACCAGCGTGTGGGAGTAGGGCGCCTCGATGATCGCCTTGACGACCGAGGGGCAACCGTCGACCTCGCCCCACCCAACAATTTCGGCGTCGGTGCTGACCTTGACCAGCAGGGCATCCTGCGAGCTGTCCGTGCGTTTCTGGATTTCGGGGAGTCGCAGATAGAACGCTTCGACGTCGGTTATCTTCATTTGAACCGGCTCAACTCGCGCTCGTGCGCTGCGCTTGCGCCGAGGCGATAAAGCCCAGCGCGGAAACGCAAATCGAAACCATCATGATGACGACGCCGACGGCGGGGAGGAACGGCGCCATTTCGCCGACCAGCAGGGTCCACAGGTGCACCGGAATCGTGCGCTGCGACTTGATGACGAGAAAGGTGCGTATGAATTCGTCGAACGAGAGCGTGAACCCGAACATCATCGTTGCGACGATGCCGGGACGGATGATCGGCAAGACGACGCGTTGAAACACGATGAGGGGCCGTGCGCCCAGATCCATTGCCGCTTCTTCGAGGCTGCTGTCGAAGCCGTGCAGACGCGGATAGATCGTGAGAAACGCGAACGGCAGCACCCACGTGACGTGCACGATCAGAACGGTCGTCCACAGCCCGAACGGAATCTGCACGTAGCCGAAAAAGGTCAGGAAGATCACGCCGCTGACGATCCCGGGGATGAGGATCGGCAGCAAGATGACCTTCATCAGCAGGCCCTTGAGGGGGAATTCGCGGCGGAAACCCATCGCCATCAGCAGCGCGAGCGCCGTGGCGATGGCCGAGCTGACGAATCCGACAAGGAAGCTGTTCAGCAGCGCCTGCATCAACTCAGGCGAACGCAGGACGAAGTCATACCATTTGAGCGTGAAGCCTCGCAGCGGCAGGCCGATATTCACCGAATCGTTGAATGAGAGGACGACGAGCGCAAAAATCGGGCCGTAGAGGAAGATGTAAAACAGCGCGACGTACAGCCAGAGGGCTTTTTGGCGAACAAAGGCTCCGAAATCCATCAGCGGTGCCCTCCGACAAAGACCTCGTCGAATTTCACGCGACGGCCAAACAGGAACAGGCAAAGCAGCACGACAAAGACGAGCACGATCGACAGCGCGGCTCCGAGCGCCCAGTTGCTGGTGTCCACATATTGGGACGCAATCACGCGCCCGAACATGGTGCCGCCCGCGCCTCCCATCAGCTGCGGCGTGACGTAGGCGCCGCAGGCAAGCAGGAACACCATCACGCAGCCGGACAGCACGCCCGGCACAGACAGCGGGAAGGTGACACGCAGGAACGTGCGAACCGGTCCGGCACCCAGATCGGCGGCGGCCTCGATCAGACGCGGATCAAGCCGGTCGAGCGACATGTAGATCGGCAGGATCATGAACAGCGAATAGACGTAGACAAGGCCAAGCTGCACCGCGCCCGCGTTGTAGAGCATCCAGCCGATCGGCTCGTGAATGATGCCGAGATTGATCAGGATGGTGTTGACGATGCCGTTACGGCCGAGCACCGGCAGCCAGACGAATGTGCGCACGACATAGCTTGTCCAGAACGGGACAAATACCGCGAGCAGGAAAACGTTTTTTGACGGGCCTTTCAGCGAGGCGAGAAAGAACGCCATCGGATACGAGATCAGAAAGGTAATCAGCGTGCTCATGAACGCGATCTTCAGCGTTTGCAGCATCACAAGGCTGTAGATCGCGTCGGAGAAGATCGCCTTGTAATTATCGAACGTGAAGTCGGGCGAAAGACCGAACAGGCCCGAACTCCAGAATGACGTCACCGCCAGGAAGACGAGCGGCAGCACCGCAAAAACGATCAGCCATGCGGTGGCCGGCAGGACGAGCAGGACGGCCTTGAATTTGGGGCCGGTGAAGAAACCATCCTTGCGTTTGGTCATGACATCATTCGGCAAGAACGATCGCGGCGTGAAGCGGCCAGCGCACCCGGACGCGCCGTTCGGGCGCAAGGTCCGACGTCTTTCCTGAATTCGGCATATCGGAAATCATGTTCAGGCCGCCGGTCACCGTGATCTCGTAGCGCACGGTCGAGCCCATGAAGATTTCAGCAGTGATGACACCCTCGAGATCGCCGGGCATTGCCGGGCTCGATTCCGGCAGGACGTCGACCTTTTCGTAACGCAGAACCAGCGCCACCTCGGTCCCCGTCTGCAGACCGGCAGGAATACGCGCCCCGACTGCTCTGCCGTTCACGTCGATCGTACCGGTCCGGTCGGCATTGATTGCGGTGATCTTGCCGACCAACCAGTTCGAACTCCCCAGAAACTGGGCGACAAATTTCTGTTTGGGTTGCTCGTAGACCTCGCGTGGCGTGCCGACCTGAATGATGTGTCCGCCCGACATCACGGCGATGCGGTCGGACATTGTCATCGCCTCACCCTGGTCATGCGTGACGAAGATGAAGGTCTTGCGCGTCGCCCGGTGCAGGCGCCGCAACTCTTCCTGCATCTGCAGGCGCAGCCGCATATCGAGCGCGCCAAGCGGTTCATCGAGGAGAAGCACGTCCGGCTCGTTGACGAGCGCGCGCGCCATGGCGACGCGCTGCTTTTGTCCGCCCGACAGCATGTCGATGCGGCGCTGGCCATAATCGGGCAATCTCACGAGCTCAAGCGCGTTCTTCACCTTTTCGCGGATGACGTTGCGCGCGACTTTTTTCATCTCGAGGCCGAACGCGATGTTCTCGGCCACGGTCAAATGCGGAAACAGCGCAAGATGCTGGAAGATCATGTTGGTTCGCCGGCGATACGGCGGATCCTTCAGCACGTCGCGTCCCATGATCTGAACGTCGCCGCTCGTCGGCTGCTCGAAGCCACCGATGATCCGCAGCAACGTTGTCTTGCCGCAGCCGGACGCGCCAAGCAGCGAAAAGAACTCGCCGTCGGCGATGTCGAGCGACACGGAATCGAGCACGCGCACGGTATCGAACGACTTCGATACGTTGCGCAGCGAGATTGCGACCTTTTGCGGCGATATGTTCTGACCGGTCACGGACGGTAACGGCATCACAGGGAGAGTCATCCTACCTACTTCGGCCTTGCTTTGGGAGAAATCCCGCCGCGCTTTCGCCGGAGCAAGCGACCCGCGACAATCTTCCCGGTGAGTCCAAACGGCAAAGAATGTAGCGGCGACGCGCTATCATGCGCGTCGCCGATCGATGCTGTAAGGGCGTCCGCCTCACGAAGCCTTGACGCGAGTCCAGGCTTCGATGATCGCGGAAATATTGACCGGCAGTCCCTGACTGTATCCCTTGATGGAGCCGTCGAGGACCGAATAGCCCCATTTCTTCTGTTCCTCCGGCGACAACGCGGCGGGACCTGCCTTCGAGCACGACAGATAGCCGCAAGCCTTCGTCACCTGGCTTGCATAAGCCGTGCCGAGCATGGCGTTGATCATCGCATGGCCAGCCTTCGGATTTTTTGCATCCTTTGGCACGAAAGCCGCGTGCTTAAGCGTCGTGATGCCTTCCTTCGGCCAGGAGTTGGTGATGTTGAAGCCTTTCGCCTGCAGTTCGGCGCGCACCGGAATGTAGCCGTAGATGCACACGCATTCGCCGCTCGACATCAGGCTGACCGCCTCCGCGCCGGTCGAATAGATGGTGCGGATGTTTTTCTTTTTGGAAATCAGGAAGCGGGCCACTTCGTCGATCTGGCCCTTGTCCATCTTCACCGGGTCGGCGATGCCCATATAAAGGCCGGCGGCGATGAACATCTGATGCCCGGCGTCGATCCAGGCGATCTTGCCTGCGTACTTGTCTTCGAAAATCAGACTCCATGACTGCGTGTACGGATCGCTCTCCGGCACCTTGTTCTTGTCATAGAGAGGTGCGTCGTATCCCCAGGTAACAGGGATCATGTAATTTTTGCCGTCGCGCGATGCGATGTCGGGTTTGAACAGATCGGCAAGCTGCGAAAAGTTCGGGATGAGCGACATGTCGAGGGCGAGGGCCTTTTCGTCGCCGGCCTTCGGACCGAGAACGGGCGGCTTCGCAAAATCCACGCCCGGAGCCATGAATTCGTAGGCCGATGTGCCGCCGGGCGCCATGAGACGCGAGACGACGTCGGTCGTGTTTTTCCAGGGGACGTCGACGATCTTGCCGTTCGCCGCCGTCTCCAGAATTCCGCGCAAAGGCGGGTTGAGCAGGGCGTTGACCATGACGACGTCGATTTCGCCTGCGGCCATCGCTGTATTGCCGCCGAAGGGAAGCGCCGCTGTCGCTGCACCGGCCGCCGCTACCTGAAGCACCTGGCGGCGGCTGAGGGATGTGTCCTTGAATCGCATGGCTGTGGTTTCCTATTGAATGGCCAAAAAGAACTGTGACGAAGCCAGGATCGGGGACGCGAATGCTCTAGCGGCGAACCCCTTAAACCCAGCGGGTTCGAAGGCCACGACCACGCAGAGGCTGTAGGAGTGAACTATTCCCATTCGTTAATCCCCCTTCACTTCGGAAGGAGAAACGTTGCCCCCTGTTCCTTCCGGTGGTGAATGCTTCTATAATTCACACGAAACGCTATCAATTCAATTCCTTTTGTCAACAAATCCGATGCATATTTTCAATTCAGGGCAATTCACTATTTTGCCATTCAAATCGAGTATGGTGGCAAATGAATAGGCGATTTGCTGTATAATTTTCAGCAAATTGGCCGCTGGAAAAGGGCCGGGACCGCGGGGCGCCAGTGAATGGATGAGAAAAATGACCGGCAGGGAATGGGTTCGCGTCGAGCCATTCACTGCACGCTGAAACGATCTTCAGTTGACAAGGATTCACGATTCTGAAAAACGCGAGGATGAGTTGTGTCTGAAACAATTTTCACGGGATTTGTACGAACGGGAATTGGAATTGGTTGGTGATGGCTTTCCAGGAAGACGCGATGACGCTGCAGTCACCGGTCGAAGCGATGTCAGCCAGCGAGTTCCTTCAAAATCCCAGCGTGGAATCGAAAAGTTCATGGGTCAGCGAGCCAAAATTCAACTCTTGATCGCCGAGGTCGAGCGCGGCGCTTATCAGCGTGGCGTTGAGGATACCGTGCGCGTTATTCAGCAGGCGCTTGCGAAACTGGCGCCTCCGGCATCCGGAAAGCAGCCCGAGACCAAGGGCAAGTCAAAGGAAGGTTTTGTCGTACGTCCGAATTCCAATTCGGCGTTCGTGCTGGAGGTGATCCGCGTTCACCCCGGCCTGCGCGGGGTCGACCTGCATCGTCTGGTGGCCACGAGCGGCCGCCCCATCAACGAACGCACCATGCGGACCGCGCTGCTGCGTTTGAATCGGCGCGGTGTGATCGAGCAGCGCGAAGGTCGCTGGTATGTGAAAGATGAATTGCCGGGTCTCACAGAAGAACTGACAAAAGAATTGAAATTCGGCGGCGGCATCGCCTGACAAAGGCCGGCTGAACAGCAGCCGGAAACCTTTCAAAATCGCATATTTCCAGGCCGTCCGGCGGCGATCGGAGCTCGCGCATTGTGAGCCCCGATGGCCGAGCTGCGCGCATGCCAGAATTGCAAAAAGCATTCATATCGAGAGCGAAGCATTTCACATTGAGAGAATTGACAGTTCACTTATTCGCTGACATTAACTCAATTCTTGACAGCCTGACCTTGCTGAAACGGAGGAATTTCGTGGCGCGCGCATCTGACAAAGAAACCTTCGCGACCATTCGCGAAAAGCTCTACACGCCGGTGGTCTCCGACGTTCTGGACGGGCTCGGTTTTCGCAATCAGGCGATGCGGCACGATATTCGTCCGCTGCATCCTGATTTCATCGTCGTCGGCCGCGCGCGCACGCTGCTGTGGATGAACACGTATCAGGACATCAAGCCGAATCCCTATCTCAACGAGATCAAGGCAATCGATTCCCTCAAGCCGGGCGACGTGTCGGTGCACAGCACCGACTATTCCTGGAATATCGCGCCGTGGGGCGAATTGCTGTCCACGGCCTCGCACATGCGCGGCTCCACCGGCACGATCGTCGATGCCGTCGTGCGCGACGTGAAAAAAATTCTGGAGCTGAATTTTCCGACCTTCGCGCGCGGCATCAAGCCGCTCGATTCCTGCGGCCGCGGCTTCGTTGCGGACTTTGACGTGCCGATCAAGTGCGGCGAGGTCGAAGTGCGTCCCGGCGATCTCATTTTCGGAGACTTCGACGGCATCATGGTGATCCCGAAGGCCGTGGAAGCGGAAGTGATCGCCAAGGCCCTGGAGAAGGTGACCTCGGAAAACAACACGCGCAGGGAGTTGCTCGAAGGGCGCTTGCTCGGCGAGGTCTACGAGAAATACGGAGTTCTCTAGCAGGGGCCGAGCGAACGCGCGCCGCGCGTTCGCATTCCACTCTTCCCATTCCATCAAACGGCTCAAATCCGCACAGCATGGCCCGACACGGCCGTTATCGTGCGAACCAAAAAGAAAGAGGTCTGATCATGAGCGCATCGAACCGGAAAATCTTCGATCTCACCGTGCCATGGGGCCGGAACCTGCCGACCTATGCGATGTCGCTGAACTTCTACAATCCGCCGATGTACGCGACCTACAGCAATTACTCGACGACCGTGTTCGAGAAGGTCTACGACCGCGGCGAGACCATGTACGACACGATGATCGCGTTCTTCCCGCATACCGGCACGCATCTCGATGCGCCGCTTCACTGCAACAAGAAGGGCTGGGCGGTGAACGAGATTCCGCTCGACTATCTCTGGGGCGATGGCGTGGTGGTCGGAATCCCGAAGGGCGAGCTTGGCGAGATCACGCCGGAGGATTTGGAAAAGGCCTCTCCGAAAATCGAGAGGGGCGACATCCTGATCGTCAACACGGGCTGGCACAAGAATTTCTGCGGTCCGATGACGGACTGGAACAAGGCGGTCTATTACGCGCACAAGAATCCGGGCATCAAGCAAGCCGGAGTGAAGTGGTGCATCGATCGCGGCATCAAGATTCTCGGCGTGGATTATATCGGCGTCGATCATCCCGGCGTGACCGAGCGCGGTGACGGATCCTGGCCGGCTCACAAAGGCCTGCTCGGCGCCAACATTCCGATGCTGCAGGTGCTGGGCGGCGAGCTCGATGCCGTGACCGGCAAGCGCTGCCAGATCTGCTTTGCGCCGGTGCCCTATGTCGGCGGCGACGGATTCCCGGTGCGCGTTCTGGCGAAAATCGACTGAACGAGTAGCGCCGTATCGAGAGGGTGAGGGAGGACCGCGTGAAAATAAAAAGCGTGATAGCCAATACGGCTGTCGTGCCAATGGGCATGACGCTGCATTACCCGACGAACTCGATGGAGAACCGGGAATACACGCTTGTGCGGATCGCCAACACCGCCGGAGTCGAAGGCTTCGGCTTCTGCTGCGGCGGCACGCAGGCGGGTCACCTCTCCACCATCGCGGTGCGCGATCTTCTCGCCAAATACGTGGTCGGCCGAGAGTCCGACGAGGTCGAGGCCATCTGGAACGCGATGTTTCGCGCGAGCATCCTGCAAGGCCGGCGCGGTTCGGTCATGCGGGCGATTTCCGCGATCGACATCGCGTTGTGGGACTTGCGGGCCAAGGAGCTCGGCATTCCGCTGAGTCATCTTCTCGGCACCTATCGTCGCGAGACGTTGCCGGCCTATGCGAGCGGCGGCGTCTATGTCGACGGAAAAGGCGCCGACGATCTCGCCAAGGAAGCCGCGGACTATGTCTCGATGGGCTTCAAGGCGCTCAAGGTGAAAGTCGGCGGCATGTCGCCGAAGGAAGACGCGATCCGCATCAAGGCCGTGCGCGAGGCGATCGGCGACGAGGTGCACATGCTGCTCGACGCCAACAATGCCTGGCCCGACGCGCCAACTGCAATTCGCGCCATTCGCCTGCTCGAGCCTTACAAGCCGGGATGGATCGAAGAGCCGGTCATGCCCGACGATATGGAAGCGAGTGCCGCGGTCGCCGCGGCGGTCGATATTCCGGTCGCAACCGGCGAGATCGAGGCGACGCGCTGGGGTTTCCAGCAATTGATCCACTACAAGGCCGCGTCAATTCTGCAACCGGACGCCGCAGTGTGTGGCGGCATCAGCGAGTGGCGCAAGATCGCCGCGCTCTGTTCGGCGCATAGCATCCCGGTCGCGCCGCACTGGTTCCCGGAAATTCACGTCCATCTCTGCGCGGCGACGCAAAACGCGATGTGGGTTGAATGCGTTCCCTATACCAGCGTCGCGAGCTTCGCGCTGATCCTGAAAAAGCCGGTCGAGATCAAAAATGGCGAGATCGTCGTTCCGAAAGAACCGGGCGTCGGCTACGAACTGAACGAAACCGCGGTCGCGAAATATTCGGTCGACGGCTGGAGATAGGATCAATGATCAAGGGAATTTGCCACGCCGCGATCGCGGTCAAGGATCTGCAGAAGAGCCTCGATTTCTATTGCGGCAAACTTGGCTTTCATCTCATTCGCCAGTTCACGCGGCTCGACGGCGCCGAGCTTGTGGACCTCGTGATTCCGCCGCACATCGAGGCCGAAATCCAGCTCGTCTACTACCCGGACCAGAAGGGCTATATCAATTCGCCGGAGAAGCAATTCGGTCTCGAGCATGTCGCGTTGCTCGTCGACAATCTCGATGCGACCTGCAAGGAACTGGAAACGAAGGGCATCATCGCGCGCGATCCGCAGATTTCGACTGAGGCAATGTCGCCGCGCGGCGCGCGCTTCCGCGATCCGGACGGCGTGCTGGTCGAACTGATCGAGTCGCACGTCGGACGGGCGAAAAAATAGCCTGCCGGCCGTATTTCAAAGTTTCGCGGGAAGATCGAGATAGAAGTAGAGCGGCGTCTTGCCGGCCTTCAGCATCGCGTGGTCGCACGCGTAATGGTCGGCATAGTGAAGAACGAACGCTTCATAATTTTTCCCGTGAAACGGCATGCGCGGTGAGTGCGCTCCTACCGTACTTACGACAGTGTGCGGGAAGCCGAGTTCCTTGAGAAGCATGGCGCCGACCACGCCATGCGGAATTTGCGAATAGAGATCGCTGTGCACGACCTGGTTGCCGCGCCGCACGAACATCAGCGGCTTGTCGACGTCGTGCAGGATCAGGATCGGAACGAGGATTTCGGGATCGAGCGTCGTCCCCCACAATTTTTTCGATTGGGCAGCGAGCGTGAGCCCAAGCTCGGTGACCTCGTTGACATGCTCCATCAGCTTGTAATCCGGCACGCCCGGATCCCACGGCATGTCCGGCAATTCCGCGTATTCGGAAGACGTCCAGGTCGACACCCAGGCGGTGACGATCTTTTCCCGCGTTGGGGCCGAGACGAGATCGAGACCGCGAAGCCATTTCTCGACGCCTGTGCGTTTGTCGCTTTTTGAGCTGTCGATCTTGTACACGAGACCTGTGCTCCCTTTGTCTCAAGCTCATTGCATCGGGGCGCCACGGCCGAAACCGCGGCGCCGCGACCTTTTACGACACCTTCACCGGCTTGCCACCCGCGCGGCTCGATGCAAACGCCGCATCGACCACTTTCATCATCTCGGCGAGATCGTCGAGCGATGCAAGCGGCGGCTTGCCTTTGGCAAACCGGTCAACCGTCTGCGTGACGAACGGCGGATACATGAAGAGGTTCGACGTCTCGATCGGGAATTGCTGCAGGTTTCCATCCGACGCACGATGAATTTCGATCTGCTTGTCGCCCCTTGCGATGATGTAGTGACGCGAGCTGCGAATGCTGAAACGCAGATCGAAGATGCCGTATTGGGCGGCAGGGTAGGTGTAGCCGGTTTCCACCGTGCAGACCGAGCTCGCCGAGCGCATGATGAGCGAGGAATAATCCTCGATCGGCAGGTTCCAGGTGAAGTTGCCGAGAAGCGAGGCGACTTCAGTCGGTTCGCTTCGCGAAAACAGGCGGAACATATCGATGAAATGCGGGCTGAGATTGATGGTCGATCCCCCGCCGGACTGGGCCGGATCAAGCATCCATTTGTTCAGCGATTCGCGATAGCGATACGGGCCGCCGGCGATGTAGCGGAAGGACGCATGCGACACGGGATCATCGCCGATTACGTCGAGAATTTTCTGGCACATGTCGCTGCCGCGGAAATTGAACCCGCAGCCGGCGTAGAGGTTGATTTTCTTGGCGCGATCGCGGAATGCGGCAACCTGTGCGGAATTGAGCCCGCCCGGCTTCTCGATGACGAACGGGATTTTCTCGTCGATCAGGCCATTTGCGATGTCCGCCATGTCGCAGTGCCGGCCGAAGGCGAAGACGAAATCGGGCTTCACTTCCGTGAGCATCGCGCGAAAATCGGTGTAGGCCTTGCATTCGAGCTTGGCCGCCTCAGGCTCGACGACAGTCGGATCCGGGTCGGTCAGCGCTACGACCCGCATTCCCGCCGAGCGGGAAGCGGGGATGTAATACATCGGCGCGTGCCAATGAGAGATGCCGATGAATGCGACGCGTACCATAGATCCTCCTCGATAGCAGAACGGGTGCTCAATTGTGAAAGGCGGCGGAACCGCAAGATTCCGCCGCCAGGATTACATCTCAGCATCAGGCCCAAGAATGTCGCGGGAGGATTCGTCCCGCGTGGGCCTGGGAGCCAGCGAGGCGCTGGGCGGCGCCTCGGGCGAAAGCGTGTTGCGGAAATTGTACGTGATGCGGCGATCGATGATCTTCCATTCGCCCTTGTCCTTGACGAGGCGGTCCGCATAGGCGCCCCCGGTGCCGATCAGCTTGCCGTCGGGCATCGCCGCGATTGCGTAATAGTAAGCCCCCATCCGGGCTTCCTTGCTGTCTTTCGACAGGCGCACGAGAACGTTGGTTGCGAAATGCAACACGACCTTCGAGGTGGAAATGAGAAAGGCATAGTTTTCGCGGATCGCATCGCGGCCGATATATGTGCCGCGCGGATTGATGAGGGTGCATTTGTCGTGGAAGACGCTCATGACGCCGTCGAGATCGCGGCCATCGTAGAAAAACGTGTAGCGGGTAAGCACGTCGCGCACGGCCTGCTCTTCGGCAAAGCGGGCGAGCCCGCGTGCCGATGTCAGGTCGCCGCGCGGCGCGCGCGCCATGTCGTGATGCAGACTCCAGAGCGAGCCGTGCATATCGAACGGGGCCGGTTGCGACGTCCTGTTCTTCGTCCGGGGGGCAGGCCTCTTCTTCGGTTTTTTGGTCACTGACTGTCGCTCCGCTGAGAATGTTATGATTGTATTACAATCTGCCGAGCCGGATCAACCTGCCAGACCCGATAAAGTCGCTGCGAGAGGTGGTACGGTATCGAAGACAACCGGAGGGAGAGGGTGGCCGTGACCGACTTAAAGCCGGATGCCGTGCTGGACGCCGCACCTGATACGATCCACTGGGGATATTTCGATGGGACGCTCCAGCCCGTCCTCATCGTGGACAGCGGCGCTCGCGTCCGAGTTTCCACGGTTTCCGGCGATGCAAGTCAATTGCCGGCCGTGCGGTGCGAAATCCCGCCGGCGCTGCCGGCGATCCATGCGTCCGTCACGCGCAAGATCGTGCCGGGTCATATCTGTACCGGCCCGATCGGGATCAAAGGCGCCAAGGCGGGGCAGACGCTTCAGGTCAATATCGAGGACATCGAGCTTCACTACGACTGGGGCTTCAACCTGATCCGGCCGCTGTCCGGTGCGCTGCCTGACGATTTTCCCGAAAACCGGCTGATCCACATCATGCTCGATCGCGAACGCATGATCGGGCGTCTGCCTTGGGGGCAGGAGATTCCGCTGCGGCCGTTCTTCGGTGTGATGGGAGTGGCGCCGCCCGCTGCCTGGGGATCGATCTCGACGCTGCCACCGCGCCGCAACGGCGGCAATCTGGACAACAAGGAGCTCGTCGCGGGCACGACGCTCTATTTGCCGATCCATGTCGACGGCGCGTTTTTCTCGGTCGGCGATGGCCATGGCGCGCAGGGCGATGGCGAAGTGTGTGTGACCGCGATCGAGACGGGCTTGATCGGCACATTCCGGCTGACCGTGCGCGACGACATGCGGCTTGAATGGCCGATGGCCGAAACAAAAACGTCGGTCATCACGATGGCGTTCGATCCGGATCTCGACGATTGCGTCGTCATCGCGCTTCGGCAGATGCTCGATCTCGTCTGTTTACGCACCGGATTGGACCGTTATCAGGCTTATTCCCTGCTCAGTTTGACCGCCGATGTCCGCGTCACGCAGGTCGTCAACGGCAACAAGGGAATTCACGTCATGCTCGACAAGCGCTATCTCACGCGCGCTTAGCGGTTCTTGCCTTGCGCCGCGCGAGGCGCGGCTGCGTCTTGCCGGCGCCGAACACGTCGCGCGCCGCCGCGGCGGCGGAGCGAACGTGGTGGACAGCCGCAGCCTGCGCCGCGTCCGGATTGCCGGCCCGGATGGTTTCGTAAATGCGGCGCAGCTCGATGGCGCTCTGCTTCGTTCGCCCGGGCTGCGACATCGATCGCGCACGCAAGAAGGTGATGCGCGCGGTAAGCCCCTGGATCAGCTCGCAGATGATCCGGTTGCCGCAGCCATCGAGGATGATCTCGTAAAATTCCTGCGTGCTGGTGAGCTGCTGCAGCGGCCGGTGGGCGCGGGCGGCGCTTTCGAATTTTTGCAGCGCCAGCTTCAGGCTGGCGAGCTGCGCCGCGCTCCCTCTCGACGTGAAAAGCCGCACCGCTTCGCTTTCGAGAAGCGCGCGCACCTCGTAAATCTGCCGCGCTTCCTCCCACGAGACCTCGGTGACGGACGGCCCCCGGTTCGGCGTGATGGTGATCAGGCGCTCGGCTTCCAGTTGACGCAGCGCTTCACGCACCGACGTGCGGCTGACGCCCATCATGCGGCACAGATTGGCTTCGGTGAGACGCTGACCGGGCTTGAAGACGCCGTTCAGGATCGCGTCACGCAATTTCGTTGCCGCCTGCGCCTGGACGGTAATCCGCAATATCTTCAGGTCTGTGCGATCGGTCATCTGGCTGAGTTCTGGCTTCTGTCCGCTCCAGCGGGAATTTTGCCCAAAAGAGCCGGTCTCGCCATACCACATTTCAGGTGCCGCGGGTGGGCTCAAGGGCGGCAAAAGCTTCCCTTGACGAGGATTGTCTGACAATCATAAGAACCGCTTAAACGGGATGGACCCTCCATGAAACTCGCCACGCGCCGCTGGTTCGTATCGATCGATCACAAGATCCTGGAGGAGGGGCGTCTGGGCAATCCGCCCTTGCGCAAGGTTGCGGCCATTGCCGTGATCGAGAATCCGTACCGGAACCAGTTTGTCGAGGATCTCTCGCCGATGATCGAGCAGAGCGGCGAGCTTGGCCGCTTTCTTTCGGCCAAGGCGATCGAGGCCATGCAGCCCTTTGGCATCGAGAGTTACGGCAAGGGTGCCGTTGTCGGCCTCGACGGCGCGCAGGAGCACGGCAATGCGCTCATCACCACCGTGTTTGCCGAGCCGCTGCGGCAGGCGTCGGGCGGCGGCAAGGCCTGGATTTCATCCTTCACAAAGATGGCGGCGCCGGGCGCCAGCGTCGACATTCCGCTTGCACACAAGGATGCGCTTTTCGTGCGCTCGCACTACGATGGAATGACGATCACTTTGGCGGATGCGCCGATGCCGGACGAGATCGCCGTCATTGTGTGTGTCGCCAACCGGGGCCGCATCGCCGCGCGCGTCGGCGGCCTCACCGCGGACAAGATCAGTGCCGGCGATGGGCTGCGCTAGATGACAAAGTTTCGGTCTATGCCGCTGAGATAGCGGACCAGGAAATCGTGCCGCTCGTACGGGGATGCTCATGAAGGTCGCGATCGTCAATCTCGGCACCATCGTCTCCGGCGACTGGCGCGACCCGTTCGTGCCGGGCGATGCCATCCTGATCGAAGACGACCGGATCGCGGCCGTCGGCAATGTGGCCGGCAACATTGTGGAAGCCGCCGATGTGGTGATCGATGCGGATGGCATGACCGCGATCCCCGGCCTGATCGATTCCCACGTTCACATCACGTTCGGCGACTACACGCCGCGCCAGCGCACCGTCGGTTACCTGGAAAGCTATCTGCATGGCGGCGTCACCACCGCGATTTCCGCCTCCGAAGTTCACGTGCCCGGACGGCCGCGAGACGTCGAAGGCGTGAAAGCGCTCGCAGTCGCGGCGCAACGCTGCTTTGCCGAATATCGGCCGGGCGGCATGAAGGTGATTGCCGGGTCGATCATCCTCGAGCCGGGCCTGACCCGCTCCGATTTCGATGACATCGCAAAAAAAGGCGTGCGGCTTGCGAAGGCCGGTTTCGGCGCCGTCAAGACCGCCTACGATTACGCTCCGCTCGTTGCCGACGCCAAGGCCGCAGGCTTGCTCACCACGTGCCATACGGGCGGTTCGTCGATCCCGGGATCGGGCGCCGTCACGGGCGACCATCTTCTGAAAATCCAGCCGGACGTCTCGTTTCACATCAATGGCGGTCCGACCGCGATGCCAGACGCTGATTTCGCGCGCGTGATCGACGAGAGCAGGATTGCGCTGCAGGTCTGCACGGCGGGAAATCTGCGGACGACGCTTCTCTGCGCGACGCTGGCGGATACGAAGAACGCTTTCGACCGGCTGATCATCGCAACCGATACGCCGACAGGAAGCGGGATCATGCCGCTCGGGATTTTTTACACGATCGCGCATATCGCGAGCCTGACGGACATCGAGCCGGAGCGCTGCATCTGCGCGGCGACAGGCAACAATGCCCGGGTCTATTCGCTGGACAGCGGCTTCATCAGAGCGGGCAAGGCTGCGGATGTCGTTCTCATCGACGCGCCGGACGGCGGGACGCAATCGACTGCCTTGGCCGCCATCCGGCACGGGGACATCGCGGCGGTCGGCGCTGTCATCACGGCAGGCACGCCGCGATTCGTCGGCCGCAGCCGCAATACGCCCGCGACCACGCGCCACGCGCGGGTCGCCCGCACGACCTTGCCGCGGGACTTTACCGCCGCCGCGCATTGAGGGCATTAGCTAGGCGTTCGCTTATTGTAAACAGTGTATCGCTATACTTGACACGCTAGGCCCGGCCGCGACACCTTCCCCAGCATGGATCGGGGGAGGTCGCGATGCGGGCGTTGGTGACTGGCTGCAGTGAGGGCATCGGCGGGGCAACGTGCCTGTCGCTCGCCGACGATCAGGCCCGTCACGGGAAAAAGCTAAAGATCACCGTCACCGATCTCCGGCCGAACCTTGGGACCGAAACCATTGTCGAAGCGCTTCGGTCGAAAGGCGCCGAGGTGCATAGCGCCTATGGCGACATGCGCTCAAGGGAGGCGATCGACGCGATTGCCTCCACCGCAGCCGAGAAAATGGGCGGGCTCGATGTTGTGGTGGCAAATGCCGGCGTCGTCGTGCCAGGCAATGCGGTCGACAATGACGACGATCAGTTCGATCTCTTGTTTGACGTGAACGTCAAGGCCGTGTGGCGGCTCGCCAAGGCGACACATGCGCATCTTGGGAAAACGCGCGGAGCCTTTGTGGCGACCGGTTCGATGAGCGGGCTGCAGCCGCATCCGACTCTCGGCCTGTATGGTGTGTCCAAGGCCGCGGTGATTCATCTGTGCCGGACATTGGCGATCGAGTGGGGCCGCGACGGAATTCGCGTCAATGCGGTGTGTCCGGGAATGACCCGAACCCCGCTGACGGAGAAGATTTATCAAAACGAAGACGTTGCGCGCGCCCGCGGCGAGATCGTGCCGCTCGGCCGCGTCGCGACGCCTCGCGACATCGGCGAGCTGATCGCATTTCTGTGCAGTGACCGGGCAACCTATCTGAGCGGGCAGGCCGTTCTGGTTGATGGCGCCCTGACCAATTCGATGCTGTGGCATCTGCCGGTTCTGCCAACCGGGCATGTTTCGACCGCAACAAAATGATCGGGAAGAAATCCGGTGCGGCCGGTGGCGTGAATTCCGCATGACAACGATGAACAGGGAGGTTTCGGTGCAAAACGCATCGGACGGCGTGATCGCCGCCACCAATAGATTGCGTGAGCTGATGTTGAACCCGGACCGGGCACAGTTGAACGCGCTGCTGATGGATGAGCTCGATTACGGCCACACAAGTTCGCGAATGGACACGAAGACGAGTCTTGTGGACGTGCTGGCAGACGGCATCACGAAATATCTGACGATCGACATCACGGATCAGAGCGTGAAGGTCGTGGGCGACGTCGGCATTGTTCGCCACAACTTCCACGCCAGGAATGTTACGCGCGGAACGCCGAACGAAGTCAGATGCAGCATCTTGCTGGTATGGGTCTTGCGAGATGGAGTCTGGAAGCTGATCGCGCGGCAGGCGGTCAGGCTGCCGTAACGGCGATGATTGGCACAACCAGCGCTGCAGCGGCTGGCGGTTTCCCCCCGTCACGCTGGCGCTCGATTGCCTGCATCGTTGCAAAGACCTTATCGCCTTCGATTTTGGCCTGAGCCTCAGTCAGTTCACCGCGATCTGTCCGCGTCGCCAGTTCAAGGCGCTTCGCAGCGAAGATCTCGATTAGGTCCGTGTACGTATGCCGCGCTTCGCGGAACGCTTGTCCCGGCTACATCTTTTTCCGGGACGGCGAGGCCAACACGGGACACGCAGAGCAAGTAAATGGTGGGCGCTGTAGGGATTGAACCTACGACCTCTCCCGTGTGAAGGGAACGCTCTCCCGCTGAGCTAAGCGCCCGGGCTCGATGAGCGGGGTATTAGAGGCCCCGCGGAAATACTGTCAAGCAATGGCGGGGCGCGTCAGCGCACCGGCGTCGTCACAGGCGGCCAAGGCGATGCGGCGGGCGGGGGAGGCGGGGGCGGAGCGGCGGCCGACGGCTGCTGGGCCTGCGCGCCATCGGCAGGCGGAGCAGGCTTTTTCTTCGCGACAGCGGGCTTTCTCGGCGGCGCGGGCTTTTTCGGCGGCGGACCGGCCAATTCAAGCTCGGCATAGACCGGATTGGGCGAGAATTTCGGGCTCGGGTCGTCCTGCGGGAATTCCGGCTGCATGACCTTCACCGGCACCGTGAGAGGCTTGTAACCCTTCAGGTTGAAACTCGCAGTCGTTTCGGTGGCGGGAATCGCCAGCGCGCAAGGCGTCCGGCAGGTCTGACCCGTCGCTGTCTTGACTTCGGCGCCCTGGGGTTCGGATTCAAATTGCAGCGTCAACGTTTGCGGCTCCGATTTGAAAAGATCAGAAGCCGACGAACAGGCCGCAAGCATGAACCCGCATGCCGCGACCGCTAACTGCTTACGCATGGGCCGTCCCCCTCGTGCCGCCCCTCGCCCCCGACTGACAAATGACCATACGGGCGGCGACAATAGGGCGCAACGGCTCCGTTGAATTGTGGCAAAGGCCGAGCCGTGCCGCCGATCATATCTTGTAGGCGGTACGAAAGCCGCCCCAATGCTTTCCGAACACACGAACCGGCACATCTATTTCGCGCATGACAACTATGACGCCATCGCCCATGTCGCGCGGATAATTCTGGATCAGATAGGGCCGCACGTTGCGCGCAGCGCACAGGCCGGCCCGGTCGTCGAAGATGCGGCGGTTGCGGGCGTTGGGCGTGTTCCAGGCCACGTCGCCGGGGCGCTGCGGCTGCGAATAGATCTTGTTATGCACCGGCAAATAGCCGTTGCGGTCGACACAGGCGCAGAAGAACATCCTGCGGTCGGACGCGAGCAGCGGCTCCTGGATGGCCGGCAGGATTGTCTCGAGCGCATTGAGGAAACGGGTGCGGAATTGCACCGGATTCGTGCCGTCGATCGGCACATAGTTGTTGTCGAACAGGTCCTCGTGGGTGAGGTTTCCGGCCGAAACCGCCCCTTCGAACGCCATTGCGATTCGCGCCGCGGCGTCCATCGCGCGTTCAATGAACTCCCGGTTCTCTTCGCGGATCGCCTCGAGCTTCGCCTCGAGTGCCCGCCGCGGCGCCTCTTCGAGCGAAAGAAACTCCGTATGCAATCCGAGTGAAGAGCGGTTCACGACGCGGATGCGGCAGCGGCCGATACCCGAGATTTCAGCGTCCATCGATACGCCGATCTCGACCGTGTCAGCCTGCGGCGAGCGGACGAGCATCCCACCTTCGGAGATGTCGAAGGTTTGTCCTCTGACGTCGCCGGTCCGCGCCTTCAGGACCACCGGCATTTCGGAGGGAAGCCGGTCGTGCCGCCTGCGGTCGCCGAACTCCGTTTGCCGCAGCAGCATGACGAAGCGCGTCTTCAGCTTTTCGGCTGTTTCCGCGGCTTCGCTGCCAGAGCGCAGCATCGCCGCCGCGTGGCCGCTCGCAGCAGCGGCGCTCGCCTCGATCTCGCGCGCGCCGTCGTCGACATTGGCCACGAAATGCGAGGTCTCGTTCGCGCTGCGCGACAATTCGCCGATGGTGGCATGCTGCTGATCGACCGATGCGGCGACCGCGGTGAAGACGGGACGAATGGCTTCGATTGAACGGGTCACGTCGCCGAGCGCGCCGATGGACGATGCGGCGTTGCGCTGCAGAAGCTCGATCTTGCGGGCGATTTCGTCGGTGGCTTTCTGCGTCTGCGCCGAGAGCGCCTTCACTTCGCTTGCGACCACGGCAAAGCCGCGCCCCGCCTCGCCGGCGCGGGCGGCTTCGATCGTGGCATTCAGCGCAAGCAGGTTCGTCTGCTTGGCGATCGAGGCGATCAGGTGAATGACCTGGCCGATCTGGCTCGACGAGGATTTCAGGCCGTCGACGCTTTCGCTCGCTGCATGCGCGGCGTGGGCCGCTCCTTCGGCCAGCGTCGTTGCCTCTCGCACCTGCCGCAGGATTTCGTCCGAGGAGCCGGCGAATTCTTCGGTCGCGGTGGCGAGATGCAGGGAATCGTCCTTGGCGCCTTTCGAAATGCCGGCAAGCGCGACGCTGCGGTCGCTGATCGCGAGGAGAGACTGCGACGAGGACTGGATGCCCTCGCGTACTGCGTCGGAGGCCCGGTGCACGTCGCGGATCATGGCGGCGAGGTCGGCTTCGAGGAGGTCGACCGCCTCACGCAAGGCTTCGATGCGGGCCTTGTTTTCGCCGGGCTCGCGCGCTTCCGCCGCTGGCACCGGGACGCCAGCCCCACTCGTCGCATCCGCGTGCTGGCTTGCGGGTCGTTGCAGGAAGGCCAATCGCATACGGATGCCGGGAGTGCGCCGAGGGTCGCATCCATCTGCCCCATTTATGGTTAATTACGGCTTAACGGGGTTATCCTTGCGCGTCGGCGGATTGGACGCGATCACGTCGTGGATCGCCGGCACCAGCCGGTCGAAATGGCTGATCGTGCGGTCGGGCCGGAATGTTTCGATCGGCCGTTCGGTATAGCCGAAGTCGACCGCGATCACCGGCACGCCGGCGGCCCGCGCCAGCGCGACATCCGTTCCCGAATCTCCGATCATCACCGCGCGGGCGGCGTCGCCTTGCGCGGCGGCAATTGTTTTCCGCCAGACGAGGGGATTGGGCTTCTGCACGCCGAACGTGTCCTGTCCGCAGATGGCGGCGAAGCGGTCCGTCAGCCGAAGCGTGTCGAGCAGCTTGCGCGACAGCCATTCGAGCTTGTTGGTGCAGACGGCGAGGACGAAGCCGGATTGCGCGAGCGCCTCGAGCGCATCCTCGACGCCGGGAAACGGGCGCGAGCGGTCGGCGATGTGCGCGGAATAATGTGCGATGAAATCCGCGAACAGGCGCTCATGCTCGCCGGCGGGCACGGGCTCGCCGCGCGCCCCCAATCCGCGCTCCAACATGGCGCGTGCGCCACCGCCGATCATGGTGCGCGCCTCGTCATAGGCGACGGGCGTCAGCCCTTCGCGCCGCAGGATAAAATTCAGCGTGTCGATGAGGTCCGGCGCGGTATCGACCAGGGTCCCATCGAGGTCGAAGACGGCTATCGGGGCGGGCATGGGGCTCGGTTAGCGGGCGAAAGGCGCGCGCGCAAGGCCGGGAGTGCGGCTTTTTGCGCTATATTCGTGGCCGGATCGACGCTAGATAGGCGCGGACCTTTCCGATCCAACCGCCTCGCACATGGACATCGAAGCTCAGAAACGGCAGGCCGCGGCGCGCGCGCTCGACTGGGTGCGGCCGGACATGCGGCTGGGCCTCGGCACCGGCTCGACCGCGCGCCATTTCGTTGAATTGCTGGGCGAGCGCGTGCGCGCGGGGCTGAATGTCGTCGGAGTCCCCACATCGGAAGCGACGCGTGCCGATGCGCAACGCGCCGGCATTTCACTCGCGACCCTTGAGGAGATGCCGGAACTCGACCTGACCGTGGACGGGGCGGACGAGATCGGACCGCATTTGAGCCTGATCAAGGGCGGGGGCGGGGCACTGCTGCGGGAAAAAATCGTTGCCTCGGCATCCGCCGCCATGGTGGTTATCGCCGACGAATCCAAATGGGTCGCGACGCTGGGCCGCTTTCCGCTGCCCATCGAAATCGTCCCGTTCGGTTGTGCGGTCACGACGAGGGCGATCGCGAAGGCCGCCGGCTTGCGCGATCTGATGCCGCTCGTCCTGCGCCGCGACAAAAGCGGCCATCCTTTTGTCACGGATGGTGGCCACTGGATCATCGACGCCGCGCTGGGCCATATTCCCGATCCGAAGCCCCTCGCAGACCGGCTGACGTCCATTCCGGGCGTGGTCGAACATGGATTATTCATCGGGTTTGCGAAAGCGGCCATTCTCGCCGGTGCAGGCGGTATTCGCGTCGTCGAGCAGCCTTGAACCGATGCTGCCCTAAAGGAGTCGTCTCATGACCGTCTTCAATCTCGTCCGCTCTGCCGCGGCTCTCCTGGCGGTGTGGCTCGTTTGCGCCGCGCCGGCGCGCGCCCAGGAGCCTGCGGCCGCCAATATCAACCTCGCTAAAGAGCTGATCGTATTGAAGGGCGGCAACGTCATGTTCGAGCCGATCGTGCCGGGCGTCATCGAGACGGCCAAGAACGTCCTGCTGCAATCGAGCCCGATGTACGCCAAGGACCTGAACGAGATCGCCGGCCAGCTGCGCAAGGAATACGACCCCAAGCGTGACGAATTGCTGACGCAGATGGCGCGCGTCTATGCGCAGAAATTCACCGAGGCGGAGCTGAAGGAATTGCTCGTCTTCTACAAGTCGCCGCTCGGAAAGAAGATGATCACCGACGAGCCGATCGTCATCGATCAGGGCATGAGCCGGATCCAGAACTGGGCCAGCCAGTTCTCCGACGAGATGCTCGCGCGCATGCGCGCGGAGATGCGCAAGCGCGGCCACAATCTCTGATGCCGCGCGCGCCGCGCCAGCAGGTTCGCTGATGGCCGAGCGGGAGGTCGATCTTTTCGTCATCGGCGCCGGCTCGGGCGGCGTGCGTGCGGCGCGGATCGCCGCCGGCTACGGCGCGCGGGTGATGATCGCGGAGGAATACCGCGTCGGCGGCACCTGCGTCATCCGCGGTTGCGTGCCGAAGAAGTTGCTCGTCTATGCCTCGCGCTTCGCCGACGAATTCGAGGATGCCGCA
>CAZSAW010000161.1:0-16162 GCA_964604745.1 uncultured Hyphomicrobiales bacterium
ATCCGGACGCCCGCAACTTCGGTCTCGAAGGCGCGCTCGTATTCGCCGTCGAAATGGGAAACATCCGTCGACGTGCCGCCCATGTCGAAGCCGATCAGGCGCTTGAACCCGGCCTCATGCCCGGTCTGCGCCATTCCGACCACGCCGCCGGCAGGGCCGGAGAGAATGGCGTCCTTGCCCTGAAACAGTTCGGCTGCCGTCAGTCCGCCCGACGACATCATGAACATGAGACGGATTTTGTCGGCAACTGACACGCGCCCGCCGCCCTGCATCTCATTCGCCACCTGGGCGACATAGCGGCGCAAAATCGGTGACAGATACGCATCGACGACGGTGGTGTCGCCGCGGCCAACGAGCTTGATCAACGGCGACACTTCGTGACTGACGGAGACCTGCGGAAAGCCAAAGTCACGAGCGAGAGTGGCGACTTTCTTCTCGTGCTCGGGATAGCGGTAGGCGTGCATGAACACGATGGCCACCGCCTTGATGCCGTCGGCTTTGGCCGCTTCAAGGTCGCGCCGCACGGCAGCGAGGTTCGGCTCCTGTTCGACCGTTCCGTCGGCACGCACGCGCTCTTCGACCTCGACCACGCGCTCGAACAGCATGTCGGGCTTGATAATCTGCCGCGCGAAGATCTTCGGACGCGCCTGGTAGCCGATGCGCAGCGCGTCGCGAAATCCTTTGGTGGTGACGAGGAGCGTGCGCTCGCCCTTGCGCTCCAGCAGCGCGTTGGTGGCGACCGTCGTTCCCATCTTCACCGCACCGACGCGATCGACGGGAATGGGATCGCCAGCCTTCAGCCCGAGGAGTTCGCGGATGCCCTGCACGGCCGCGTCGCGATAGGCTTCAGGGTTTTCCGAGAGCAGTTTGTGCGCGACAAGCGCGCCATCGGGTTTTCGTCCGACGACGTCGGTGAACGTGCCGCCCCGATCGATCCAGAAATCCCAACGCCCCTGCCGCATTGCCGCTGCTCCCGCGCCCCCTATGACAAATCAGCCCTAGAATAATTCGTCAACAATTTGTTGACAAATTATTCGCAGCCGCTAGCCTTCATCAGTGGCCGCATCTGGGAATGATGATGAACCCGCCCGCGGAAGCCAAGCTCGGTCCCATTGTCTCTTCGGCGCATCTCGCGTCGGGGGGCATGCCGGCTCTTTCCGAACTCGAATTCGGTCTCATCCTGCTCGGCCATGCCTTCGATCGCTGGATGGTTCACTGCATGGCGGCTGCCGGCGTGCCCGATCTTTCGCCACTCGATGTGCTCGTTCTGCACACGATCGCGCATCGCGGGCGGGCGAAGCGGGTCGCCGACATCTGTCTCGTGCTCAACATCGAGGACACGCATCTCGTCACTTACGCACTGAAGAAGCTCGACGGTCACAAGCTTCTGGTGTCGGGGCGGCGCGGCAGCGAAAAAACCGTGGCGCTGACCGCAAAGGGTGAGGCGGTGGTGCAGAAATATCGAAAAATTCGCGAGGCGTTGCTGGTCGAGCCGGTAAAGGGAACCGGCGTCGACGAGCGGCGTCTGTCGGAAATCGCCGGTGTGATGCGCGCGTTGTCGGGTCACTACGATCAGGCCGCGCGCTCGGCGGCAAGCCTGTGAGACGAGGAATTATCCGCAAGGAGAGGGTTGCTTCGTCGCCAATCCGTGTAAGCTGAGCTGAGCGCTAGGCCGGGCGCGCGAGGCAGCAGAGCCGAGAGGGGGGCTCATGGTTCGCAAAGTGCTGGATCGGCTCTATCTGTTCGCCGGCTATGCTGCCGGTGGGTTTCTCATCATTCTGTTTCTTCTGATGATGGCGCTCGCGCTCGGACGCGAGGTCGGCATCAACGTACGCTCCGGTGACGATTTCGGTTCCTGGTGCATGGTCGCAATGGCCTTTCTCGGGCTCGCGCACACCTTCCGGTCCGGCGAGATGATCCGCGTCGGTCTTCTGCTCGAGCGGTTTCAGGGCCGCAAAAAGCATGTGATGGAAATCGTCGCGCTCGGCATCGCGACGGCCTTCATCCTGTATTTCACCCGACAGGCGGTGCAGCTCACTTACGACTCGTGGCGTTTTCACGACGTATCGCAGGGCGTGGTCACGATCCCGCTCTGGATTCCGCAGCTCGGTTACAGTGGCGGTCTCTTGATCCTATCGATCGCGCTGGTCGATGAGATGGTGCATGTCCTGCGCGGCAACAAACCGCGTTATGAAAAAGAGAAGCCGCAATCGCCTGACGAACTGGTCGAGCGCATCGCCAGTGAGGGAAGCCTGTGATGGTGGCGGACCTCGGCCTCGTCAGCCTGTCGCTGATCCTCCTTGCGTTCATGATCGTCGTGCTTGCCGGCGGCGTATGGATCGCCGTGGCGCTCGGTCTTGTCGGCTTTGTCGCAATGAACCTCACGACGAATGTGCCGATCGGGCAGGTGCTGGCAACGACGGTGTGGAGCGCGAGCGCGTCATGGACGCTCGCCGCGCTTCCGCTCTTTATATGGATGGGCGAGATTCTGTTCCGCACGCGGCTGTCGGAAGAAATGTTCCGCGGCCTGTCGCCATGGGTGCAATGGCTGCCCGGGCGGCTCGTGCATGTGAACGTCGTCGGCTGCGGAATTTTCGCCGCCGTATCGGGATCGTCGGCGGCGACTTGCGCAACCATCGGCAAGATCTCGTTGCCGGAACTCGACAAGCGCGGCTACGACAAAAATCTCAGTCTCGGCTCGCTCGCGGGATCGGGCACCCTCGGTCTGCTCATTCCGCCGTCGATTCCGATGGTGGTCTATGCCGTGACCGCGAATGTGTCGGTGCTGCAGGTATTCCTCGGCGGCTTTCTGCCGGGCGTGCTCGTGATGGCGCTCTATTCAGGCTACATCATCGCCTGGTCGCTGATCAATCCGTCAAAAATTCCGCCGCGCGATCCGCCGATGCCGTTTGTGCAGAAGCTGCGCGAGTCGACGAAACTCTTTCCCATCCTCGCGCTGATCCTCGCCGTTTTCTTCACGTTGATCCTCGGCGTGGCGACGGCCACCGAATGCGCCGCGTTCGGCGTGACGGGCGCGCTGATCCTCGCCTGGTGGAGTGGCACGCTGACGCTCGACACCTTCTGGCAAAGCGTGATGAGCGCGACGCGGCTGACCTGCATGATCATGCTGATCCTTGCCGGCGCCGCCTTCACCACGGCGGCGATGGCCTATACGGGAATTCCCGCAGCGCTCGCCGAATGGGTGAAGGGGCAAAATCTCACGCCGAGCATGCTCGCCCTCTATTTGAGCATCATGTACATCATTCTGGGTTGCCTGATCGACGGCATCTCGATGATCGTGCTGACGGCGGTGATCGTGCTGCCGATGGTGCAGCAGGCGGGACTCGACCTCGTCTGGTTCGGCGTCTATCTCGTCATTCACGTCGAAATGGCGCAGATCACCCCGCCCGTCGGCTTCAATCTTTTCGTGCTTCAGAACATGAGCGGGCGCGACACCTTCACCGTCGCGCGCGCGGCCTTTCCGTTCTTTCTCATGCTGTTGGTGGCGGTGTTCATCATCACCGAATTCCCACAGATCGTGCTGTTCCTGCCCAAGCTCGCTTTTTCCGACTGACCTCGCTAGGCTTTGTTCAATGCAAAAAGAAGGAGGACCTTCCATGAAATCTCGTTTTCTGGCCGCGGGGCTGATTGTCGGCGCGACGCTGTTTGCGTTGCCGGCATCGGCCCAGACCAAGTGGAATCTGCCGGCTGCTTATCCGGCCGACAATCCGCACAGCGTTAACCTGACGGAATTCGCCAAGGAGGTCGCCGACGCGACCGGCGGCAAATTGCAGATCACCGTCCATCCGAATGCCTCGCTGTTCAAGGCGCCCGACATAAAGCGCGCCGTGCAGACCGGCCAGGCGCAGATGGGCGAATTGCTGCTGTCGATCCACGAGAACGAGGATCCGGTTTACGGCATCGACGTCGTCCCGTTCCTTGCCACGAGTTTCCCGCAGGCGAAGAAGCTCTACGAAGCGTCGAAGGATGCCATCGCCAAGAAGCTCGACGCGCAGGGTATCAAGCTGCTCTTCGCCGTTCCCTGGGCGCCGCAGGGCATCTACGCCAAGAAGGACATCAACACGATCGACGACATGAAGGGCCTGAAGTGGCGCGCCTATAATGTCGGCACGGCCCGCATCGGCGAACTTGTCGGCGCGCAATCGGTGACGGTGCAGGCCGCGGAACTGGCGCAGGCCCTCGCGACCGGCGTCGTGAATTCGTTCATGTCGTCGGGCGGCACCGGCTACGACACCAAGGTCTGGGAAACGCTCGATCACTTCTATGACACGCAGGCCTGGATTCCAAAGGACTACACCTTCGTGAACAAGGCGGCGTTCGAGGGTCTCGACAAGCCGACGCAGGATGCGATCCTGAAAGCAGCCGCCACCGCGGAAGCGCGCGGCTGGAAGATGTGGGAAGAGAAGGCCAACTGGTATCTCGACCAGCTCAAGTCGAAGGGCATGAAGGTCCTGCCGCCGAGCAAGGAGCTTGAGGCGGGGTTCAAGAAGGTCGGCGAGCAGCTCACGGCGGACTGGCTGAAGAAGGCCGGCGCTGAGGGACAAGCGATCGTCGACGCCTACAAGAAGATGTAAGTCCCTTTACGTTGCCGATCGGACGGGCCCGGCGTATCGTCGGGCCCGTTTTTCTTTGCCGTCATGCCCGGCCCGAACGAACCGAAATCCGGATAGAGTGCCATGACCATCGGCGTGTTGATGCTCGACACCGCGTTCGAACGTTTTGTCGGCGACATCGGCAATCCGAAGAGCTTCACGATGCCGGTCCTGCATGAGCGCATCACCGGAGCGACAGTCGACCTGATTGTGCAGGCGAAAGGGCCGACCATGGTCGAGCCGTTCATCGAGGGGGCGAAACGGCTGATCGCGCGGGGCGCAGACGCGATCACGACGGGCTGCGGCTTTCTTGTCCTGCATCAGGCGTCGCTCGCCGCCGCGTTGCCGGTACCGGTCGCCACAAGCTCGCTGATGTTGATCCCGCTCGTCGCACGCATGCTGCCGGCGAACAAGAAAGTCGGCGTGCTCACGTTTTCCGCCCGCGACTTGACGCCGGCGCATTTCATCGCTGCCGGCGCGCCGACGGATATTCCTTTTGTCGGCGTTGCCGAAGATGGCACGTTCCGCCGCGCGCTGCGTGGCCTGCCGACGCAGGACAGCCTCGCCGCACGTGAGGTGGACGTCGTCGCCGCTGCGCGCGAGCTGATGAGCCGACACAAGGATATCGGCGCGATTGTTCTCGAATGCACGAATTTTCCACCGCACCGTGCTGCCGTTGCGCGCGAGACGGGCTTGCCGGTCTTCGACATTTTCACGCTGATCGGCATTCTCAATGGCGCAACGTCGAAAGAAGAATTGGGGAGGTACGCTTGCAATATGTCCGCCTTGGCGCAACCGGCCTGAAGGTTTCCCGCCTGTCACTCGGCACGCTGACTTACGGCGACCCGAAATGGCATGAATGGACGCTCAGTGAGGATGCGGCGCGGCCGTTTTTCAAGGCGGCGCTCGAGAAGGGCATCAACTTCTTCGACACGGCCGACGCCTATTCGGCGGGCGTGAGCGAATCGCTCACTGGGAAGGCGCTGAAGGACATGGCGCGACGCGAAGACGTGGTGATCACCACGAAGGTATGCCGGCCGATGGGACCGGGTCCGAACCAGAAGGGCCTGTCGCGCAAGCACATCATGGAATCGATCGACGCGTCGCTGAAACGGCTGCAAACCGACTATGTCGATCTCTACGTCATCCATCGCTTCGATCCGGAAACCCCGATCGAGGAAACGCTCGACGCGCTCAACGACGTGGTGCGCGCCGGCAAGGCGCTCTATCTCGGCGCCTCGTCGATGTATGCATGGCAGTTCGCGAAAATGCTGACGATGCAGCGTGAGCGCGGCTGGGCGCCGTTCGTGGCGATGCAGAATCTCTACAATCTTGTCTATCGCGAGGAGGAGCGCGAGATGCATCCGCTTTGCCGCGCGGAAGGGATCGCGCTCACGCCCTATTCGCCGAATGCGCGCGGCTTTCTTGCCGGCAATACCAGGGGCGCCACGACCATCCGCGGCAAGACCGACAAGATGACGGCGAAGATGAAGCTCGGGACGTATGCCGACGACGATATCATTGCCGATCGCGTCGGCCAGGCGGCGGAAAAGCTCGGCGTGTCGCGCGCGGCGGTCGCGCTCGCCTGGGTGCTGGCGCAGCCCGGCATGACCGCGCCGGTCATCGGTGCGTCGAAGATGAGCCACCTCGACGATGCACTCAAGGCGCTCGACGTCACGCTCGATGCGCAAACGATGACGCTGCTCGAGGAGCCATACAAGCCGAAAGCGGTCGTCGCGATGGATTAGGGCGGGAACGCTCGCTTGGATCTGCTGTTCGTTCTCGCCGTCGGGCTTGTCGCGGGCACGGTCGGCGGCATTGTCGGTGCGGGCTCCTCGACGATCCTCATTCCCGTTCTCGCCTACGCCTATGGGCCGAAGCAGGCGGTGCCGATCATGGCCGTCGCCTCGATCATGGCCAATCTTTCGCGGGTACTGGCCTGGTGGCGCGAAGTCGATTGGCGCGCCAGTGCGGTTTACGCGGCGACGGGGATTCCTGCCGCGGCGCTCGGCGCGAAGACGTTGCTCGTTCTTCCTGCCGGCGTCGTCGATACCTGCATCGGGCTTTTTTTGATCGCGATGATTCCGCTGCGCCGCTGGCTTGTGGCGCGCGATTTCAGGTTCTCGCTCTGGCATCTGGCAGCCGCGGGGGCCGCGATCGGCTACATCACCGGCATCGTCGTAACAACCGGTCCGATCAACGTGCCGATCTTTCTGTCGTACGGTTTGGTCAAGGGTGCGTTTCTCGCGACTGAGGCGGCAAGTTCGCTCGCGGTGTTTGCGAGCAAGACGGCGACCTTTCAGTTTTTCGGCGCGCTTCCCTATGACATCGCCGTCAAGGGTACGATCGCAGGCGCGTCGCTGATGGCGGGCGCCTTTATCGCCAAGCCGTTCGTGTTGCGGCTCGATGCCAATGCGTTCCGCTGGTTGATGGACGGCCTGATGCTGATGTCGGGCCTCGCGATGCTCTGGAATGCAACGCACGTCTGAAAATTGGTGGGGCGCCCGGCGGGTTTCGCCGGACGCCCCTTCGATATGCCAGCCTGCCTGTAAGCCGGGTTCTGTACGGCACCGTGCGGAGCACGATGCGTGACGGCCATTCCTCTGCGACGCCGGTTGCCCGGCGCCTGAAGCAACCTACCCGAACGGCTGATCCGGACGATCTGCGGCTTGCCGCGCTTTCGCGGGGACAGGCCACGCGCCGTTCCTATTCGGTCTTGCTCCCGGTGGGGTTTGCCGTGCCGCGTCCGTTGCCGGACGCGCGGTGCGCTCTTGCCGCACCGTTTCACCCTTGCCGCAGGCCATACGCAACGCGGCCCGAGGCGGTCTGCTTTTCTGTGGCACTGTCCCTGGGGTTGCCCCCGCCGGACGTTATCCGGCACCGTTTGTCCGTGGAGCCCGGACTTTCCTCCCCGGCGCCCTTTCGAGCCTTGCCGGAGCGGCCGTCCGGCCGACTGACGCCCTCAGGAATGGGGATCGAGAACCTCTTCGTCAAGCGCGACGAGGGGAATGTCCGGCTCTTGTTGCGAAGGTCGTGAATCGAGCAGCCGTCTTAACGTTACAAGTGTGGACGTATCGACCACGCCGTCGATCAAAGCGGGCCGGAAGTGGCGCTGAAACGCCACGACCACGTCGCGCATGCGGTCGTCGAACACGTCGCCCGCAGGAAGTCCGTAACCGTATTGGGCGAACAGCGAGCGCACTGTTTCCACCACCGGCCCCGTTTCACCGAAGGCCACGCTCGGACCTTCGCCGAGCGGATGCGGCTCGACCCAATGGCCCACACTCATGCGATGCAAGTGCGACCAGGGAAACTTTTCTCCCGGATCGCGCTTGCGCGACGGCGCGACATCGGAATGCGCCAGCACCCGCTCGGGCGGGATCTGATGCCGGATGACGATGCCGCGGCAGAGCGAAGCGACCGCGGCGATCTGGCGCTGGGTGAAATCCGGATACCCGAAATCATGGCCGGGGTTGGCGATCTCGATCCCGATGGAGCAGGAATTGATGTCGGTTTCGCCGGCCCATGAACTCTCGCCCGCATGCCAGGCGCGGCGGCTTTCCGGCACCGACTGGATCACGCGCCCGTCCTCGAACACGAAATAATGTGACGAGACGTCCGAGCCTGCGGAGCAAAGACGTTTCAGCGCCGCGTCCGCATTCTCCATTCCCGTGTAATGCAGGACGATCATGTCCGGGCGCCGGTCGCCCTTGCGCTCACCCTGGTTGGGCGAGGGAACAACCTCGCAGACCATGAAGGAGTCGGGGACAAAGGCAGGCATCCGCCATGAATACCATCCGGACGCCGACAAGACATCATGCGAAAGCGGCCCGGCTGTGGACCGGGCCGCTTTGACGCATACGCGACATTACCGATCGAGCCGCGCCTACCGGTTGGTCGAGCCCGGCACGCCCATCGGCCGCGGCGAAGTGCTGCCTGCGCCGGTCGTGGCGCTCGGCGGGCTATAGGGCTTGAAGTTCGCCGCTTCCTTCAACTGCTCCTGCGTCATCGTGATCTTCAGCTTGTCGTAGCCGCCATTCTGGCCCTTCACGACGGTGAAGGACGACGGCGCAAGCGCGACTTCCTTCTCGCCGACGCCAAGGAAGCCGCCGACGCCGACGATATAGGCTTCGATCTTGCCGTTCTGATCGAAGAGAATGTCGGAGACGTCGCCGATCTTCTTGTCATCCGCGCCGAGCACGTCGGTTCCCTTGAACTTGGTGGCGAGCCATTGGTCGGGTTTCTGCGCATCGACAACCTGGGCGTTGCCGGTCGCATTCATCGAGGGGCTCGCGCCCGGTGCGGGCGTCGTCGGCGCAGACGGACTCGACTGCGCCATTGCGGCGCCAACCAGCAGCCCGCTCACCGCGGTTGTCATCATCAATGTCTTCAGCATGGGATGGCCTCCTTGCAGTTTACGTTTTTGGGCAATCAGGGGCTTTCGCGCGCGTGAGACGCACGCGTTCGCTAACCCTGCGCTTCGCGACACGTAGGCTAACGCGACGGCTATCGGAGCGTTCCGCCGCTGCGGCAATGCGTGCGACGCGGACAAAAGCGGCCTTATTCAACGATTTCTTAAGGTTAGCGACGCTGAATGGGCTGTCCGGCTCGCTCGGGGCCGTTGCATTGACGCCCATATGCTCCCATGGTAGCCCATCAAATCCCACGCGGGCCGCACCCGGCCTCCGATCGCGCGGCGGCTCGTCCGGAGAGACGCTGCGTGCCCGGCCGGCGCGGCGAGGGGCGACATGAACCGCTTTGTCTCACATTACATCTTGCGCCTCGATGCCAAGGGCCGCGTCTCCATTCCCGCACCCTTTCGCGCGGTGCTGAGCGCGGATCGTTTCGACGGGGTCTATTGCTGTCCGGCGCTCGACCGGCCGGCGCTGGAATTGGGTGGCAGCGAGTTGCTGTCCGAGATCGAGCAATTGATCGCGCGCTTCCCGCCTTTCTCCGAGGAGCGGGAGCAATTCGCCACCGCGCTCTACGGCACAAGCGAGACATTGAAGATGGATTCGGAGGGCCGCGTGGTGCTGAGCGATGCGCTCAAGGATCACGCCGGCATCCTCGACGCCGCGGCCTTTGTCGGCCTCGGCCACAAATTTCAGATCTGGGCGCCCGACCGCTTCAGTGCACAGCTTTCCGAGGCCACCGGGAAGATGCGCGCACTGCGCAAGCGACTGAGCGCCGAGAGTGCGGCAGGCAAGCACACGCACGGAGCACGGGAACGATGACGGGCCGCGACGGCGGGATTCCTGCTGTCGCTGGCGGACCGGCCCTTCATAGTCCCGTGCTTGCGCGTGAGGTGGTAGATTACCTCGCGCCGCGCTCCGGCGAAATCTACATCGACGGCACGTTCGGCGCGGGGGGCTATTCGCGCGCGATCCTCGCCGCGGCCGATTGCCGGGTTGTCGGCATTGATCGCGACCAGACGGCGATCGCATTGGGTGCCGAACTTGTCGAACAGGCAGCGGGGCGGCTCACGCTGAGTGAGGACCGCTTCTCTCGTCTTGAGTCCGTTGCACATGCGCTGGGACATGAAACCGTCGATGGCGTCGTGCTCGATCTTGGCGTCTCTTCGATGCAGCTCGACACCGCAGCGCGCGGCTTTTCCTTCCGCCTCGACGGACCGCTCGACATGCGCATGAGCGGCGAGGGGCCGTCCGCGGCCGATGCGATTGCGACGCTATCTGAACGCGACCTGTCCGCAATCGTCTTCACGCTCGGCGAGGAGCGCCACGCCCGCGCGGTCGCGCGCGCGATTGTGGGCGAACGTGCAAAGGCGCCGATCGCGACGACGCGCGCGCTTGCCGATATCGTGGGACGTGTCGTCCACGCGAAGCCCGGTGCCATCCATCCCGCAACACGCACCTTTCAGGCGCTGCGTCTGTTCGTGAACGAAGAATTGTCCGAGCTTGCCGAGGCGCTCGGCGCCGCGGAGCGCATTCTGCGTCCGGGCGGGCGCCTCGTCGTCGTTTCGTTTCATTCCCTCGAAGACCGTATCGTCAAGACGTTTCTGGCCGAGCGCAGCCGCTCGTCGCGCGGCTCGCGCCACCTGCCGGAAACCGTCGCGCTTGCCCCGAGCTTTGCGCTACTGACCAAAAAGCCCATCGCGCCGGATGAGGAGGAGGTGAACCGCAATCCGCGCGCGCGGTCCGCCAAGTTGCGCGCCGCCGAACGCACCGATGCCGAGGCGCATGCCTTCGATGCGCAGGCGCTGCTGCCGCGATTGCCACGTCTCGCCGACGTGAAACGGGGTCGCTAGCAATGCGCATTCTCAACATCCTCGTCATCGTCATGCTCGTCTGCGCGGCCGCCTATGTTTACGAGATCAAGTTCGAGTCGACGCTTCAGGCGGAACGGCTGGCGAAGCTGCGCTCGGAAATCCGGCACGAGCGCGACGCCATTGCCGCCTTGCGCGCCGAATGGGCGCGGCTCGACAATCCCGCGCGCATCGAAGGCCTTGCAAAACGGCATCTGTCGTTGCGCGCAACGGTGCCGACGCAGATCGACGAGCTCAACCGCCTGCCGGAACGTCCGCCGCAACTTGTCTCGCCCGACAGCGATGATCCCATCGGCGCCATCATCGAGCGGGTGCAAAGCGACCCGCTGCCCACGGGTTCCACCGGATCGGAGCAGCGCTGATGACGACGCTAGTCCACAAGGCGCCGGCCACGGCGCGCTTCGGCTGGGCGCGTTTACTTCTTTATGGCCGCGACGTCGATAGTCAGGCGAAGGGGCGGCTGCGCGTCGGCTTCGTCATCGTGGTCTTCTCGCTCGTCTATTGCGTGATTGCCGCGCGGCTCGTCATGCTCGGGCTTGCCTCCGATCCGCAGGGAAACCGTCGCGTCGCGTCGCATGACGCCGTTGCGACGGCGCGGCCCGATATTCTCGATCGCCGCGGCGAAATCCTTGCCACCGACATCCGCACGCCGTCGCTCTTCGCCGAGCCGCGCAAGATCATCGACGTTGACGAGGCGGTGGAATTGCTGACCGCGACCCTGCCTGATCTCGATGCCAGCGAATTGCGGGAACGGCTGTCCTCCAAGCGCGGCTTCGTCTGGCTGAAACGCGAAATCACGCCGAAGCAGCAGCAGGAGATTCACGGGCTCGGCATTCCCGGCATCGGTTTCATCGCCGAGAACAAGCGCGTCTATCCGAACGGGCCGGAAGTCTCGCACCTGCTCGGGCACGTCAACATCGACAACCAGGGCATCGCCGGGATGGAGAAGTGGCTCGATGCCAACGGCCTTGCCGACCTGCATCTCGCCGGCTTTGCCAGCGACCGGCTGCAGAACCCTATCGCGCTGGCGGTCGATCTGCGCGTGCAGCATGCGCTGCGCGATGAACTCGTCCTTGGCCGCGAACGTTACAAGGCTGCAGCCGCCGCCGGTATCGTCGCCGATGTACGCACCGGCGAGATCGTCGCGATGGTCTCGCTGCCCGACTACGACCCGAACGACCCGCGCCAGGCGCTCGATCCAACCCGCATCAACCGGCTCACGACCGGCGTCTACGAGATGGGTTCGACTTTCAAGGCGCTCACGCTCGCGATGGCGCTCGACTCAGGCAAGGCGACGTTGTCGTCCAGTTTCGATGCGCGCGCGCCACTGCATTTCGGCCGCTTCGAGATCCACGACTATCACGCCCAGCGACGCATGCTCTCGCTGCCGGAAGTCTTCACTTACTCATCTAACATCGGCAGCGCCCGCATGGCGATGATGATCGGCATCGAGGGGCACAAGGCCTTCCTCAAAAAGCTCGGCCAGCTCGATCGCCTGCGCACTGAATTGCCGGAAAGCGCCGAGCCGCTCGTGCCGAGGAACTGGGCCGAGATCAACACCGCGACCATCGCCTTCGGCCACGGTCTCTCGGTCGCGCCCTTGCAGGCGGTGATGGGCATTTCGGCGCTGGTCAATGGCGGCAAGCTCATTCCGCCGACATTCCTCAAGCGCAGCCAGGCCGAGGCCGACGCGCTCGCCAAACAGGTGGTCAGGCCGGAAACGAGCGAGCGCATGCGCTATCTGATGCGGCTCAACGCGGAAAAGGGAACCGCCACCAAGGCGGACGTCGAGGGCTATTACGTCGGGGGCAAGACGGGCACCTCGGAAAAGGTGGTCAGTGGCCGCTATTCCAAGACGAAGCTGATGACGAGCTTTACCGCCGTCCTGCCGGCCGACCAGCCGCGCTATTTGATACTTATCATGCTCGACGAACCGCAGCCAACGCCGGAAACCAAGGGCTTTGCCACGTCCGGCTGGAATGCCGCACCGGTTACCGCGGCGGTGATCACACGGATTGCGCCTTTGCTTGGATTGGAACCGCGCTTCGATCTGCCGCCGGCGGACCGGTTAATCCTCGCCGCCGCCGCCGGCATACGCTAATATACCTCGCAGCGAGCGGCCCTGAAGGCTGCTGCCAACTCTCCTGGTTTCATTTTCGGTCCGGAAAGCGCGCCGCAGGCGAACGCTGTCGGGCACGAGAGCAACACAATCCTTGGCTAGCCCTTTCCTGTCCATGCCGGGACACTTCGCTTCATGAAGCTTTCTGATCTGCTTTCCGAGGAGGCGGCGCTCGATCCCAAAGCCGCCGCCATCGACGTTTCCGGTGTGACAGCGGACAGCCGCGCCATCAAACCCGGCGATGTTTTCGTCGCCATCGCTGGGGGCAAGGTCGACGGCCTGAAATTCGCGACGCAGGCGGCGGACGCGGGCGCCGTTGCCGTCGTGACCGAACGCGACGGTGGGGCTTTTTCAACCAGCGTGCCCTCGATAAAAGTCGGCAACACGCGCCGCGCGCTCGCCTTGATGGCGGCGAAATTTTTTCCGCGCCAGCCCGGCGTGATCGCTGCCGTCACCGGCACGAGTGGCAAGACCTCCGTGGCGGCTTTCACACGGCAAATCTGGGAGCAACTCGGTCATGCTGCGGCGAGCGTCGGCACGATCGGCGTCGTATCCGGCACGCGTTCGACCTACGGATCCTTGACGACACCGGATCCCGTTGCGCTTCACCGCACGCTTGACGAGCTCGCCGGCGAGGGCGTCACCCATCTGGCGATCGAGGCATCGTCGCACGGTCTCGATCAGCATCGGCTCGACGGGCTGCGCATCGCGGCAGGCGCCTTCACAAATCTCAGCCGCGATCATCTGGATTATCATGCCGATCTTGACGATTATCTCGACGCCAAGCTCAGGTTGTTCTCGGATCTCGTAGCGCCCGACGGCACGGCCGTTGTCAGCGCCGATCATCCGGAGTCGGCCGCCGTTGTTGCGACAGCGCAGGCGCGGGGTTTGCGCGTGATCACCGTCGGCCAGCACGGCGAGGGACTTTGTCTGCAGCATGCCGCGATCGACGGTGCGGGCCAGCGCATCTCGATCCAGCACGGAGGTCAGATTTTCGATGTTCTTCTGCCGCTGGTTGGCGGCTTTCAGGTCGAGAATGCTCTTGTGGCTGCGGGACTCGCCATCGCCACCGGCAGCGAGGCGGCAAAGGTGTTTCCTGCCCTCGGCGCATTGCAGGGCGCGAAGGGCCGTCTCGAGCTTGTCGGCTCGGTCAACGGCGCATCGATCATTATCGACTATGCGCACAAGCCCGACGCGCTGGAAAAGGTCCTGGCCGCCCTGCGGCCCTACGCGGCCAACCGGCTGATCGTCGTCTTCGGTGCCGGCGGCGACCGCGATCCTGGCAAGCGGCCTCTCATGGGCGCCATTGCGACGATGAATGCCGATCGTGTGATCGTTACCGACGATAATCCGCGCAGCGAAAATCCCGCAGCCATCCGTGCAGCCATCCTTGCGGCGGCGCCCGGCGCAGTGGAGATCGGCGATCGCGGTGAAGCGATCCACACCGCCATTGCGGACCTGCGTCCCGGCGACGTATTGCTGATCGCCGGGAAGGGTCACGAAACCGGCCAGATTATCGGCGACCGCACGTTGCCATTCAGCGATCATGAAGCGGTCGCGGCGGCTGCGGGGGAAAAGGTCGCATGACGCGTGCGCCGTTGTGGACGCTGGACGCTATGTCCGCCGCCATGAATGCGGAGCGGCAGGGCGTGCCGGCGGATGCGATTTCCGGCATCTCGATTGACAGCCGCACGATTGAGCCCGGTGCGGCCTTCTTCGCACTCACCGACCAGCGCGACGGCCACGATTTTGTCGACGCCGCGCTCAAGGCGGGGGCCGGTCTCGCGGTTGTTGCGCGCGACAAGCGCAATCGGCTGCCGGCCGATGCGCCATTGCTGATCGTTGGCGACGTACTCGACGGGCTGCGCGATCTTGCGCGTGCGTCCCGCACGCGTGCACAGGCAAAGATCGTGGGCGTCACAGGGTCCGTCGGCAAGACCGGCACCAAGGAAGCGCTGCGGCTCGCCTTCTCGCGCGAAGGGGAAACGCACGCTTCGGCCGCCTCCTACAACAATCATTGGGGCGTGCCGCTGTCGCTTGCGCGCTGCCCGCAACGCGCGCGCTTTGCCGTGTTCGAGATGGGCATGAATCATGCGGGCGAAATTGCGCCGCTGTCGAAACTTGTGCGCCCGCATGCGGCGATCATCACGACCGTCGAACCCGTGCATCTGGAATATTTCAAATCGGTCGGTGAGATTGCCGACGCCAAGGCGGAGATTTTCCAGGGGCTGGAGCCAGGCGGCGCGGCGATCATCAATCGCGACAATCCCCATTTCGATCGGCTGCGGCGACACGCGATGGCGGCAAATGTCGCGCGCATCGTCTCCTTCGGCGAAGAAGCGGGCGCCGATGCGCGCCTGATCAAGTTCGCGCTGCAGCCCGACAGCTCGACCGTGCAGGCAAACATTCTCGGCACCGACATCACCTACAAGCTCGGCGCGCCGGGCCGTCACATTGTGCTCAACTCGCTCGCCGTTCTCGCGGCCGTGTCGGTGCTCGGCGCCGATCTTGCGCTCGCCGCACTGGCGCTTGCCGATTTGCAGCCCGCACCCGGACGCGGCTCGCGCCTTACGCTTGCGACGCCGACCGGTGCGGCGCTTCTCATCGACGAGAGCTACAATGCCAATCCGGCCTCGATGCGCGCGGCGCTGGCGCTGCTCGGTCAGGCGCCTGTCGGGCCGCGTGGCCGGCGCATCGCGGTGCTCGGCGACATGCTCGAACTCGGCAATGAGGCGGCGCCGCTGCACCGCACGCTCGCGGAAACGGTGACAGCGCAAGCCGTCGATCTCGTCTTCTGCGCCGGGCCCGCCATGCGCAATCTTTGGGAAGCTCTTCCCTCCGAGCGTCGGGGCGGATATGCGGAGGATTCCAAACGGCTTGAGCCGCTCGTGCTCGATTCGGTTCGCGGCGGCGACGCCATCATGGTGAAGGGCTCGAACGGATCGAAAATGGCGCCGATCGTCAAGGCGCTGGAACGCACTTACGCGCCGCGGGCGACTCTCGAAGGCGCGTCCGCTCGGGGTTGATTCGAATGTTTTATTGGCTCGTCGATCTTTCCGACAAGGTCTCCGTTTTCAACGTGTTCCGCTACATCACCTTTCGCACCGGCGGTGCGATGATGACGGCGCTCGTCTTTGTCTTTCTCTT
>CAZSAW010000162.1:0-9801 GCA_964604745.1 uncultured Hyphomicrobiales bacterium
GATCCCGCTCAGGCGGGCAATGCCATATCGCCCCCTCGTCGAGATGGCCGGGACAAGCCCGGCCATGACAAGGGAGCGCTTTAGTAATGATCCTCGAAGCGCTTGGCGAGGTCCTCGATATTCTCGGGCGGCCAGCCCGGCACTTCCATGCCGAGATGCAGGCCCATCTGCGCCAGCACTTCCTTGATCTCGTTGAGCGACTTGCGGCCGAAATTCGGCGTGCGCAGCATTTCGGCTTCGGTCTTCTGCACGAGATCGCCGATATAGACGATGTTGTCGTTCTTCAGGCAGTTCGCCGAACGCACCGACAATTCGAGTTCGTCCACCTTCTTGAGGAAGGCCGGGTTGAACGCGAGATCGGGGATCGCCTCGGCAGCGACTTCCTTGCGCGGCTCTTCGAAGTTCACGAAGACGTTGAGCTGGTCCTGCAGGATGCGCGCGGCATAGGCGAGCGCGTCCTCCGGGCTCACCGCCCCGTTCGTCTCGATCGACATCGTCAGCTTGTCGTAGTCGAGGATCTGGCCCTCGCGGGTATTCTCGACCTTGTAGGAAACCTTCTTCACCGGCGAGAACAGGCTGTCGATCGGAATGAGGCCGATCGGCGCGTCCTCCGGGCGATTGCGCTCCGACGGCACGTAGCCCTTGCCGGTATTGACCGTGAATTCCATCCGGATCTCGGCGCCTTCATCAAGCGTACACAGAACGAGATCAGGATTGAGTACGGTGATGTCGCCGACGGTCTGGATGTCGCCGGCGGTGACCGCGCCCGGGCCGGACTTCTTCACCACCATGCGCTTGGGGCCGTCGCCCTGCATCTTGATGGCGATGTCCTTGATGTTGAGCACGATGTCCGTGACGTCCTCGCGCACGCCGCCGATCGAGGAGAACTCGTGCAGCACGCCGTCGATATGAACCGACTGCACCGCCGCTCCCTGCAGCGACGACAGGAGAATGCGCCGCAGCGCATTGCCCAGCGTCACGCCGAAACCGCGCTCGAGCGGCTCGGCCACCACGGTCGCCTCACGCCGGGGGTCGTCGCCCGCCGAAACCTGAAGCTTGCCCGGCCTAATCAATTCCTGCCAATTCTTCTGGATCACGTTGTCACCCATCACCTTGAGTGGCGCGTTTCCGCTGCGCGCTTCCCACTCCGCCCCGCGGGACATTTCGGCGGCGGCAGACGGAGAATCCGCCCGCCGGATCAGAATGTCATCCGTCATACCCGGCGCCTCTTGCGCGGCCGGCAGCCATTGTGCGGGATCGGCGTCACGTCACGGATCGACGTAACGGTGAAGCCCGCAGCCTGCAGCGCGCGCAGCGCCGATTCACGCCCCGAACCCGGACCTGCGACCTCGACCTCGAGCGTGCGCATGCCGTGTTCCTGCGCCTTCTTGGCGGCGTCTTCCGCGGCGACCTGCGCCGCATAGGGCGTCGACTTGCGCGAGCCCTTGAAACCCATCGTGCCCGCCGACGACCAGGCAATCGCGTTGCCCTGGGCATCGGTGATGGTGATGGTCGTGTTGTTGAAAGACGCATTCACGTGGGCGACGCCCGACGCGATGTTCTTTCTTTCGCGCCGACGGACGCGGGTTGCTTCTTTTGCCATTCTCGTTCCCTTCGCGTCCGGCGTCGCGCCGGCCGCACTCAAACCGCTCGAAACCGATTACTTCTTCTTGCCGGCGATGGCGCGCGCCGGACCCTTACGGGTGCGCGCGTTCGTGTGGGTGCGCTGGCCGCGCACCGGCAGGCCGCGGCGATGACGCAGGCCGCGGTAGCAGCCGAGGTCCATCAGCCGCTTGATGTTCATGGCGACTTCGCGCCGCAGATCGCCCTCGACGACGAAGTCGCGGTCGATCATCTCGCGGATCTGCAGCACTTCGGCATCGGTCAATTGCGACACACGCCGCTCCGCCGGAATGTTGGTCGCGTCGACGATCTGCTGCGCCGTCTTCGGCCCGATGCCGTGAATGTACTGAAGCGCGATCAACACGCGCTAGTTCGTCGGAAGGTACACACCTGCGATACGGGCCACGATCTCGCTCCTGTTGCCGGTCGGCTCGTCAGCCGCCGGTCTGATTTATCGTCACGCCTCTTCGGAAGGGCCCACAAAGGGTTAAGACGACACCCTCCCCTGCCTCTCCGGGGCCCGGCATCGCCAAACGATCTCCTACTGAATACCGCGTGTATTAGGGGATTCACCGTCGTTTCGTCAACCTCTGTCGGCGTCCTGCGGCACGCTTTTGTGAGCGTTTCCCAGTGCTTGTCCGCTTGGCAGCGCCCCTTTTGGGCGCCTTGGCGCGCCCGACGGCCTTCCGGCCCGCGGGACGCCGCTTGGCGGCCGATTTTGTGCGTTTGGCGGCCGGTTTCCGCTTGGTCTGAGCCCGTGCCTTCGCCTTCCCGGCAACCTTGGCCTTGACCGGGCCGACCGGGGCAAGCAGGCGGGCAATCGCGGCGCTCACCGTCTCAATCGGAGCCATGCCATCGGTCGCCTTCAGCAGGCCCTTGCCACGGTAATAGGCGGCCAGCGGGGCGGTCTGCGCATGGTAGGCGACCAGCCGCTTTTTCATCGATTCCGGATTGTCGTCGGCACGAAGCGGCTCGCCCCGCGCTTGCATCTGCGCAATCCGGCTTTCGATCCGCTGCATCAAGATGCCGTCATCGACCTTGAGCTCGATGACGCCGTCGAGCTTTAGCCCTTTCTCGCGCAGAAGACGGTCGAGCGCCTCAGCCTGCGGCACCGTGCGCGGGAAGCCGTCGAGGATGAAACCCTTCTTCGCGTCGGGCTGCTCGATGCGGTCGGCGATGATCGACACGACCACCTCGTCCGGCACGAGCTCGCCGCGCGCCATGATGTCTTTTGCCCTGAGACCGACAGGAGTCTGCGCCGCCACCGCGGCGCGCAACATGTCCCCCGTCGACAATTGAACGATGCCGTATTTTTGCACCAGCCGCTGCGCTTGCGTGCCTTTGCCGGCCCCCGGCGGGCCGAGCAAAATAAGCCTCATCGACGCCGTCCCCGCAATTTCGAACGTTTGATCAAACCTTCATATTGATGCGCGAGCAGATAGCCCTGCACCTGCGCCACGGTATCCATGGTGACGCTCACGACAATCAGAAGCGAGGTGCCGCCGAAATAGAACGGCACCGCTGCGTATGAAATCAGAATTTCCGGCAACAAGCAGACGATCGCGAGATAGGCTGCACCGATCACTGTGATGCGCGTGAGCACATAGTCGATGTATTCCGCCGTCCGCTCGCCTGGACGAATGCCGGGGACGAAGCCGCCGTGCTTCTTCAGGTTGTCCGCGGTCTCGGTCGGGTTGAACACGATCGCGGTGTAGAAGAACGCGAAGAAGACGATCAGCGCAATGTAGAGAACAAGGAAGAGTGGCCGCCCGTGACCGAGCTGCGTGGTGATGGCATTGAACCATTCCGGCCCCTTGCCCGCGTTGAAATTGGCGATCGTCGTCGGCAGCAACAGCAGCGACGAGGCGAAGATCGGCGGGATGACACCGGACGTGTTGAGCTTGAGCGGCAGGTGCGAGGCCTGCCCCTCGAACATGCGATTGCCGACCTGACGTTTCGGATACTGGATCAGCAACCGGCGCTGCGCGCGCTCCATAAACACGATGAAGGCGATCACGGCGACCGCGACAAGCATCACGATCAGGATCAGGCCAGTGGAAAGAGCGCCCTGGCGGCCAAGTTCGAACGTGCCGGCGAGCACGGACGGAAGCTCCGCGACGATACCGGACAGGATGATGAGCGAGATGCCGTTGCCGATGCCGCGTGAGGTGATCTGCTCACCGAGCCACATCAGGAACATCGTGCCGCCGGTCAGCGTGATCACCGTCGAGATGCGGAAGAACATGCCCGGCGAGCCGACCACATTGCCCGCGCCTTCGAGACCGACCGCGATGCCGTAGGCCTGGAACGCGGCGAGCAACACGGTGAGGTAGCGCGTGTATTGGTTGATGGTCTTGCGGCCGGCCTCGCCTTCCTTCTTCAACGCCTCGAGTGTCGGCGAGACCGTCGTCATCAGCTGAATGATGATCGAGGCCGAGATATACGGCATGATGTTGAGCGCGAAGATCGCCAGGCGATGGATGCCGCCGCCGGCGAACATGTTGAACATGCCGAGAATGCCACCGGCCTGCGTGCGGAAAATCTGCTCCCACGCCGAAGGGTCGATGCCGGGCAGCGGGATATAAGTGCCGAAGCGATAGACGAGCAGCGCGCCGAGCGTGAACCAGATTCGCTTCTTCAATTCCTCGGCCTTGGCGAGCGCCGAGAAATTCAGATTGGCCGCTAATTGTTCTGCTGCAGAAGCCATTGCTCGCTCCGGTCCCGCCCCCGCCCTCGCGGCATCATATAGGCGTTACTCCGCCTGTTTGCTCTCGGCCTTCTTCTCGCCTTTGGACTTGCCGCCGCCCTTGGCCGCCTCAAGCGCCATGCGCTTGTTCTTGCCCTTGGGCTCGGCCGGCTCTTCCTTCTTCGGCGCAAGAATCTTGACGCTGCCCCCGGCCTTTTCCACCGCCGCGACCGCGGACTTCGAGGCGCCATACACGGAGAAGTCGACCTTGCTCTTCAGTTCACCGCCGCCGAGAAGGCGCACGCCGGCCTTCTCCCGGCGCAGCACGCCGGCCTTCACCAGAGCCTGCGCATCGATCGCGCCCTTGGTGTCGATCAGGCCGGCATCGATGGCCTGCTGCACGTTGCCGAGATTGACCTCGTTCAGGCGCACCTGAAACTTCACGTTGCGGAAGCCGCGCTTCGGCAGGCGACGATGGATCGGCATCTGGCCGCCCTCGAAGCCCTTGATGCGCACGCCCGAGCGCGCGGTCTGGCCCTTGCCGCCGCGGCCGCCGGTCTTGCCGGTGCCGGAACCGATGCCGCGGCCGATGCGGGCGCGCTTCTTGCGGGCGCCGGGGCGGTCGGCAATCTGATTGAGTTTCATGCGTGTCGTCCTTGATCTTCCGTCGTCATGGGCACCGGAACGAGCCCGGGTGCGGCCGACGCTATTGCTTGCCGTCCATCACGCGCACGAGATGCTTCACCTTCGCGATCATGCCGCGCGTCGCCGGGGTATCCGGCACATCCGCGACGCGGCCGATGCGATTGAGGCCAAGCCCGACCAGCGTCTCGCGCTGATCGTGCCGGCGGCGGATCGGGCTGCCGATCTGCTCGACCTTGATGGTTTTCGTGCTCGCCATGACCTAAGCCTCGTTACTTACTCGCTCGCCGCTTCCGCCTCGGCGCCCTCGCGACGGCGCGCCTGCAGGGCGGAAACCTTGATGTTGCGGCGCGCGGCGACCGAACGCGGCGAATCCTGCCGCTTCAGCGCATCGAATGTCGCGCGCACCATGTTGTAGGGGTTCGAGGAGCCGAGCGACTTCGCCACGACGTCCTGCATGCCGAGCGTATCGAACACCGCGCGCATCGGGCCGCCGGCGATAATGCCGGTTCCGGGAGGTGCCGCGCGCAGATACACCTTGCCTGCGCCGTGGCGGCCGAACACGTCGTGATGCAGCGTGCGGCCCTCGCGTAGTGGAACGCGCGTCAGATTGCGCTTGGCGGCATCCGTCGCCTTGCGGATCGCTTCCGGCACTTCGCGTGCCTTGCCGTGGCCGAAGCCGACGCGGCCCTTCTGGTCGCCGACGACGACGAGCGCGGCAAAACCGAAACGCCGGCCGCCCTTCACCACCTTGGCGACGCGGTTGATATGCACGAGCTTGTCGACGAATTCGCTGTCGCGTTCTTCGCGTTCGCCGCGCTCTCCCCGCTCGCGTCTTGGTTCACGTGCCATGCCGATGATCCTTTGGGCCTCGCCCGTCCTTTTAAACCTTAGAAGCTCAAGCCGCCTTCGCGCGCGGCGTCCGCCAGCGCCTTGATACGGCCGTGGAAGAGACGGCGTCCGCGATCGAACACCACCTCCTTGATTCCCTTTTGCAGCGCGCGCTCGGCAACAAGCTTGCCGACCGCCTTGGCCGCCGCGATATCCGCGCCGGTCTTGCCGCCTTCGCGCAGCGTCTTTTCCAGCGACGAGGCCGCGGCGACCGTCTCGCCTTTGGTGTCGTCGATGATCTGCGCGTAGATGTGCTTCGACGAACGATGCACCGACAGCCGGGCACGGCCGCGCCCCGCCGCCTTGACGGCACGGCGAACGCGCGCGGTGCGCCGCTCGGTTTTGGTCTTGTATTTGGCCATCGCGCGCTCCGTTACTTCTTCTTGCCTTCCTTGCGGAAGATGTATTCGTCGGCGTATTTCACGCCCTTGCCCTTGTAAGGCTCCGGCGGACGATATTCGCGGATCTCCGCCGCCACCTGGCCGACCTTGCGGGAATCGACGCCGGTGATGACGATCTCGGTCGGTTTCGGCGTCGCTACCGTGATCCCTTCCGGGATCGGATAGACGACATCGTGGCTGTAGCCGAGCGCGAGCTGCAGATTCTTGCCCTGCACCGCCGCGCGATAACCGACGCCGTTGATCTCGAGCTTCTTCTCGAAGCCCTTGGTCACGCCGGTCATCATGTTGTTGATGAGCGCGCGCGAAGTGCCCCACATGGCACGCGCCCGTTTGGTCTCGCTCTTCGGGTCGATCTTGATCGCGCCCTTGTCGACGGCGACACTGACATTGTCGTCGATGACAAGCGACAGCGAGCCCTTCGGGCCCTTCACCTTCAGCGTCTGGCCCTCGAGATTGGCGGTGACGCCGGAGGGAACCGAGACGGGTCTTTTGCCTACGCGTGACATGGTCAGAACACCGTGCAAAGAATTTCGCCGCCGACATTGGCGTCGCGCGCGGCGTGGTCGGCCATCACGCCCTTCGGCGTCGATACGATGGCGACGCCAAGGCCATTATTGACGCGCGGCAACGCCTTGACGGAGGCGTAAACGCGCCGGCCTGGCTTCGACACGCGCTCGATCTCGCGGATGACCGGCTCGCCTTCGGAATATTTCAGCTCGATCTCGATCTCGCTGCGTCCGTCCTTGTGCTCGACGGTCGAATAGCCGCGGATATAGCCTTCGCTTTTCAGCACATCGAGCACGCTCACGCGCAGCCTGGAGCCGGGCGAAGACACTTTCGACTTGTTGCGCAGCGCCGCGTTGCGCAGGCGTGTGATCAGGTCGCCGATGGGATCGTTGACAGCCATGCGACCCTCCTCACCAGCTCGACTTCGTCAGGCCGGGAATCAGGCCCTTGGACCCGAGTTCACGCATGGCGATACGGCTCATCTTGAGCTTGCGGTAATAGGCGCGCGGACGTCCCGTCACCTCGCAGCGATTGCGGATGCGCGTCGCCGAGGCGTTGCGCGGCAACGCCGCAAGCTTCAGCGTGGCGGCAAAACGCTCCTCCATCGGGAGCTTCTTGTCGGTCGCAATCGCCTTCAATCGCGCGCGCCGGCCGGCCATCGACTTGGCCATCTTGCGCCGCCGGTTGTTCTTCTCGATCGAACTCTTCTTCGCCATTCTCGTCTCCAGTTGATCCGCGTTTGAGGCGTCCTAGGCCTCACTGCCGGAACGGGAAATTGAATGCGGCCAGCAGAGCGCGCGCCTCGTCGTCGGAGCGCGCCGTGGTGCAAATCGTGATGTCCATGCCCCAGACCTCGGCCACCTTGTCGTAGTCGATCTCCGGGAAGATGATGTGTTCCTTGATGCCGATCGTGTAATTGCCGCGACCGTCGAAGCTCTTCGGATTGAGCCCACGGAAGTCGCGAACGCGCGGCAGCGCGATATTCACCAGCCGGTCGATGAAATCGTACATGCGCGCCTTGCGCAGCGTGACCTTGGCGCCGATCGCCTGGCCGTCGCGCAGCTTGAAGGTTGCGATCGACTTGCGCGCCTTGGTGATCACGGACTTCTGGCCCGCGATCATCGACAGGTCGTTCGCGGCCGATTCCACCTTCTTGCGATCGTTGACCGCCTCGCCGATGCCCATGTTGAGCACGACCTTGGTGATCACCGGCACCTGCATGACGTTCTTGTAACCGAACTGCTTGGTCAGTTCGGCGCGCACGACGTTGTCGAAATGCGTGCGCAGGCGCGGCACATAGCCGGCCCCGCTCTTCGCGCCGCCCGTCTTGGCGGTCTTGGTTTCGGTCTCAGCCATCGATCTCTGCTCCCGAACGCTTGGCTACGCGCACCTTGCGCCCGTCATTCATCACCTTGAATCCGACCCGAGTCGGCTTGCCGTCCTTCGGATCGGCGATCGCGAGGTTGGACAGGTGAATGGTGGATTCCTTGGAAATGATTCCGCCTTCCTGCTGCGCGCTCTGCTTCTGATGGCGCTTGACCATATTGATGCCGCGCACGAGCGCGCGCCCGTCGGCGGTGCGCACCTCGATCACCTCGCCCGAACGGCCTTTGTCGCGGCCGGTGAGGACGACGACCTTGTCGCCTTTTCTGATTTTTGCGGCCATCACAGCACCTCGGGCGCAAGCGAAATGATTTTCATGTGGTTCTTGGCGCGCAACTCGCGCGGAACCGGACCGAAGATGCGCGTGCCGACCGGTTCCATTTGCGGATTGATCAGCACCGCGGCATTGCGGTCGAAGCGGATGATCGAACCGTCGGCGCGCTTGATCTCCTTGGAGATGCGCACGACCACGGCCTTCATCACCTCGCCCTTCTTAACGCGGCCGCGCGGAATGGCCTCCTTCACCGAAACGACGATGACGTCGCCGATGGTGGCGTATTTCCGCTTCGAGCCGCCGAGCACCTTGATGCACATGACGCGGCGCGCGCCGGAATTATCGGCAACGTCCAGGTTAGTCTGCATCTGGATCATAGCGCTGACCTCGTCCTTCCATCACGCGTGGCGCCTCAAGGCGCTCACACAACCTTTTTCTTTTCACCGCGTACGACCGCCCAGCGTTTCAGCTTGGAGATCGGACGATGTTCCTCGATCCACACCATGTCGCCGACCGCATATTGGTTGGTCTCGTCATGGGCATGAAATTTCTTCGAACGGCGCACGGTCTTCTTCAGCACCGGATGCGTGAAGCGGCGCTCGACGCGCACGACGACCGTCTTGTCCTGCTTGTCGCTCACCACGACGCCCTGCAAAGTACGTTTCGGCATCTCTCAAATTCCCCTACTTCGCCTTCGCTTTGGTCTTGGCGGATCTCGCCGATTGCCGCTTCGGTTTCTTGTCGGTCTTGGCTTCCGATTTCGGCTTGGCCGCCTTCGGCGCCTTGGGCTTGGACTCCGCAGCCGGCTTCGGCGGCTTCGCCTGCGCCGCGCGTTGCGGTCGGTCGACGCCCGCACGCTTCTCCGCCGCGATCGTCATCATGCGCGCGATGTCGCGCCGCACGAGGCGCACGCGCGCGGAATTCTCCAGTTGTCCCGTCGCCCGCTGAAAGCGCAGGTTGAACTGCTCCTTCTTGAGCTTGAGGACTTCGTCGTCGAGCTGGTCGACGGTCATCGCTCGTGCGTCGGCTGCCTTCATGGTCGTTACTCGGCGATGCGCTGAATGAACCGGGTCTTGACCGGACGCTTCGCCGCGGCGAGCGCGAGCGCTTCCTTGGCGGTGGCAAGCGGAATGCCGTCGACTTCGAACAGCACACGGCCAGGCTTGACGCGCACGACCCACAATTCCGGCGTGCCCTTGCCCTTGCCCATGCGCACTTCGATCGGCTTCTTCGACACCGGCACGTCCGGGAACACGCGGATCCAGACGCGGCCGGCGCGCTTCATGTGGCGCGTGAGCGCGCGGCGCGCGGCTTCGATCTGGCGCGCGGTGACGCGCTCCGGCTCCATGGCCTTGAGGCCATATTCGCCGAAGGCGAGCGTCACGCCGGAGGTC
>CAZSAW010000163.1:0-2347 GCA_964604745.1 uncultured Hyphomicrobiales bacterium
CGGGATTGCGAGTCAGCACGAAGTTCTTCCGTCCCGGCAGCGGCTTGCCGATCGACTCGAACGTCTTGCGGCCCATGAGAATGGGCTTGCCGAGCGTGATGTTCCTGAAACGCCGCAGATCTTCCGGAAGGCGCCACGGCAGTGAATTGTCGCGCCCGATGACACCGTTCTGGGCCATGGCGACGATCATGGAAAACAGATCCTGATTGAGCGCCCCAAGCGAAAGCCCAATGGTGGCGATAATCACTTCGGTCGAGCCGCGCGCGTTCATGCCGAGCGCAAGCGCAAAGGATTCGCGCTTGTTCAGCCCGCCGATTTCGCCGCCGATGAAAGCGCCGCCGAACTTCCCGATGCTGGCAATGAGGATGAGGCCGCCGGTCAGCAGCAGCATCTTGGGATCAGCGAGAATGGTGAGATCGGTGCCGAGTCCGGCGACGCCGAAGAAGACCGGCGCAAACAGCGCGGTAATCAGCGCACGCAGCTGTTCGTCGATCTGGCGCGTGAGAATGGGCGATTCTCCGATCAATACGCCGGCGACGAATGCGCCCAGAACAGTATGTACGCCGATGAAGTGTGTCGTCAGCGCCATGATCCCCATGATCACAAGGATCGCGCTCAGGACCGGGACCTCGCTGACGAAGTTGTCATTGGTCCAGCGGATGGCGAGAGCGACCAGCCGGCGTCCGATCGTCAGGCTTACGGCGAGGAACGCGAGCGTGCCGATGACGCTCTTCGCGAGCGAGGGCCAATCCAGAGCGCCGTGTTGCGCCAGGCTGAAGATGATCGAGATGATGATCCAGCCGACCGAGTCGTCGATGATCGCCGAGGACACGATGATCTGCCCGAGATTGCGGCGCATGTAATTCATTTCGCGCACGACCATGGCGACGATCTTGATCGAGGCGATCGAGAGTGCCGTGCCGAGAAAAAGCGAGGTGATGATCCGCAATTCCGGTCGCGGCAGCATGGAATCCGGGAGGAATTCGCCGAGTGCAAATCCGCAGGCAAATGGCACGACGATCCCGGAAAACGAGACGCTGACCGCCGCCAGTCCCGCGCGCCGCACGAGACGCAGGTCCGTTTCCATTCCGGTCAGCAACAGGAGGAGGAGAATGCCGACTTGGGAGACGCCGTCGAGCATCGCCTTCTGTTCTTTGGCCGCCGGGAACAGCCAATGTTGCACGTCGGGCGCGAGCGCGCCCAGCACCGACGGTCCGAGTAGAATGCCCGCGATCAGCTGGCCGGTGACGGCAGGCTGGCCAAGCCGCTGAAAGCCTTCGCCGAGCAGCCGCCCAACCGCGACCAGCAAGACGATTTGGAAAATGAACAGCACTTCGGATGGACCCGACGAGGAGCCCACGGCTGCAATCGCCGCGGTCGAGACACCGCACGCCGCGAGCGTGATCGCGGATTTGCCTGATCGGGACAATAAAAGGGATGTCACTGGATAGCCTCGGCCCAGCCACCAACGCGTGAGACGCCGTTTCGGCCTCATCGGACCGCGAAAATTCTTCCCAGGACGAGGAAAACGAACCGCGTCGTTAATTTTTGGAATTGGTGCCCCTGGCCGGACTCGAACCAGCACGATGTCACCACCACCTGATTTTGAGTCAGGCGCGTCTACCAATTCCGCCACAGGGGCATGGGCCGGCATCATACTGGCGGCCCGGGGCGGGTCAACGGTTCGCGATTTTGCTGGACTTGTATGCACACGATTGCGTGCGCCGGACGTGGAGGCGGCGCGCGGCCTCGACAGGGCCGCATTGTTCCGGCTATCCCCTCCGCGGCAGAGGGCGGAGCGGGACGATCCCATGGAGCGCATGAAGACGGCGACCTATCTGATCATCATCGGCGGGGCGCTGACGATCGGCGGGGCGTGGTTCTTTCAGTTTGTGCTCGGCTATGAGCCCTGTCCGCTCTGTCTCGACCAGCGCATCGCCTATTACGTCTCGATCCCGCTCGCCGTGCTGATTGCGCTCGGCGCCGAATATGGCGCGTCGCCGAAAGTGCTGACGCTCGCGCTGATCGCGATCGCGGCGGCCATGATCTTCAATGCCGGACTCGGCGTTTATCATTCCGGCGTCGAATGGAAATGGTGGGCTGGGCCGTCCGACTGTTCGGGGCCGCTCAACAGCCTTGGCTCGGCCGGTGGCTTGCTCAAGAAGCTCGACGAAATTCACATCGCGCGCTGCGACGATGCGGCTTGGCGTTTTCTCGGCCTGTCGCTCGCCGGCTACAACGCAATCATCTCGGCGGCGCTCGGACTGATCGCGCTTTACGGCGCGACACGCGCGTTCCGTCTGCCGGCGCGCGCCGACTGAATCAGCCGGTATTGGCGAGATAGACG
>CAZSAW010000164.1:0-5212 GCA_964604745.1 uncultured Hyphomicrobiales bacterium
GCATGACGCGCGCGATACGCTCGCGAAACAATGGTCGCAATATCCCTCGGCCGATCGGACCCGTTGCGCCGAATCCACCAAGATGGGTGGCGTGCCGAGCTATGTCGAATTGCTGACCTGCCTGGAAATGGCGAAATCCGCACGCGAACTGCCGAAGGACGATCTCAACGATCCCACCGTCGGCAGCGGTGCATCGAACGACTAGCGTCGCTTCGGCACGGCGATGCTCATCCGCAAACGCGGAGGATTCATCATGAAAATATCCTTGTTTGGCTGTGCGTGTGCTCTGCTCTTGGCGACCATGCCCGCCATTGCGCAAGACCAGCCGTCAACGACTGGCGCGGCCGCCGAGACGGCCAATCGCATCGTCAACAAGAACGGCATCGGGCTCACCCCGGATCAGGCGAAGCTCATTGTCCAGAGCGTCGACGGCCAGAAGGAGCAGAATCTGCCGCCCAACACGCCGGCCGAGATCGGGGTGCAGGTTCCGGATTCCCTGACGCTGATGGAAATGCCGGTGGAAGTGAAGGACAAGATCGGGTCGCTACGCGACTTCAAGTCCGCCAAGCTTCAGAATGACAGGATCGTGCTCGTCGATCCGACGAGCCGTGTCATCGTCGACGTTCTTCCGGGAACGCCGCGCTAGTCACCACGACTTCTTGAAGCCGGCGCTCAGGTTCTTGTCGTAGCCGCCGGTGGTCGTTTCGCTCAACGTGCCGGTGACGTTAAAGCCGCCGAAGATTTTCTGTTCGGCGCCGATGCTGTGCAGCCATTTGTCGTCCGACGACGACAGTTTGGTGCCGGCGAGAAGGCTTGTGTCGGACGGAAGGATCGTGAAGCGGGCAAGATTGTCGGTGGAATAGACCCGGCCGGCCGGATTGGTCGGTACCGGCACGAGCGCCGGATGCCCGACAAACGTATCGGTGACGGAAACTCCGTTCTGCAGCGTGACCGAGAATTCGTCGCCGAGCGGCATCGACTTGCGAAGGCTCGTGCCGAGCGTCGCCTGATCCTGCACCGGATTGAGCCGCGCATCGATCGAGGCCCCGTACATCGACATGTTCGCCCAAGCCGCGCCCGAATTGGCCGGCGCGCTGCCGGTCGCGAGCTGTTCGGGCTTGAGTGTTGTCTGCGGCTCGGCAAGGCCAACGTCGACGCCGACTTTCGAGTCGAAGCCGGATGTCGGCAATTGCTTCTTGAGGCTCAGCGCCGTCGAGCCATCCGAATTTGCCTTGCGATCCCAGGTTGCGTCGGCACTGGAAGAAGGCTTCGACCCGTTCCAGGTTTTCTGCGCGTCCGTTCCGGCGAGACTCGGCGCGTCCCAGTCGAGCGCGCTCCAGTCGAGCGGCTGTTCTGGCGCGCTTGTCTCGGGCGCATTTGCCTCTGGCGCATTTGCCGTCGTGTCGTCGGATTGCGACGGAGCGGATTCCGCAGCGTCGGAAGCCGCCGGCTGCGAGTCCTGCGCGCGCGCAACCAGCGGTGATGCAGCGATCGTTGTCGCTACAATCAGACCGTTTATCGCCGCGCCCAGTTTCGTTCCGAATCGCATGTCGTCTCCATCCGCATTCGCGGGCGCGTCACGGTGCATGCCCGCGTGGCGTTTCTAGGGCGAAGACGTTAACGGGTCTGGTGCGTCAGAAAGATTACGGATCGGTCATTCATCTATCCACCGTCGTCATTCAGACGGCGTGCAGGCCGAGGCTGCTATCGATCGAAGCAAGGGGCTCATGCTGATCGAGGCGTTGAAGATGAAAAAGCTGATCCTTGCGCTCACTGCCGCAGCCGCTGTCGGATTGGCGGCGCCTGCATTCGCCGGCACGACGGCGATCACGGCGAAGACCGAGCACGGTGTCACAGCCACGGTCCATCAGGATCTGTCGGCGCGCCATCACCGCCATCGTTGCCGTACGGTGATCGTGAAGAAGCGCGTCGGTCACCACTGGGTGGTGAGGAAAGTGCGCCGCTGCCACTGGTACTGAGGGCGGCGCGATACCAACCGGCCCCGAAGCGTTGCTTCGGGGCCGTTCGGCGTCAACTCACGTCGGGCAGCGCGACCGGGCGTTCCGAATCGCGCTTCATCAGGCCGTCGGAAATGACTTTCATCGACAGCATCGCGGTCTGACTGAGGCCAGCGTAATTCGTCAGTTCGCGCCGCACCCGCTCGCCTTCATTGCGCAACATGTCGCGCAGGTTCTGCAACTCCGCGATCACCCGTTCGATCTCGAGGATCGAGGCGCCGGCGACGCGTTCGAGCAATGCATCGACGGAATTGACCGCCGCCACGCCGTCGGGTTGCGGACGCCGCCGCGGGGACAAATCCCGCCGGACAAATTCACGAATTTCCGCCTCGAACTCAGGAACCGACGATTGTGCAATGTCACCAAGCCGCTCAGGTCGAGTCATGTCCCACTCCCTTGCGCGATGCGCAGAAAAATTGATCCACCCCAATGGCCCACCAGCCGCATCAATAGCGGCACGCGACTGTGACCGCTTCGCGGTACGATTGGGGCGAAGTTGGCGCTGCCAACTGCTTTGCTGAGAAATTGGCCGTCAGTGACGGGAAATGTCGATCTCGCGGCCCAGCACCTGCTGCGCCGCATCATAGGAATCGGTGAATTCCCGGAACTCGACGATGCGGCCGTTTTTGAAGCGCATGAAATGGCCCAGCATGATGTTGATGATGCGATCGGTATGCCGTTGCCGCAGCTGCACGTCGATCAGGCCGGCGGCGTTCTCGTCTTCGGCGACGATGAAAACGGGGCGATAGCCGAGAATCTCGAATTCCTGCCGCACGGCACGCAAGGTTTCCAGCACCTCCGCCTTGCCCGCGCGATGACCGAGATAGGGGAAGAGATCGACCGGTGCATAGCTGATGAATTCGACATGGTCGTCGAATGCCGCAGCGACGTCGTCGATCAATCCTCTGGCATAGGCATCGTAAATGCTTGCCAGCCGCTTACGCAGAAATTCACTCACGCCAGCCCCCGCGGCGCGCTTCACAAGGCCGGCAGTGTGCGCGCTTTTCCGCGTGCATGACAAGCCGGCTTGAAACCTTGCGCAGGGGCCGGGCGTTCACACAATCGAGGGGATTGGAAGAGAGGAGATCGCGATGAAACGGCTTATCTTGGGAGCCGCCGCGCTCGCGACCGTGGCGTTTGCTTTACCTGCGGCCGCTCAGGTCGGCGTGCGTGTCGGCGATGACGCCGTAGGCGTTCGAATCGGTGACGGTTATCACCATCGCCATCATCCCGGCTGGTATCGCTCTCACGCCGAATGTCGAGTCGTGAAGATTCGACGCACGCGGCCGGACGGGACGACCGTTGTCACAACGAAGCGGGAATGCGACTGACGCCTTGCGTATTGTCGCCGACTGGAATGGCCCTTGCGGGCCATTCTTTTTTTGGTCAGGCCGCGATCTTCGCCGCGAGCCGGCGGCGCGCGGCCCGCGCTTCCGCCAGTGTGGCACGCGCCCGGCGCAGCAGCGATGTCGCCAGAAATCTCAGTTCGGCCGCGAGGTCGGGATCGCGGCAATCGCGCAGCTTCTGAAAGCACCAATGGGCGCTGCGCTCGAGCGCGCGCGAATTCGTCGCCGACATGATCGCCTCTGCCGTTCTTTCCGGCTGGTTTCGCAGCATTGGTCGAAAGAAAAGGAAAAGAGGTTCAACCCGCGAACGAGGCAGCGTGCGGCATTCAACGTTTCTTCTTGCGTTTTGGTCGGGCTTTTTGCCGCGGCTTTGATGCTGCCTTGTAGACCATGCCTTCGAGCTTCATGCCGTCCGGATCGGTGAAATACACCGCGTAATACTTGTCGTCGTAATATTCGCCGGGCGGATCGACGACGGTCATGCCGTTCTTGTCGAGAAAAGCGCCGAGCGCATCGACGTCGCGACGTGAAGACAGCTCGAACGCATAATGATGAAAGCCGATGTCGCCCTTGCGATAGGGATGACGCTTCCCCGGCTCGTCGGCGGCGGCAATCCAGAACAGCGTCTTGCCGTTGCTCCAGCCGATCATCTCCGCATAGTCGTATTTGAGCTTGAAGCCGAGGAAGCCAAGCACCTTGGCATAGAAATCGCGTGAGCGTTTCAGGTCGCCGACGCTGATGACGAGATGGTCGATGCCGACGACGCGTGGCATGGGTGGCTCCAATTGCCGCGGCAACGCCGGCGTCGCAGCCGCCGTTCCGCGAGCGTACGGCGCGAAGCTCAGCTTTTCTTCGTGAACGGATTTGCGGCCGGATTGGTCTGCATCTGCGCCGCCTTGTAGGCGGACACCTGCTTCGGCCTGTCCTTGTCGGCCTTCGGTTTCTTCTTTTCCTTCGGGTTTCGCATCTGTCCCTTTGCCATGGCGGATCCTCCCTTAAAGTCGGCATCGACGGCAGGCGACATTCGCGTCCGCAATGATAGCACCAAATGGCCGTCCGTCATCCCGTGACGTGAAGCCCCCCATGCCCGCCGGGCACTTGTCGAACGTGCGCGGCTGTGGCGTCTGGAGCCAAACAAACAGGAGGAAAGCATCGTGAGCCAAGTGACCCCGCAGGTCGTCAAGGATATCGCTCCCACCGGCACGCTGCGCGCCGCCATCAATCTCAGCAACATGGTGCTGGCGCAGGGCACGCCAGAGAAGCCCGGCGGCGTCACTGTCGATCTCGCACGTGAACTGGCCACGCGTCTCGGCGTGCCGGTCAAGCTCATCTGCTTCGATGCCGCCGGCAAGGTGTTCGAGACCTTCAAGACCGGCACGCTCGACATCATCTTCCTCGCCATCGAGCCGGTGCGCGCGGCGGAAATTTCCTTCACGCCGCCTTACGTCATCATCGAAGGCGTCTATCTGGTGCCGAAGGACTCTGCGATCACGTCCATCGAGCAGGTCGACAAGCCGGGCGTGCGCATCGGCGTTATCAGAAATTCGGCCTATGATCTCTTTCTGACGCGCTCGCTGAAACACGCGACGCTTGAGCGCGACGTCGACGGCGTCGAATTGTTCGTGCGGCAGAAGCTCGATGCGGCGGCCGGCGTGCGCCAGCCGATCGAGCTTTACGCCAAGGCCCACCCGGAGGTGCGGGTGGTGCCGGGGCGCTTCATGGAAATCCGTCAGGCCATGGGCATGGCGCCCGGCCGGCCGGCGGGCGCGGCCTACCTGAAAAGCTTCATCGAGGAGATGAAGGCCACGGGCTTCGTGGCCGCGCAACTGCGCGCCAGCGGCCAGCTCG
>CAZSAW010000165.1:0-7993 GCA_964604745.1 uncultured Hyphomicrobiales bacterium
ACGGCGGGTTTGCCTTGTGATCGGTCATGCGCGGGCTGCGACCTGCGCATCCATCGCGTTCAAAAATTTCTTGATCGATGACCGGGTCAAGCCCGGCAATGAAGAAAAGCGGACAGCGGAGGAACTCAATGCATATTCTCATCACCGGCGCGGCGGGCATGATCGGCCGCAAGCTCACCGAACGGCTCGCCAGGGAAGGCGCGCTCAACGGCAAGCCGATCGCAAAGCTGACGCTCACCGACGTCGTTACGCCGCAGAAGCCGGGCGGCTTTTCCGGCAAGGTCGATGCGCGCACCGACGATCTGCCGGCGGCGGGCATCGCGAAGCAATTGCTCGCCGAGCGTCCTGACGTGATCTTCCACCTCGCCGGCATCGTGTCGGGCGAGGCCGAACTCGATTTCGAGAAGGGCTACCGCGTCAATCTCGAGGGCATGCAGCATTTGCTCGAAACCATCCGCCAGACCGGCGACGGCTACCATCCGAAGATGGTGTTCACGTCATCGATCGCCGTCTATGGCGCGCCGTTCCCGCCGGCCGGCATTCCCGACGATTTCCATCTCACGCCGCTCACCTCCTACGGCACGCAGAAGGCGATCTGCGAATTGCTGCTCGCCGATTATGTCCGCAAGGGCTTCCTCGACGGCGTTGGTATTCGTTTGCCCACGATCTGCGTGCGGCCGGGCAAGCCGAACAAGGCGGCATCGGGCTTCTTCTCCGGCATCATCCGCGAGCCGCTCGCAGGCCAGGACGCGATCCTGCCGGTCGCCGACAGCGTGCGCCACACGCACGCCACGCCGCGATCGGCGGTCGGGTTCCTCATCCACGCGGCAAGCCTGACGCGCGAACAGCTTGGACCGCGCGTCAATCTCGCCATGCCCGGCGTCTGCTGCACGGTCGGTGAGCAGATCGATGCCCTGCGCCGCATCGCGGGCGACAAGGTGGCCGCGCGCATTCGCCGCGAGCCGGACGAGATGATCATGCGGATTGTCTCCGGCTGGGCGCAGCGGATCGAGGCCAAGCGCGCCCGCGAACTCGGTTTCAAGGTGGAACATTCGTTCGACGAGATCGTGCGTGCGCATATCGACGACGAACTGGGCGGCAAGATCGCGGCCTAGCGCCGCGGTCATACCGGATTTTCCGCACCGGGCCGCGCGCGGCGGATCGGCCTCCGCGCTTGCGTGCCGCGCCTGATCGCTTACATTTGCTGCGTATGCGTTTCTCCCGAGGATCTCCATGAGTTACGTCGATGCCGCGCTCGCGCCCATGCGCAAGACCGGGCAGATCAAGCTGCACGGTCCGGACGCATTCGAGGGCATGCGCAGGGCCGGACGACTCGTCGCCGAATGCCTCGATTTGCTCGCCGACGAGGTGAAGCCGGGCGTGCCGACGGAGGCGATCGACCGCTTCGTCTACCAGTTTGCCAAAGACCACGGCGCGCTGCCGGCGACATTGATGTATCGCGGCTACCGCAAGTCGACCTGCACCTCCATCAACCATGTCGTCTGTCACGGTATTCCCAACGAAAAGCCGATGAAGGAAGGCGACATCGTCAATGTCGACGTCACGCTGATCCTCGACGGCTGGCACGGCGATTCCAGCCGCATGTACGCGGTCGGCGAAATCCCGCGGCGGGCCGAACGGCTGATCGAGGTAACCTACGAGGCGATGATGCGCGGCATTGCCGCGATCAAGCCGGGCGGCACGACCGGCGATATCGGCGCGGCGATCCAGGCCTATGTCGAGGCGCAGCACATGAGCGTCGTGCGGGATTTCTGCGGACATGGCCTCGGCCGCCTGTTCCACGACGAGCCCAACATCGTGCACGTCGGGCGGAAAGGCGAAGGCACGATCCTGCGGCCGGGCATGTTCTTCACGGTCGAGCCGATGATCAATCTCGGCCGCCCGCACGTGAAGGTGCTGTCCGACGGCTGGACCGCGGTGACGCGCGACCGCTCGCTGTCGGCACAGTTCGAGCACACGGTGGGCGTGACCGATGCGGGTGCCGAGATTTTCACCCCGTCGCCGCGCGGATTCGACAAGCCGCCCTACGCGCACTGATTGCCGAATCGGCCCGTCGCGATCTGCACATTTGCAGATTCCGATCTGCAATGTTTCGCGTTGCCAAAGCCCGCGCTCTTCCGTCATCCTCTGCAGCGGGAGACGGAGGGGTGAAGACGGAATGCCCGGCAAGAAGGATTCCGCGCCGTCCGGCCTGAAGGAAGCGAGCCCGCATTATTTCGGCCATCGCGAGCGCCTGCGCACCCGCTTTCGCGAGGCCGGCAGCGACGCCCTCTCCGACTACGAATTCCTTGAACTCGTTCTGTTTCGCGCGCTGCCGCGCCGCGACGTCAAGCCGCTCGCCAAGGCGCTGATCGCGAAATTCGGATCGTTCGCCGAGGTCGTTGCCGCGCCGGCGGCGCGGCTCGCCGAGGTGAAGGGGCTTGGCGACGCTGCCATTACCGATCTGAAAATCGTGCATGCGGCCGCCGGGCGCATGGCGCGCGGGCAGGTGCACAAGCGCCCGGTGCTCTCCTCATGGAACGCCGTGCTCGATTATTGCCGCACGACCATGGCCTTCGCCGACCGGGAGCAGCTGCGCGTTTTGTTTCTCGACAAGCGCAACCAGCTCATCGCCGACGAGTTGCAGCAGGTCGGCACGGTCGATCACACGCCGGTCTATCCGCGCGAAGTGGTCAAGCGCGCGCTCGAATTGTCAGCCACGGCGATCATTCTCGTGCACAATCACCCGTCGGGCGACCCTTCGCCGTCGCGCGCCGATATTCAGATGACGCAATCGATTCTCGAAATTTCCAAGCCGCTCGGCATCTCCGTGCACGACCATATCATCGTCGGCAAGGAGGGGCATGTGAGCTTCAAGGGATTGAAGCTCATCTAGCGCGCCTGCGGCGCATCCTTCCGGATCATGCTGAGCGAATCGGCGCGCTCGGGGACTCGGCGCCATACCGCGCCGTCACCGAGCGCAAAGCGCCAGGCCGTGGCGTCGGGCGCGAGCAGCAAAAGCTCGCCGCGATCCATCAGCCATGTCGTCGGCTTGAATTGCGCGACAGGATTCTCGCAGCCCGGCTGCACCTGCAACGCCAGGCCGTCGTCGCCGGCCGGCCGGTTCAGGAGCGTCAGCGTGCAGAGGGTCTTGTTGCCACGCTGAATCTGCCAGTCACCGGTCATCTGTTCGGCGGTGACCGGGGGCGGCGCCGCAGCCGCCGCATTCTGCAGGAACAGGACGCCGAGGCCGGGTGTCGGCGCTTCGTAAATCCCGTTCTCGACTTCGCTGAATTCCACCAGCGCCTTTCCCGCCGAGTCGAGAAAGCGCAAAAGCTCGTTCTCGGTGAAGCGCCAGCCGACGATGTCATTGACGATCGGGAACGCGGCAGGACAGCGATTGTCGAATTCGATCTTGTAGCCGAGCGCCGCCGGATCGGCCTTCAGCGTCACCGCGCAGATCTTGTCGCGGTCGGCGTTGGAAAATTCCCACGTGCCGAGGAGCGCCTTCGCTTCCTCAGACAACGCCGGTGCCGTCGCGGGCGCCGGAGCGCCAGCGAGCGGCGGCGGTGACGGGCGCGGGGCCTGTTGTGCTGCCGGAGGATGCGGCGTCTGCGCCACGGCGCCGGTCAGCGCCACGGCGAACAGACAGGACACGAAACCGGCGATACGCATCGTCTTTCTTCTTATGCGCGCTTTTTCACGGGCCACGGCGTTTCCGGCACCGGCGTCAGCGGCGGCTTGCCGGCTTTCCACGCAAGAAGATTGTCCACGACCAATTGGCCCATGGCGCGGCGCGTATAGACCGAGGCCGAGCCGACATGCGGGAGCAGCACGATGTTCTCCATCTCCATCAGTTCGTTCGGCACGCGCGGCTCGTCGGTGAACACGTCGAGCCCGGCCGAGAGGATTTTCTTGTCCTTGAGCGCCTTGATCAGCGCCTGCTCGTCGATCGCCGAGCCACGGCCGATATTGATCAAAACGCCGTTCGGGCCGAGCGCTTCGAGAACCTTGGCGTCGATCAGATTCTTCGTCGCCGCGCCGCCCGGCGTCACCACGATCAGCGTGTCGACGTCGCGCGCGAGTTCGGCCACGCTCGGATAATAGCGGTAGGATACATCCGGCTGCTTGTTGCGATTGTGGTAGGCGACCGGCACGCCGAAGGCATCAAGCCGTTTCGCGATCGCCTTGCCGATGCGCCCAAGACCGACGATGCCGGCCTTGCGGTCGCGCAGGCTCGACGTCAGCGGATAATTCCCCTGCAGCCACTTACCTGCGCGCAGGTAGCGCTCCGCCTGCGGAAGTTCGCGCACGGTGCAGAGCAGAAGGCCAAGCGCGGTATCGGCAACCTCCTCCGTCAGCACGTCGGGCGTATTGGTCACGATGACGCCGTGTTCGCCGCACCATTTTGCATCGACGTGGTCATAGCCGACGCCGAAGCTGGAAATGATCTCCAAATGGGGAAATTTCGACAGGAACGATCCGTCGATTGCGGCATGCCCGCCGCCGCCCGCCGCCATTGCCTTAACTTTGGGCGACACCTCCGCGATGAACGTGTCGCGGTCCTTCGCCTCCCACAGCTTGTGCAGCGTGAAGGCCTTGCTGATGCCTTCCACGATCAGCGGCATTGCCGGTCCGATCAGCAAAACGTCGGCCCTATCGCCGGCCATGGGTCAACTCCTCATTTGATTGTGCTGTCCGCCCAGGACCGGACGGCTGAATGAATGCGGGCGTGACGTTGTCTGGCCGCAATCGGGCAAGTCAATGGTCTCTACGCCCTCGATAACCTGAATTCTGCTTGATTTTCGGTTGCCTCGTGCAACATGATCGGGCCGACCGTCTAGTAAGACAAATAGAATAGCGCCGCACCGGCCATAAGGCCAGACAAGGCGCAAGGTCTCCAGGGAGGATAACGAAATGGCATCAGTTGCCATTCGCGACGTACATAAGGCTTTCGGTTCCACGCACGTCATTCACGGCGTCGATATCGCCATCGGCGACGGTGAATTCGTCGTCCTCGTCGGCCCCTCCGGCTGCGGCAAATCGACATTGCTGCGCATGATCGCCGGCCTCGAGAATATCACCGCGGGTGAAATTCGCATCGGCGAGCGCGTCGTCAACAACGTGCCGCCGAAAGAGCGCGACATCGCCATGGTGTTCCAGAATTACGCGCTCTATCCGCACATGACGGTCGCCGCCAATATGGGCTTCTCGCTCAAGCTGCGCGGTGCCCCGAGGAGCGAGATCGAATCGCGCGTCAATCGCGCGGCGGAAATCCTCGGCCTGCAGCCCCTGCTCGAGCGCTATCCGCGCCAGCTTTCCGGTGGGCAGCGCCAGCGCGTGGCGATGGGGCGCGCGATCGTGCGCGATCCGCAGGTCTTTCTCTTCGACGAGCCGCTGTCGAACCTCGACGCCAAGCTGCGCGTCGCCATGCGCACCGAGATCAAGGAATTGCATCAGCGCCTGAAGACGACGACCGTCTATGTCACGCACGACCAGATCGAGGCCATGACCATGGCCGACAAGATCGTGGTCATGCATGATGGCCTGGTGGAGCAGATCGGCGCTCCCCTCGATCTCTACGACAAGCCGGACAACCTGTTCGTCGCGGGCTTTATCGGCTCGCCGGCCATGAACTTCCTCAAGGGAAAACTGAAGGCGAACGGCGGCCTGGAATTCGTCGGTCCCTCCGACATCCGCCTGCAGCTCGCCAATGCGCCGCGCTCGTCCGACGGCCGTCCGGTTGTCTTCGGTGTGCGGCCCGAGCACTTCGTCATGTCCGACGACGGCGCTCCGGCCGAAGTTCAAGTGGTCGAGCCGACCGGCTCGGAAATCCAGGTTGTCGCCAAGCTCGGCGGTGAGGATGTCATCGCCGTGTTCCGCGAACGCCACCCATTCAAGCCGGGCGAAAAGATCCGGCTCAAACCAGACCCGAAACTCGTCCATCTTTTCGATGCGGCAACCGGGAAGCGACTGACTGCCAACTAAAATTCTTCAAGGGAGGAAAGCAAAATGACGATGATTACCCGCCGGTCCCTGATGCAGGGCGGCACGGCGCTTGCCGCAGCCAGCATGCTGTCTGGTGAAGCGCTGCTCGATTACGCCCGTGCGTGGGCGCAGAACGCGCCGTGGAAAGTGGAAAAGGGCGCCAAGCTTCAGGTCGTGCGCTGGAAGCGTTTCGTGCCGGCCGAAGACGAAGCCTTCATGAAGATGGTTGAGGCGTTCAAGACGGCGAATGGCGTCGATGTCTCGGTGACGAGCGAATCGTTCGAGGACATCCAGCCGAAGGCGTCGGTCTCGGCCAATACCGGTCAGGGCCCCGATCTCTTCTGGGGTCTGCATTCCCTGCCGCAGCTCTTCCCCGACAAAGTGATCGAGATGAACGATGTCGCGGATTATCTCGGCAAGAAATACGGCGGCTGGACGTCGGCCGCGCAGGCGACCTGCATGTCCGGCAACAAGTGGCTCGGCATCCCGGTCGCGACCATCGGCGGCTACATGAATTACCGCGAGTCGTCGATGCAGAAGGCGGGCTTCAAGGAATTCCCGAAGGACTTCCCGAGCTTCCTCGACTACATGAAGGCGCTGAAGAAAAACAACACGCCGGGCGGCTTCGCTCTCGGCCACGCGTCGGGCGACGCCAACGCCTGGGTGCACTGGATCCTGTGGGGCCACGGCGCCTATCTCGTCGACAAGGATGACAAGGTCATCATCAACTCGGCGGAAACGGCCAAGGCGCTGGAATACGCCAAACAGCTCGCCGATACCTTCATCTCCGGCACCGGCTCGTGGAACGACTCGTCGAACAACAAGGCGTTTCTCTCTGGCGAACTGCATTGCACCAACAACGGTATCTCCATCTACGTCGCCGCTCTCAACGACCCGACGAAGAAGGAGATCGCCGCGGACATGAACCACGCGCTTTGGCCCGTGGGTCCCGTCGGCAAGCCGACCGAGTTGCAACTCGCGGTGCCGATCCTTGCCTTCAAGTATTCGAAGGCGCCGCAGGCGGCGAAGGCCTTCATCGCCTTCATGCTCGACAAGCCGCAATTCGATCCATGGCTGATGGGCGCAAAGGGCTATCTCACGCACTGCCTGAATGCCTACGACGCCAATCCGGTCTGGACGGCCGACCCGAAGAACAAGGTGTTCGCCGAAGCGAGCAAGCGCTCGTTGCCGGCGTCGGGCATCGGCAAGCCGGGCGAGCGGGCCGCAGCAGCAATCGCCGACTTCCTCGTCGTCGATATGTTCGCGAATTACTGCCTCGGCCGCGAAGACGTCAAAGGCGCCATCGCGGTTTGCGAACGGCAGGCCAAGCGTCTGTATCGCTCGTAAGCAGTCTCAGGAGGCGGGCGGCACACACCGCCCGCCTCCTTGTTTCCAACTGCATGGGTAGCCGATGACGGATTTCGCAATCGGAAGAGGCGGCAGCAAAGCCGCGCCGCGCGAACCGACGCTGTGGGACCGGCTCAAGGTCAACCGCAACTGGCTCGGCTTCTGGTTCATGCTTCCGGCCGCGGGCTTCCTGATCCTGTTCCTCGCCTATCCGCTCGGGCTTGGCGTGTGGCTGTCGTTCACGGATACGCGCATCGGCCGCACCGGCGTCTTCACCGGGCTCGAAAACTACGAGTGGCTCGCCGACGATTCGATCTTTTGGCTCTCGGTCTTCAACACCATCCTCTACACGGCGGTCGCCAGCGTCTTCAAATTCGCGATCGGGCTCTACCTCGCGATCCTGCTCAACGAGCACCTTCCCTTCAAGGCGCTCATCCGCGCGGCCGTGCTGATCCCGTTCATCGTGCCGACGGTGTTGTCCGCGCTCGCCTTCTGGTGGATTTTCGACGCGCAATTCTCGATCATTTCGTGGTCGCTGCGGCACCTCGGACTGCTCGATCACAACATCAACTTTCTCGGCGACGCGAACTGGGCGCGGTTCTCCGTCATCTTCGCCAATGTCTGGCGCGGCATTCCGTTCGTCGCCATCACGCTGCTC
>CAZSAW010000166.1:0-3143 GCA_964604745.1 uncultured Hyphomicrobiales bacterium
TGGAGCCTGTGATTCCGCTGGTTCAGGCGCCTGACGATCCCGGTCCCGAGCCGGAGCGGGAGATCGAACCCACCCCGGAACCGACCGCCAATTCGCGCTGGCGCCGGCTGTTCGGCGAAGGCTAGCCGCTTCTCCTTGCCAAGCCGGGCCGCGCCCGTTATCAGAGCCGAACCTCGCCGCAATAGCTCAGCTGGTAGAGCACCTCATTCGTAATGAGGGGGTCGGGGGTTCGAATCCCTCTTGCGGCACCATTGCTCTTTGCATGGCAAAGAGTGTCCACCAATTCACTGCCTGGCAAAACGGCATCTCGCATTGCGGAAAATGCGCGATTGCGATTTTGCGTCTTGTCATGCGTCGGTCATGGTCGTCTCATATCCCGTGGCGCGTTCACCGCGCCGGGGATAGGATGACTCTTCGTCTCGTGCCGTGGGAGGCGAAACAGAGATGGCCGCGAGTGCCGCGCCAGCCGTCGAGGTCGACAACCTTCGCGCCGGCTATGGAAAGACTGTCGTACTCGCCGGTGTCGACCTCGCCGTCGCGCCGGGCGAATTCGTAGCCATTCTCGGATCGTCAGGCTGTGGCAAGACCACGCTCCTGCGCACCATCGCCGGTTTTCAGAAGGCAATGAGCGGCGAGGTGCGCAGCTTCGGCCGCAGCATGGAAAATCTCCCGCCCGAGCGACGCGACGTCGCCATGGTGTTCCAGAGTTATGCGCTCTGGCCGCACATGACCGTGCTCGGCAATATGGGCTATGGCCTGCGTCTGCGCGGCGTTCCGCGCGACGAGATCAGAACGCGCGTCGGCAAGGTTCTCGCCATGCTCAACATGAGCGGGCTCGAGGATCGCAAGGTGACGGCCTTGTCCGGCGGCCAGCGCCAGCGTGTCGCGCTCGGGCGCGCGCTTGCCGTCGAGCCGCGGCTGTTGTTGCTCGACGAGCCGATGTCGAATCTCGACGCCAAGGTGCGCATCCAGGTGCGCGCGGAAATCAAGGCGCTGCAGAAGCGTCTCGGCTTCGCCGCGCTGCACGTGACGCACGACCGCGAGGAGGCGATGACCATGGCCGATCGCATCGTCGTCATGGATCAGGGCCGCATCGCCCAGGTCGGCACGCCGGAGGATGTCTATCACCGCCCGAACCAGCCTTTCGTTGCGGCCTTCATGGGCGCCGATAACGCGATCGATCTCGATATCGCCTCGGGCGCGTCGGATCCGGAAGTGAAGGCGGGCCCGCATCACGCAGCCGTCAAGCTGAAGGACGCCGCATTCACCGGCGCGGTCATCGGCTATTTCCGCGACGACGTGGTGCGGCTCGTCGAGCCCGATCATCGCGCCGAGGGCGAGATCACGCTGAAGGGCGTCATCGCGCTGCGTTCCTATCCGGGCGGCCATTATCGTTATGTGATCAAGGTCGGCGCGCACGAATTCACGGTGCAGGATTCGCGCGCGCTCGAGGCCGGCACCGAGGTTGGATTGGCGATTCCCGTCCGCGCGCTGCATCTGTTTCCACGCTCCGCCGCGCCGGCCACGCTCAATTAGGATCACCACTGGAGGAAGACCACATGCGTACACGTTTCGTCGTAGCCGCCCTGGCGGCCGGCCTGTTCGCCGCGCCGGCCAGCGCGCAAACTCTCACGGTCATCACGGCCGGCGACCAGAACATGGTCGATTACGTCCGCGATTTTCTCGGGCCGCAATTCGAGAAGACGCATCCGGGCGTCAAGGTCGTGTCGGTCGGCACGGGCCCGGGCGATGCCGGATCGCAGAAGATCTACGAGAAGCTCGCCGCACAGAAATCGTCGAACGCCTGGGACGTCGACGTGATGGTCATCCATCAGAAGATGGCCGGGCAGATGGTCAACGAGAACATGCTGCTCGCCTACAAGGACAAGGTGCCGACCGGCAAGCTCGTCACCAGCCAGACCGCGTCGAATTCTCTCGGCGCCAATGTCTCGGGCTACGTGATCCCGATGTTCCAGAGCCAGACCGCGCTCGCCTACAATCCCGATCTCGTCAAGGACGTGCCGAACAGCTATTCCGAGCTGGTCGACTGGGTGAAGAAGAATCCGAAGAAATTCGGCTATAACGGCATCAAGGGCGGCATGTCGGGCGTCGCCTTCGTCACCGGCTGGGTCTATGCGTTCGGCGGCGATGCCGACAAGCTGATGAAGGGCCCCTATGACGCGGCGACCAAGGCTGCGTGGGACAAGCTCCTCGCCGATCTGAAATCGTTCAACCAGAACGTCGTCATCACGCCGGGCAATGCCGGCACGCTCGACATGCTCAATCGCGGCGAGATCGCGATGGGACCGGTGTGGGTCGACATGTTCTACACCTGGATGGCGGACGGCAAGTTGCCGCCGAACATGAAGCTGAAGCTCGTCGCGCCCGGCATGCCCGGTCAGCCGATGTACTACGCCATCCCCGCCAAGGCGGCGAATGCCAAGCTCGCCGAGGACTTCGTTGCGCTCGCCACGAGCCCGGAAGTGCAGGCCGAAGGCATCGTGAAGAAGTTCAACTGGTATCCGGGCATCGACGCCAAATAACTCGAAGGCAAGCTCGATCAGGCGGCATGGAACAAGCTGTTCGCCGACATCAAGCCGGATGACCTGTCGTCGAAGGGCAAGCCGTTCCCGATCGCGCCCTACTTCAACGACATTCTCGAATCCTACGAGAAGAAGGTTGCCAACTGAGTTGGCTCCCGCCCGCCGGCCGGCGTAAGCTGGCCGGCGGTTCGCGACATGACGGAATCCCGCTTTTTCGCCATTCTGCTGGTGGCACCCGCGCTTGCGCTGGTGGTTGCGCTCTTTCTTTATCCGATGGCGTTCTCGGTCGCCTCGGCCTTCACCGATCCCGCCGGCGGCTTCAGTCTCGTCAATTTCCAGAAATCGATTGAGCTCTACTCGATCGATATTTTCTACACGATCTTCATTGTCGTCACGGCGACGCTTCTGACCGCGCTCGTCTCCATCGCGATCGGGGGCTATCTCACGCTCGGTGAAACGCCGTGGCTCGTGACCGGGCTCGCCTGGCTCTACCGCTGGCCGCTGTTCATTCCCTTCATCGTCGCCGCGCAATGCATGCAGACCTTCCTCGCCAAGAACGGTCTGATGAACAACAGCTTCGTTGCCGCGGGCCTGCTCGAC
>CAZSAW010000167.1:0-1628 GCA_964604745.1 uncultured Hyphomicrobiales bacterium
GGCGAGCAGAATGCTCCGCTGGGCCGGGCCGTGGTCGGCGGCCTGATCTTCGCGACGATCGCCACGCTCATGTTTGTCCCTGTCCTCTTTAGTATTGTCCACGGGCGCGATACGAAGACCGCCGCCCATCCGATTGGAGAACCGCATGCCGCCTGAGCAAGACAAGACAGTGCTGACGCGCCGGGGCCTGCGCATCGGGGCTGCCGCCGGCGGCGTTGCGCTCGTCGCTATCGTGGTGTTCGGAATCACCGCCCGCCGCATGGCGGATGCGCGCCTCAGCGAGTGGACGGAAAATCAGGCCACGCCTTATGTGTCGATCGCACAGCCGGACACGCGAAGCCGCAAGTCGACCATCGAGCTGCCGGGCCGGCTGGAAGCCTATTCGCAGGCGCAAATCTACGCGCGCGTACCGGGCTACATCAAGGAATGGAAGGCCGATATCGGGACGGCGGTGAAGGCCGGACAATTGCTTGCCGAAATCGATGCGCCCGATCTCGATCAGCAGATCATGCAGGCGCAGGCCGACCTCGGCAATGCCGAGGCCAATGCGGTTCTCGCCAAGGCCAATCTCGAACGCGGTCAATCGCTGATCGCGAGCGGCGCGGTATCCAAACGCGATCTCGAACAGCGCGAGGCCGATGCCGCAAGCCGGGCCGCGCTCGTCAAATCCGCGCAGGCCAACCTCGACCGTCTCCGGGTGCTGGAAAAATACAAGCGGATTACCGCCCCCTTCGACGGGATCGTGACGTCGCGCGCGACCGATGTCGGCGCGCTTATCAACGCCGGGGCCGGCGGCGGCCCTGCCCTCTTCGTGGTGTCGGATACAAAGCGGCTGCGCGCCTATGTGAACGTGCCGCAGAGCTACGTCCCGTCGGTCAAGATCGGGACCAAGGCGCAGCTGACCGTTCCGGAATATCGCGCCCGGACGTTCGTCGCGACCGTGGAAGCGTCGGCACAATCGGTTGACAGCGCATCGGGCACGACCCGCATGCAGCTCGGCATCGACAACCCCAATGGCGAACTGATGACCGGCGCATTTGCCAATGTGCGTCTTGAACTCACGTCATCGGAAATCGCGATCCATGTTCCGGCGAGCGCCTTGATTTTCGATCAAGGTGGTCTGCGCGTTGCGACCGTGGATCACGACAACAAGATCGTCCTGAAGACGGTGTCGATTGCGCGCGATTTCGGGAAGGAAGTGGAGATCGGATCGGGCTTGTCGCCCGATGACCGGGTGGTCGAAACGCCGCCGGACGGGATTGCCTCGGGCGATGTCGTCCGCATCGCCCAGCCTGGCAACGCCGACAAGGCACTCGCGACCAGATAACACTCGAAACGATTGGCGCTCCCTAGGGAGCTTCCGCGTTGAAAGAGAATGTCTGGGCAGCGTCGCTGGCTTCGGCAATCGTTTTCGCGAATGGTGTAACGAAGCGAACCTGCCGCACTGCTCGGCGCATGGTTTACGAAAGGCGGCCGCCGCGCGTCTCGCCGAGCGCGGCGCAACGCCCGATTACAGGGCTTCGATCATTGGAGGAAGTGGAACGACACACGCGCCGCGTAGCAAGCCGGGCTAGCCGATAGCGCAATTGCAAAACTACAGCCGAGGTGAGAACGGCAGGTTCTGTGCG
>CAZSAW010000168.1:0-6565 GCA_964604745.1 uncultured Hyphomicrobiales bacterium
CGGCAACATTGCCTCGGTGGACGCGCGGGGCGCTGCCCAGACGCGCGCGAGCGATGCCAAAAAGCGCTGGATCGATCATGTCGCTCTGGGCCCGGATGGTGCCATCGCCTGGGCGGCGGGAAAATCGGTCGCTGTCCAGAACAGGAAAGGACAGCGGCGCGATCTCGATATCGTGTCGAGCGCGGGCGGGATTGCGTTCGCGCCCAAAGGAACGCGGCTCGCGATCGCGCACTACAATGGCGTGTCGCTCTGGTTTCCGAATGCGCAGGCGACGCCGGACATACTGCCCTGGAAGGGCGTGCACTATGCCGTCACCTTCAGTCCGGATGGCAAGTTCGTGATGACGGCGATGCAGGAACCGATGCTGCATGGCTGGCGGCTGGCCGACGGCAAGGATATGCGCATGTCGGGTTATTCCGCGCGCGTGCGTTCGATGGCGTGGAGCGCCAATGGCGACTGGCTCGCAACCGGCGGTTCGGAGCAGGTGATCCTGTGGCCGTTCTCGGGCAAGGACGGGCCGATGGGCAAACAGCCGCGCATGCTCGCACCGCATTCGGTGCGCTGCGTCGTCGTCGCGTGTCACCCGAAACAGAACGTCATGGCCGCCGGTTTCGCAGACGGCATGGTGCTGATCGTGCGCATCGACGATGCCGCCGAAATTCTCGCGCGGCGCCCGGGCGATGTGCCGGTCACTGCTCTCGCGTTCAGCGGTGACGGCGCGCTCCTCGCCTATGGCTGCGAGGACGGGCAGGCGGGGATCGTCAACCTTGCGTGAAAATACCGGGCAGCGCGCACGCGCCGCCCGGCAAACGGCGGTCGGCCAAAATCAGATCACGTATTGCCTGAGCGGCGGGTAGCCGTTGAAGCCGACCGACGAATACGTCGTCGTGTAGGCGCCGGCGGCCTCGATTAGCACCTTGTCGCCGATCGCAAGCGACACCGGCAGCGGGTAGGGATTCTTTTCGTAGAGCACGTCGACGGAGTCGCAGGTCGGACCGGCGACGACGCAGGGCGCCATCTCGTCCCGATCCTTGCGCGTGCGGATGGGATAGCGGATCGACTCGTCGATGGTCTCGGCAAGGCCGTGGAACTTGCCGATATCGAGATAGACCCAGCGCACCTCGTCCTCGGGCGAACGCTTGGCAATCAGCACCACTTCCGCCTCGATCATCCCGGCATTTCCAACGAGCCCGCGGCCCGGCTCGATGATCGTTTCCGGGATGCGGTTGCCGAAATGCTTGCGCAGGGCGCGGAAGATCGCCTTGCCGTAGCTTTCGAGCTTCGGCGTCTTGCGCAGATACCTGGCGGGGAATCCGCCGCCGAGGTTGACCATGGAAAGGGAAATCCCGCGCTCGGCGCAGGCGCGGAAGACCGACGCCGTCGAGGCGAGCGCGCGGTCCCACGCTTCCACATTGTGCTGCTGCGAGCCGACATGGAAGGAAATGCCGTAGGGCACGAGCCCGCTCTTGTGCGCGAGTTCGAGAATGTCGGTGGCGTAAGCGGGCTCGCAGCCGAATTTGCGCGACAGCGGCCATTCGGAGCCCGTGCCATCGCAATGGATGCGGCAGATGACGCGCGAGCCCGGCGCGGCGCGGGCGATCTTCTCCACCTCGGCCTCGCAATCGACCGCGAACATCGTCACCCCGAGCTTGAACGCCGCGGCGATCTCGCTCTCCTTCTTGATGGTGTTGCCGTAGGAGATGCGGTCTGGCGTGCAGCCGGCGGCAAGCACGGCCTGCGTTTCCGTCACCGAAGCGACATCGAAGGAGGAACCAAGCTCGGTGAGGAGCTTCAGGATTTCCGGCGCCGGATTGGCCTTCACCGCATAGAAGACACGGGTGTCGGCAAGGGTGCGAGCGAAGGCGTTGTAATTGTCGCGCACGATGTCGAGATCGACGACGAGACACGGGCCTTCGTCTTGGCGGTTCTTCAGGAATTGTCGGATGCGCTCGGTCATCGGCGCAGTCTCCTCAAGGCGCAGCGGCAAGCCGCCGAAATGAATCGATGGATGCGGATGATCGCGGGCCGGCGATCGAACGCCGCGAGCCCGGATGAGCCTCACCCGATGTGCTGCCTTGGTCCGGATCGGTTTCCCGTCCGCACGGCCGGCAAAGAAGGACAAGCCTTTTCAGCGACCCGGCATTCGCGCCGGCGTTTCCAAAAAAGCCCGCTCCGTCGTTGCTTTAAGCCGCGTCCCCCGCTGAGAGCGGAGTGCGCCGGTTTCGCCTCCGGCTGCCGATCGCATCGGCGTCGCATCGGACACCTAGCGAGGAAGATCACTCTTCCGCAGGCGGCTGTCCGGCCTCTTGTCCGGACCCCACCGATCGGCACGCGGCCACAGGCACGTGCGAAATTGGGCGAGCGGAAAATAAATCCAATCGCCGACGACCGCAAGAAAATAGAACGCCGACCGGCGCTCTCTCACTGCGTGCGAGTTAACGCTCAATTCACGAGTACGTTTTTGAACTGCCACGGATCCGATTCGTCGATGTCCTCCGGGAACAATCCCGGCCGATCGGCGAGCGGTGTCCAGTCGGTATATTGTCCGATCACCGGACCGAGATACGGGCGCTGGATTTCGAGGCAGCGCCTGAAATCCATCTCATCGGCCTCGATCAGGCCGCGATCGGGATTTTCCAGCATCCAGACAATGCCGGCGAGCACCGCCGACGTGACCTGCAGACCGGTGGCGTTCTGGTAGGGCGCGAGCTGCCGCGTCTCCTCGATCGACAGCTGCGAGCCATACCAATAGGCATTCCTGGCGTGGCCGTAGAGCAGCACGCCGAGTTCGTCGATGCCGTCGACGATTTCGTGCTCGTCGAGGATGTGCCATTCCGGCTGCCGCTGCCATGCCGCGCCGCCCATCTCGTGCAGGGACAGCACGGCGTCGTCGCAGGGGTGATACGCATAATGGCAGGTCGGCCGATAGACCGCCGCGCCGCCCTCGCGCAGCGTGAAGTAATCGGCGATCGAGATCGACTCGTTGTGGGTGACGAGAAACCCGTATTGCGCGCGCGCCGTCGGCGTCCAGGAGCGGACGCGGGTGCCGGCGCCCGGCTGTGTCAGGTAGATCGCCGCGTCGCAGCCGAAGGCATGGCGATGCCCGTTCGCCGGCATCGTCTTTTCGTGCGTGCCCCACCCAAGCTCCGACGGCTGCAGGCCCTCGGAGCAGAAACCCTCCACCGACCAGGTGTTGACGAACACGCCGCGCGTCTTCGGATTGCGCGCACGTTGGGTGTCGCGCTCGGCGATATGGACCCCCTTCACGCCGAGGCGTTGCATCAGGCGGCCCCATTCCTCGCGCGTGCGGGGCTCGGCCATCTTGAGACCGGTGTCGGAGGCGACGTTGAGCAGCGCCTGCTTGACGAACCAGGACACCATGCCCGGGTTGGCCCCGCAGCAGCTTACGGCGGTCACGCCGCCCGGACGGCGGCGGCGGACGTCCAGCACGCCTTCGCGCAGGCCGTAATTCGAGCGCTCCGACAGCGAGGCCTTGGCGTTGTTGTAAAGGCCCGGCCACGGCTCGCACACGGTGTCGATGTAGAACGCGTCGATATCCTTGCAGAAATCAATCAGGTCCGCCGACGACGTGTCGACCGAAAGATTGACGATCATCCCGCGGCCCGGGCCGGTGGTGAGCAGCGGCTTAAGAACCTCGCGGTAATTGTCCTTGGTGATCGCGAGCTGCATGAACCGCAGGCCGCGCTCGTCGAGCAGGGCGCGGTCGCTGTCGTCGGGGGCGATGACGACGAATTTCTTGGCATCGAATTCGATATGACGCTCAAGCAGCGGCAGCGTGCCGCGGCCGATCGAGCCGAAGCCGATCATCACGATCGGGCCGCCGAAACGAGCATGAACGGGCCAAACACTCATCGTCATCCCTCCAGCGATAAGGGGTGATAGCCACGAGGGCCAAGGAACGGAAGGGATGCCGCGCCGGACCCGGCACGGCATCCCCAGTCATATTATCGTGGCAATCAGGCCGCGCGCCGAACGGAATGTTGGCGACGGGGCGCCGTGCGCTTCACGAGCGCAGCGATATCCGGGAGCGGGGCGATGTCGCCCGTCGCGCCGATAAGACCGCGCGCGCCGTCGAGTGCGCCGGGGACGAGCTCGCAGGCGAGCAGCCGGTCGCGGTCGTAGCGGCCTGGCATCCACAGCGCGCCGGTCTTGGCGCTGGAGAAGCCGAACCGGCCATAATACGGCGCATCGCCGACGAGCAGCACGGCGCGATGGCCGAGCCGGCGTGCTTCCTGCATTGCCCGGCGCATGAGCGCCGCGCCGATGCCGCGACTGCGATTGTCTGCGTCGACCGTGAGCGGTCCGAGCAGCAAGGCCGGGCACGCGGGTCCGGCCGAGACATGCCACAGCCGCACCGTGCCGATGACGCGGCCGTTTTCCGCCGCGACAAACGACAGGCCGTCGGCCGGGAGCCGGCCTTCGCGCAGACGCTCGGCCGCCTTGGCGTAACGCGCGTCGCCGAAGCCGGCGTCGATCAAAGCCTCGCGCGCCTCAACGTCGCGCAGCCGTTCATGACGAATGGTCACCATGGCCATCTCTTCCCCGCCCGCATCCGGGCGTTATCGACCGATGGGGGAAGGGAGGCGGGGCAAGCCCGCCTCCCGGCGGTGTCAGATGTGATAGGTCTTCAGCGGCGCGAAGCCGTTGAAGGCGACCGACGCGTAGGTCGCCGTATAGGCGCCGGTCCCCTCGATCAGCACCCTGTCGCCGATTTCCAGGCTCACGGGCAGGAGATACGGCTCCTTCTCGTAGAGCACGTCGGCCGAGTCGCAGGTCGGCCCGGCGAGCACGCAAGGGGTGAGCGCATCGCCGTCGCGCGGCGTCTTGATCGGGTAGCGGATCGCCTCGTCCATCGTCTCGGCGAGACCGCCGAACTTGCCGATGTCGAGATAGACCCAGCGAACGTCGTCCTCCTCGCTCTTCTTGGAGACGAGCACGACTTCGCTCTCGATCACGCCGGCATTGCCGACCATGCCGCGGCCCGGCTCGATGATCGTTTCCGGGATGCGGTTGCCGAAATGCTTGCGCAGCGCCTTGAAGATCGCCCCGCCATAGGTTTTCACCGACGGCACGTTCTTCAGGTACCTGGTCGGGAACCCGCCGCCGAGATTGACCATGGCGAGGTTGATGCCGCGCTCGCCGCATTCCTTGAACACGGCGGCCGCCGACGCGAGCGCACGGTCCCAGGCATGCTGGTTGCGCTGCTGCGAACCGACATGGAAGGAGACGCCATAGGGCTCAAGCCCGAGCGTGAGCGCGCGCTCGAGCACGTCCACGGCCATGCCGGGCTCGCAGCCGAATTTGCGCGACAGCGGCCATTCCGCCCCGATGCAGTCGGAGAGGATGCGGCAGAAGACCCGCGAGCCGGGGGCGGCGCGGGCAACCTTCTCCACCTCGGCCTTGCAGTCGACCGCGTAGAGGCGGACGCCGAGCGCGAAGGCGCGCGCGATGTCGCGCTCCTTCTTGATCGTGTTGCCGAAGGAGATGCGGTCGGCCGTCGCACCCGCGGCGAGCGCCATCTCGATCTCGGCGACCGAGGCGGTGTCGAAGCAAGAGCCGAGCCCGGCGAGGAGCGTGAGCACCTCGGGGGCTGGATTGGCCTTCACGGCATAGAAGACGCGCGTGTCGGGCAGCGCCTTGGCAAAGGCGTTGTAGTTGTCGCGCACGACGTCGAGATCGACGACGAGGCAGGGCCCGTCATCGTGGCGGTGGCGCAGGAATTCGCGGATACGCGCAGTCATGGCGCTCTCCTCCCCAAAGTTCGGTGGACGGCGAACCGTCCGGCGTCAGCGGGTTCGGGAGGCGTTCAGCTCGCGTGCGGTGGAGACACGACGGGCACGAACGGGCTCTTCACCCGAGATGCTGCCTTTGATTGGAGCGGGAGAGATCCCGATCCGCACAGCCGGCAAGATGGACAACAAGCCTCTTCGGTGCCGACCTTTGGAGGGCCGGCGAGACCAAAAAAGCCCGCTCCGTCGTTGCTTTAAGCCGCGTCTCCCGCTGAGAGCGGGTTACGCCGGTTTCGCCTCCGGCTGCCGATCGCATCGGCGCCCTTCCGGGCACCTAGCAAGGAAGAGAGCCTCTCCTCCGTAGGCGGCTGTTCGGCCTCTTGTCCGAACCCCACCGATCGACACGCGGCCACAGGCACGTGCGAAATTGGGCGCGATGCACATAATGTGTTCGCGCACGGCATGCAAGAGTTTTTGCGCAGCACGCAGCGTTCGTGGCGCGTCGACGCGCATCATCCCAAATTTTTTATGAGCAGGCGTCTCGCCGGCGGGCGACGTGTCGTCTAGTCGCGCGTGGTGAACGGCTCGACGCGCTGCGCGGCGCGGATGAACTGCGCCATGACGGCGAGGCCGCAAGCGAACAGGATCACGTCGAGGATGCGAGCGCCGATCGTGCCGATGCCGAACAGGTTGGCGATCGCCCAGCTTCCGGCAAAGGCAGCGCCGAACACTTCGGCGCCGATGAGAATGGCCGCGCTCACGACGGTGAGGACGTGAAGCCAGATGATGCGGCGGCCGGTCTTTGGCTCGGTCAT
>CAZSAW010000169.1:0-11497 GCA_964604745.1 uncultured Hyphomicrobiales bacterium
CCTGACGACATGTCCTATAGGCGGCCTTCGCGCTTTGTCCGCTTTTTTCGCGACGCGTATCGCCAGTGGCGCTGGCGTGTCGTGCCATCATTCATCGCTGGGTGGCGTCGCAATCCGAAGCTTGCTCTTCAGCTCGGCCGCCGGATGAAAATGAAGCAGCTCTGGTGGCGCAGCTTCAATCTTCAGATCCACGGTAAGGATTTTCTGCGTGATTTCCTCGATGAATGCGCGCGCGTCGATGCCCGGCCGATGCTGTTTTGGGGAACGCTGCTTGGGCACGTGCGGGAAGACGGTTTCATCCTGCACGACTACGACATCGACCTTGTTCTGCTCCCGCAAGACCGCCCCAAGCGCCGAGCCTTGATCGCGGGCATGCGTTCGCGCGGCTATCGAATTCATCGTGATGAGCAATGGCAAGTGTCGTTTCGCCGCGCGGGCCGATTGCTTCATCTGGATGTCGACATGCTTTTTCCGACCGAAAAGCAACTCGCCACAATCAACGTGAGCGACGATGGGGCTGAACATGTCGATGTGTTTCAGACGGAGGTGATCGGCGAACCGAAGAGAGGCGTGTTCTCTGGCGACTTACCGGTGTGGCTTCCGCAAAATCCGGAACTTGTTCTCGAAGCTATCTACGGCGACTGGCGCACGCCGCGGCCCGACTATCGTGCGCGTGATGCGCGAAGCCGCGTCAACGTCAATCCGGTTCTTGGATGGCGGAGCTAATGCTCGTCGAGTTCCGATGGAACTCGAAATGTGGCAATGGAACCCGAAAAAAATCTCTCCGGTGCGCGAATTTTTCGGAACCTTCGCAAATTTGCCGTCTTTGGGCGGCTTCTGGCTGACGTCGGCGTTAAGCCCGCGACACCGCAGCGCACATTCAGTCAATACGCAAGAGCAGAAACTTTCGCGCGGATCGTGAGGCAGCGCTCTCGGCAGGGAGGGGACGCAACATGCATCACGCATGCGTTCGCGGCGACCGATGTCGTCCCTTCAGCGACGATATCGGAGGCTCAAGCTGACTGGCATCGCGCAATCCATCACCTTCGACTCGATCGAAACGTCGCCATTTGATCAGGCTGTCGCAGCGCCGGCCCGCTCGAGCGCGATGGAAACGCCATCGGCCGCAAGCCAGCGCGGGCTCGATTGGTTCAGTTTCTTTCTTGCCGACATCCAGACGGGATTTGGCCCGCTCATCGCCGTTTATCTGACGGCTAATGCCTGGTCGCAGGTCGATATTGGGGTCGTGCTGTCCGTCGGGGGCCTCGTGGCGCTTGCAGGCCAGATGCCGAGCGGCGCGTTGGTGGATGCGGCGCGTTCGACGCGCCTCGTCGCCATGCTCGCCATCGGCGCGATCAGCGCCAGCGCGCTTGCACTTGCCGCCTGGCCGATCTTTCCGGTCGTGCTCGCGGCGCGGATGGTGCATGCCGGCGCGAGTTGCATGCTCGGACCGGCAATCGCTGCAATGAGTCTGGCATTGGTTGGGCGCGCCGCGCTCGGCGAGCGCATCGGCCGCAACTCACGCTTTGCCGCCATCGGTGGCGGTATCGGTGCGATGGCGCTGGGATTGTGCGGCCAGTTCTGGTCGATCCAGGCTGTCTTTGTCTTCGTTGCACTGCTCATCATCCCGGCCGTCTTCGCCTTGACGCGCATTCGCGCCGCAGAGGTCGAGAGGCCGTGCAAAGTCCGACGCGTTGCGGCGGCGCGGACAAGTGCTGCGGATTTTCGCAGTGTCTTGACCAACCGCAGTTTGCTCATTTTCGCTGCCTGCGTCGTCCTCTTTCATCTGTCGAACGCCGCGATGCTGCCGATCATGGGAAGCCTACTTACGACGCATGGTGGCCATTCGGCGACGACCTTAATTGCGATCTGCATGGTGGTGCCGCAACTCATCGTCGCGGCAGCATCTCCCTGGATCGGTCGGAAAACGCAAAGCTGGGGCCGCCGTCCGCTGCTCGTCGCGTGCTTTGCCGCGCTCGCGTTGCGCGGAACTGTCTTTGCGCTCGTCAGCGATCCTTATCTGATCGTGACGGCGCAGATTCTCGACGGCATATCGGCGGCCATTCTCGCCATCATGTTTCCGCTCGTGATTGCCGATATCACCGGCGACAGCGGCCGATTCAATCTGACGCTTGGGATTGTGGGCAGCGCGATGGGTATCGGAGCTGCTGCGAGCACGACGATGGCCGGCTATGTCTTCGATCACGCCGGCAGTGCTGTCACATTCTTCAGCCTTTCGGCTATCGCGGCGTTCGGATTGGTCGTTGTCTGGCTGGCGATGCCGGAGACGCGTACGGCGGAAGAGGGTGCGTCCGCGGCGTCATGATTTGCCGCCAAACAGGCGCACGAGCTTCGGCTTCGGCGCCGCGAGGTCGATCAGCTCACGATAGGTGCTGAGGTAGTCGTTCGCCATGCGCCGGGCGGTAAAACGCTCCTCGAACCGGGCGCGGATGGCGCTTCTGGATAGGCCCGGCAATTTGTCGAACGCAGCGACTGCTCCCGCTTCATCCTCGACGATGTAGCCGGTCAGACCGTTTTCGACGATTTCCGGCACCGCGCCGCGGTTGAATGCAATGACCGGCGTGCCGCAAGCCATTGCTTCGATCAGAACGAGACCGAACGGCTCCGGCCAATCGACGGGCGCGAGCAGTGCAACCGCGCCGCTCAGGAAATCCGATTTCTGCTCGTCGCCGATCTCGCCGATATATTCGACGTCCGGGCCGCAGATGAGCGGTTCGATGCGCTCCTCGAAATACTCGCGATCGACCTTGTCGACCTTGGCGGCGAGTTTGATCGGAACGCCGCAACGCTTCGCGATGCGGATCGCGCGGTCCACGGCCTTCTCCGGCGAGATGCGGCCGAGGAAAGCAAAATACGACGGTTTCGCGGGCCGCGGGGTGAGCAGATTTTCCGGCATTCCGTGATGGATCGTGCGCATCCAGCCCGCGCGTGCGATAGGCGCGCGTTGCGAATCCGAGATCGACACGACGGGGATGTCGGCGAAAGTGTCGAAGAGGAGCTGATGTTCGGGCAGATCGAGCCGGCCGTGCAGCGTCGTCAGGAATGGCGTCGTGTGGCGCGCGAAAAGCGAGAACGGGTAATAGTCGAGATGGAAGTGCAGCATGTCGAAATCGGCCGCGCGGCGGCGCACTTGCTCCAACATTACAATATGTAACGCATTTTGATCGCGTACTGCGTCATCGAAGCGAAGCGCCTTTGGCCAAGGTGCGACGAGCTGGGCTGAGGTGCGCGAGTCGCCGCTGGCGAAGAGGGTCACGTCGTGGCCCATTGCGACGAGCTCCTCTACCAGCCAATGCATGACCCGCTCTGTCCCGCCATACAGGCGGGGCGGAATCGCCTCGATCAGCGGGCCAACTTGAGCAATGCGCATGGTGTCCTCGGTTTGGTGAGGGCTGTTGCCGCCCGCGCAGCGTGACAGTGGCAGAGCCAAAGCCCTTGCTTAATGGCCTGAAAGGCAACTGGTTCCCGCGCAACTTTTCTGTGCGGCACGCGTTTTATCGAGCGCCGTCTTCTCTGCCTTTCCGCACGACGACATGAACAATCGGTCATCATCGCGGCGTGCCGTTGCAAAATGCCAAAGCAATAATCTGGGACCCGAATACCGATGGACAGCCTTTGCCGCTATTCCGGACGGCCGCTTGCATTCTTCGCGCGCTATATGCGCGGGCGGCCTTGGTCGCACGCCGTCATCCTGGTCGCGGTGCTTGCGGCCGTTGCCTGTTCGGTGGCGGCTCAATACGGCGTGAAGTTTCTCGTCGACACGCTCTCGCAGAGTGCCTTCGGCGGTAGCGCAGTCTGGTTTGCCTTCGCGCTTCTCATCTCGCTGATCGCCGCCGACAATCTGTTGTGGCGCGTTGCGAGCTTTGTCGCGAGCTACACCTTTGTCGCGGTGACGGGGGACGTGCGTCGCGACATCTTCCGGCACCTGACCGGCCACGCGCCGAGCTACTTCGCGGAGCGGCTGCCGGGAACGCTGACAAGCCGTATCACCGCGAGTGCCAATGCCTTCTACACCGTCGAGAACATGCTGGTGTGGAACGTCCTGCCGCCCTGTGTCGCTACCGTCTTCGCCATCGCGCTTGTCACGACGGTGAGCGGGCCGATGGCGCTCGTTCTGATCGTGATCGCCGGGATCGTCATTGTCGGCATGTTTCGTTTTGCCGCCCAGGGCGGGCCGCTACACCACGAATTTGCCGACAAGGCGGCGAGCGTCGATGGCGAAATGATCGACGTGATCGGCAACATGTCGCTCGTCTGGGCCTTCTGCGGCATTGGCCGTGAGCATCGCCGGTTCGATGCCACGGTCGATCGCGAGCTCGCTGCACGCCGCCGTTCGCTTCTCTACCTGGAAAAGATCCGGCTGACGCACGCGCTCGTCACGGTCGTGCTGATCGTCAGCCTGCTCGCCTGGGCGATCGAGCTGTGGCAGCGTGGTGCTGCGACGACTGGCGACGTCGTGCTCGTCTGTACGCTCGGCCTCTCGGTGCTGCACGCGACGCGGGATCTTGCTGTGGCGCTTGTCGACGTAACGCAGCACCTCGCGCGTCTGTCGGAAGCGTTGGGCACGCTGCTCGTCCCGCATGCGCTTCGTGATCACGCGCAGGCGGGTAAGTTGCCGCTGCGAAAGGGCGTCAGTGTCGCATTTGAGAATGTCACATTCCGGTATCCGGACGGACGCCACGTTTTCGAAAATCTCAATCTGCGCATCAAGCCGGGCCAGCGTGTTGGTCTGGTTGGGCCCTCGGGCAGCGGCAAGTCGACCTTGTTTGCATTACTGCAACGCTTCTATGACGTGCAGGCGGGCCGCATCATGGTCGGAGGGGAGAGCATCGAGCGCGTGACGCAGGACAGTTTGCGTGCCGCGATCGCGGTGGTGCCGCAGGATGTGTCGCTCTTTCATCGCTCGATCATGGAGAACATCCGCTATGGCCGGCCGGAGGCGAGCGACAAGGACGTGTTGGACGCGCTCGCCGCAGCGCGCTGCAAGGAGTTCGTGGAGCTCCTGCCCGAAGGCGTCGACACCGTTGTCGGCGATCGTGGCGTGAAGCTCTCGCCCGGCCAACGTCAGCGGATCGCGATCGCACGCGCATTCCTAAAAGACTCGCCGATCCTGCTACTCGACGAAGCGACATCCGCGCTCGACACGGAATCCGAAGAAGCGATCCGTCAGGCGCTCGACCGCCTCATGCGCGGGCGCACCGTCATTGCCATTGCGCATCGTCTCTCGACTCTGCGCAGCTTTGACCGGATCGTGCTGCTCGAAGCAGGCCGCATCTTGCAGGATGGCTCGCCCAAGCAATTGACGCGCAGGGAAGGGCAGTATCGCGATCTCATCCGGCGCGAGGTGGGGCGGCTTGCGGATCGAGCGGCCTGACTCCGGGAAATTCGGCCGCTTCTCGCTCGATGGCCCAATAATCGCCGGGCCGGCTAAGCGCTCGGCAAACGTCGCGGCAAAAATTCGTTGGCGGATCGGAGCGGAGAAAAGTTGGCTCCGCGGGTAGGATTCGAACCTACGACCAGCCGGTTAACAGCCGGCTGCTCTACCACTGAGCTACCGCGGAACACGACGCGCCTCATAACAAAAGCCCCGGCCGGATGCAAAGTTTCTGCGCAGTTTTGAGGCTGCGGCAGCGGGGGTCCTGCATCGAGGAGCGGGCCGGGAAATGCTGGAGGCCACGACCGGAATTGAACCGGTGTACACGGTTTTGCAGACCGTTGCGTAACCACTCCGCCACGTGGCCTTGGGCCTTGCCTATATAGGAGGCCTTTCCGCCGGGCAATAACGGGACTGACCGACTTCGCATGCTTGCCTTTTCCCGAGCCTTGCCGCAAAAGCGACGCGCTTCTCAGGGATTTCGGACTTGCGGGATTTCCATGGCTGATTTTGCTGCCGCGCGTCGGATGATGGTCGACGGCCAGATCAGAACCAATGATGTGACTGACCCGCGTCTGCTGTCGGCGATGCTGGAAGTGCCGCGCGAGGCTTTTGTGCCGCGCGCGAAGCGGGCGCTGGCCTATCTCGATCTGGATATTGCAGTGACGGAGCCGGGGCAGGGCAAGCCGTCCCGCTGTCTGCTCAAGCCGATGACAATCGCCAAACTCATCAACGCGGCCGCGATCGCCGAAGGCGAGCATGTCCTCGATGTCGGCTGTGGCAGCGGCTATTCGTCCGCTCTCATGGCGCGCCTGGCGGGCTCGGTTGTGGCGCTCGACGAGGATCCGATGCTGGTCGTGCAGACCAAAGAAGCCCTGGCGGTGACGGGCGTGGCGAATGTGGAGGTGGTGACGGGTCCGCTGCCCAAGGGCTGGCGTGCGCAAGCGCCGTTCGACGCGATCGTGGTAGAGGGCGCGGTAGAGACGCCGCCGTCGGACTTATTCGCCCAATTGCGCGACGGCGGCCGCCTGGTCTGCGTTCTCGGCGCCGGCCCCGCCGGCAAGGCGATGGTGTACCGAAATGACGGGGGCGACATCAGCGCGCGGCCCGTGTTCGATGCGGCCGCTCCCCTGCTGGGCGCTTTTGCCAAGCCTCCGGCCTTCGTCTTCTGACCTTCGAACGCAAGTGTAGCCCGAATACCCCACGCCTGCGATCTTTTGTGCAGCGCGGCTCGGCAGGGGTTTCAAGCCTGAAAAGTGCGGTGTACGTAGGAGGGTGGGTTCCATCGAAAGCCCGATTGAGTCGGGCCTTTCGAGGGACAGTGCGCGTCTGGAGCTTTTGAATGCCGAGGAGAAGGGGGGTCCTTCTAGCGCTGGCGGCGTTAGCCACCGTCACGATCGGCGCTGATGCTGTTGCGCAGACGCTGGAAACGGCCTTGGTACAGGCGTACCAGAACAACCCGCAGGTCAACGCGCAGCGCGCCTCCTTGCGCGCGACCGACGAGAACGTGCCCCAAGCGCTGTCGGGCTACCGGCCACGTGTCTCCGCAACCGGCAATCTCGGCGAGCAATATACCGAGCAGACCACCCGTTCGTTCAGCACCAATCCACCGACGCAACTCACGGTGACCGGGCCGACAACTCCGCGCAGCGTCGGCGCGACGGTCAGCCAGACGCTGTTCAACGGATTCCAGACCGCCAACCGGACACGCCAGGCCGAGAGCCAGGTTTTCGCCGCGCGCGAAACGCTGCGTGTCATCGAGCAGCAGGTGCTGCTCGATGCCTCCACCGCCTACATGAATCTTCTGCGCGACACCGCGATCCTCGATCTGCAGCGGAGAAACGTCGAAGTCTTGCAGGAGCAGTTGCGGCAGACCCGCGACCGCTTCAACGTCGGCGAGGTAACCCGCACCGACGTCGCGCAGGCTGAATCGCGTTTGGCCGCCGGGCAGTCGCAGCTTCTTGCCGCGCAAGCCAATGTCACGACGTCGCGTGCCGCCTATCGTCGCGTGATCGGTGTCGATCCCGGACATCTGTCGCCCGGCGCACCGGTTGACCGGTTCTCGCCGCGTTCGCTCGATCTCGCGGTGGCGCAGGGGCAGGCGGAAAATCCTTCCGTCAATGCCGCCGAGCACGGGGTGGACGTCGCCGCGCTGCAGGTGAAAGTCTCCGAGGGCGCTCTTTATCCCACGCTGACCCTGAACGCCGCCGCGCAGTACAATCTGGACCAGTCGCCGTCGATTCCATACTCGTCTTCGGTATCGGTCACCGGTCAATTGACGGTGCCGATCTATCAAGGCGGCGCGGAATACGCGACCATTCGCCAGAACAAGGAAACGCTCGGCCAACGGCATCTCGAGCTTGCGCTTAATCGCGACCAGGCGCGCGCCAACGTGGTGCAGTCGTGGGGACAGCTCGAGGCAGCGAAGGCGCAGATTCAGGCGACACAATCGCAGGTCGCGGCGGCGGAAATCGCGTTGAATGGCGTGCGCGAGGAAGCGCGCGTCGGCCAGCGGACGACGCTCGACGTCCTCAATGCGCAGCAGGAACTCGTGAACGCACGCGTGGCACTAGTGACCGCGCAGCGCGACCGTGTGGTGGCGTCCTATACGCTGCTTTCCGCCGTCGGGCGCCTTTCGATCGCCGTGCTCGGCCTGCAGGTGCCGATCTACGATCCGATGGTGCATTATCAACAGGTTCGCGACAGCTGGTTTGGCGTGCGAAATCCTGACGGACGTTGATGCGCAAAGCCGCTTGCGCGGCGCGTATTCACAGGCCGCATTTTGCACTCTGGCCTTGTCGGTACATACTCCCATTCGCCGGAGAAAACGGCGAAGATAAACAGATGATTCGAATTGACGCGCGAGCCTGAGGTCCCCGGCCCGCGTCGGTAACAGAGGTGCGGCTATGAGCCAGGCGGCGAAGGCACAAGAGCCGTCGATGGAGGAGATTCTGGCCTCCATCCGGCGCATCATCGCTGACGATGAGCCTGGCAAGGCCAATGCGTCGGCGGCCAAGGCCGCGCCGCGGCCGGCGCCGGCCCCCGCGCCGGGTCCGCGCGCAGTGGTTCCTCCACCCGCCAAGCCGGCCGATACAGTACAGTCATCCGAGCCCTCCGCCATGCTGCGCGCGTCTGAGCCAGCCTCGATGCTGCCCGTCGAAGCGGAGAATGACGACAGCGTCGGCGACATTCTCGATTTGACGGAACAGATGGCGCAACCGGAACCGTCGCCGGCGCCCGCGGTGACGCCGTTCCGGACGATCGACGCGCAGCCCGATGTTGTCTTCGCCGAGGCGCGCGAACCGGATCCCATTCCGGAAATGCCGCCCGTCCCTGAGCTTCTGCGGCAGGTCGCGAATACTGAATCCAGCGCGCCTGATCGGCCCTTGATGTCTCAGACGGCCATGAGCGCGGTCGATTCAGCGTTCAACACGCTGGCTCACACGGTGCTGGTACAGAATGCCCGCACGCTCGAAGACATCGTGCGGGAAATGCTGCGGCCGATGCTCAAGGCCTGGCTCGATGACAATCTGCCGGGCCTGGTCGAGCGGCTCGTACGTGCCGAGATCGAACGGGTCTCGCGCGGACGCTCGTCCTGACGCTTTCAGGTTCTTGACGGTTCCGTCTCGCGCCGATGCTGCGCGAGCTTTTGCGCGAACCAGAATCCGAAAATCGGAAACAGGATCGCGGCGGTCACGAAAATCGGGATCGCAGCAAAGCGGTCGATAACAAGCGATCCGGCGGCGACACCGGTGGTCTGTCCGAGATAGAAGCATGCCGAAAAGATCGCCACCGCGGTGCCGCGTGCTTCCGGCGTCATCTGCGTGGCGTTCACCTGCAGCGTGTTATGCAGCATGTAATAACCGAGCCCGATGGCGACGAGGGCTGCCGGCGCGAGCCACCAATGCGGCTCGACAGCGAGCATCAGCAATCCGATCGCCAGAATAACCGCCCCCACCTTGAGCAGGCCAACCTGGCCCAGTCGCGCCACGAGCCACGAGACAGTGAGCGCATAGCTCAAACCGCCAAGCGCGAATGTGCCGACCACGAGACCGATCGCGGTGAGGCCGAGATCGAAACGCAGATGCAAATCGGCGCCGACATAGGCAAGCGATCCGAACATCAACGCGCCTTCGACAAAGACGCCGAAGATCACGATCCACGACCAATTGCCGGATAGAACAAGCCGGTAATTCGCGGCGAGGCTCCGCCCGCCGTGGGGATTGGAGCTGCCAGCCTGGATGGAAGGATTGCGCAACATCTCGACGACGAGCGCCGCGGTGGCGATCGCAAACAGTGAGGCGAGGATGAAGAACACGTTGCGCCAGCCGGAATAATCGCCCAAGACGCCGCCCGCGGCCTGGCCGAAGAGCATTCCCAGGATTTGGCCGGAGAAGAAGCGTGCGAGGACCGGCTGCCGCCGTTCAAACGGAACGGCGTCGCCGACAAAGGCCATCCCGAGCGGGATGACACAGCCCGCGCTCAACCCGCAGGCGAGGCGTGCGGCGACTAGCGCCGGCAGGGATTGCGCGAAGCCGCAGAGCACGACCAGGACTGTCGAGATCGCGCAGGCGGCCAGCACGGAAATATATTTGCCCAGCCGGTCGCCGACGGGCCCGATCACGAGTTGAACCGATCCGTGCGCGACGCCATAGGCGCTGACCACCGCCGAAGCCGCGCCGATGCTCACGCCGAAGTCATTGGCGATCTGCGGCAGAAGCGAGTCCGAGACGCGCACCATCGATTGGCTCGCAAAAGCCGCGAAGGCGAGGAGGGCGATGGCGCGGGTTGGGGTAGGCGCTGACAAGGGATTGCGGCGGCGTTGACAGGACCAAGTATGGCGGGCTTCTTAGCGCGCTGCGAAACGGAAGCACAATGATCGAGAAGACATATCAGCCGGGTGAGGTCGAGGCGCGCATCGCGCAAACCTGGGAGAAGGCGCAGGCCTTCCGCGCCGGCCGGCCCGACCGCGCGAAGTCAGCCCCTTATTGCATCGTCATTCCGCCGCCCAACGTGACCGGCTCGCTTCATATGGGGCACGCGCTGAACAACACGCTGCAGGACATTCTCTGCCGCTTCGAGCGTATGCGCGGGCGCGATGTCCTCTGGCAGCCGGGCACCGATCATGCCGGTATCGCCACGCAGATGGTGGTCGAACGGCAATTGATGGAGCGCCAGGAGCCCGACCGGCGCACCATGGGACGCGAGAAATTTCTCAATCGCGTCTGGGAATGGAAGCACGAATCCGGCGGCACGATTGTCAATCAGCTGAAGCGTCTCGGCGCATCATGCGACTGGTCGCGCGAGCGCTTTACGATGGACGAGGGGCTGTCGAAGGCCGTGCTCAAGGTCTTCGTCGAACTCTATCGCGAGGGGCTCATCTACAAGGACAAGCGGCTGGTCAACTGGGACCCGAAGCTGCTGACGGCGATCTCCGATCTTGAAGTGCAGCAGGTCGAGATCAAGGGCCATCTCTGGCATTTCAAATATCCGATCGAGGATCTTCCGGACACGTTCATCACTGTCGCGACGACACGGCCGGAAACGATGCTCGGCGACACGGCAGTCGCCGTGCATCCGGATGACGAGCGCTACAGGCATCTTGTCGGAAGGCACGTGATTTTGCCGCTGGTCGGACGGCGCATTCCCATCGTGGCCGATGACTATTCGGACCCGGAGAAAGGTTCCGGCGCCGTGAAGATCACGCCGGCGCACGATTTCAACGACTTCGAGGTCGGGCGGCGGCACAAGCTGCCCTTGGTGAGCGTGCTCGATCCGGAAGCGAGACTGAATCTGAAGGACAACGACGCTTTCCTGAAGGACGTGCCGCAATCGCACGATCTCGGCGAGACGTTGTTGCTGCATGGCAAGGACCGTTTTGCCGCGCGCAAGATCGTGGTCGAACGCATGGAGGCGAAGGGGCTTATCGACAAGATTGAGCCGCACACACACATGGTGCCGCACGGCGACCGTTCCGGCTCCGTAATCGAACCGTTTCTCACTGACCAATGGTATGTCGATGCGAAGACGCTGGCCGAGCCGGCGATCGCCGCGGTGCGCGAGGGCCGCACGCAATTCGTCCCGAAAAACTGGGAGAAGACC
>CAZSAW010000170.1:0-9281 GCA_964604745.1 uncultured Hyphomicrobiales bacterium
TCACCACATGCCGATCGGCGACGCGGTTGCGGCGCCGCGCATCCATCATCAATGGATGCCGGATACGGTGCTGGTCGAGCCCGGCATTTCCGACGCGACCATCGACGCGCTGCGGGCGCTTGGACATAATGTGATGCGGCGCCCTCCTCTCACCTCGGCCAATTCGATTCTGGTTACGCCGGATGGATTGAGCGGCGGCGCCGACCCCCGCACGCGCGGAGCGCTGGCCGTCGGCTATTGATGATGCCCGTGGTGGCCGGTACAGATCACGGAACGTCCGCGACCATCAACGGGCAGCGCTCCGACATGTCATACGTGCCGCAGGCGACCAGCCTCGCGCTCGGCCAAACCGAGCGGATGATCGGCAGGAGCTGATTGCGCCGTGGAAAGCTGAACGCGACGGCAGAGTTTCTGTAGAGATCGATCGTGTCGATCTGCTCGCGGCTCCATCCTGCGGGACCCGGTAACACGTCGCGATCCGGAAAGAGAGCGTTGAACGCGTCGAGGATTTCCTGCACGCCGACAATCGGCGATGTGCGTTGCGCGATGATCGCCATGGCAAGCCGGATCTTGAAAGCATGGAAATTCCTGACCGCTCCGGATAACGCCGCGTCCTTGAGACTGGACGCCGTTTCGGCAGTCTCCGGCGACAGGTAAAGCCGCGTAACGATCCGGCCACCGCTCTCGATGATCCGGTCAAGCGCCCGCACGACCGTGAGAAGGTCATCGGGAAATGCGAGCATCGCCAGGCTGCCATCCCCGACGCACAGCGAAAAACTGTCCGGGGCAAAGCTCGGATGGCGCCAGTCGGCTGCGACGGCATGTCGTGCGTCGGTGTTGCCGGGCCAGATATGCTCGATCATCGCGACATTGCGATCGACCGCCACGACATTGCCCGCGATATCGGCCAGTTCCGGCGTCACGCCAAGAAGAAGCGTGCGGCCGACACGCCCTTTCAGCTGGTCGCGATAGCCCGCCACGACCTCGGCGTGGGGCCGCAATGGCGGCGTGAGCTGCGACCAGGCGCGATGATAAACCTGCCAATGGCTGCTCACTGGCCGCCTCCGCGGAGCGCGCTGGCACGGTCGACGATTCCACACTTCATTTTCCGGACCGGACTCCATAACGTGGCGCGCGGATATGTCACGCGCCTGCCATTCCAATCATGGTTCGGCGGCACAGGCCAGACGCGGATGATGGTGGCTCAGGCGGAATCCATGGTGCTGAAATTCCGCGACGTGCTCGCGGAAACCGAGCGCCTGCCGCCTGACAAGCTCCGCGCCTATCAGAACAGTCTCCTCACGCCCCTCGTCCTGCACGCACAGCGCAATGTCCCCTTCTACAAACAAAGGCTCGTGTCATACTGCCAGGAATCGCAGGCCGATCTGACGCGCTGGAGCGAAATTCCGATCCTGACGCGGGCTGCCGTTCAGCAAAATTTCGACGCGCTGAGCAGCGCCATCGTGCCGCCCTATGCCGGACAGGTGAAAGCCGACGAAACATCAGGCTCGACCGGACGGCCGGTACGCTATCGGACGAACGAGCTTGCCACCGTCGCAAGTTCGGGCGCCACCGACCGCTCGTTTCGCTGGTGGAGTTTCGACGGTTCCAAGACGATGGCGAGCTTCGTTGCGCGCACGCGCACCGATACGCGCCCGCCCGAAGGAGCGACCGAGATCGGCTGGCGGGCAGGATCGGCGGGCTTGCATCACACGCTCGATCTGTCTGCCGATGCGGACATGCGCATCGACTGGCTGCGCAGGCGACAGCCGAATTATCTGACCGCGCATTCCTTCGTGCTGCTCGAAACCGCCGAAAGAGTTCTCGAACGCGGCCTTCGCTTGCCGCTCGAGCAAATCACCTCGATCGGCACGGTACTGACCGACGACATCCGGCAGGCCTGCTTCAGCGCTTTCGGCACACGGCCCATCGATCAATACGGCGCGCAGGAAACCGGCCTTCTCGCCTCCGAATGTCCCTGGTGCGGCCATATGCATGTCAATGCCGAAACCGCGCTCGTCGAAATTCTCGACGATGCCGGCGCGCCGGTCGCTCCCGGCGCAACGGGACGCGTCGTGGTCACGCCGTTCTACAATTATGCGATGCCACTCATTCGCTATGAACTCGGCGACCTCGCCGTCGCCGCGCCGGAACGTGTCAAATGCCGGATCAAGCTGCCGGCGCTCGCGCGCGTGCTCGGCCGCTATCGCAATGCCTTCACGCTGCGAGACGGCCGCAGGATCATTCCCTACATCCCGGTGGCGCAGCTGCGTCAATTGATATCGTTTCAGCAATACCAGATCGTGCAGACCGACCCCGCCTCGATCGAAGTCCGATACGTTCCGCTCGATCGCGGCAAGGCTGTCGATCGCCAAGCCCTCGAAGCCTGCGTGCGCAAAGCGATCGATCCGAGCTTCAGCGTGCAGCCGATTGCCGTCGAGGCAATCGAACGCTCGCCGTCGGGCAAGTTCGAGGATTATATTTCGCTGGTGCCGCGGCGCGCATCATAGCGCGCCGCTGAACGTCAGGGCGTGAACTTGTAGTTGATGCCGACGCGAATCTTGCTCACGTCCTTGACATCGACCTTCCCGACATCCGGATTCGGCCCGGTGTTGACGTCGAAGCTGCCGAACATTTCGTAGAGATATTCGACGCGACCGGTCCAATTGTTTGCGAACAAATATTCGGCGCCCACGCCGACAACCGCGCCGGTCAGCGTCTTCGAACCGCTCCAGGCGCTCGGAATGAAACCGAACACGTCCCCAGTCGAATCGAGCTCCGAATATTCGCTGAAATTCACGTGCGTGAATGCGACGCCGCCGGTTCCGTAGAAAAGCCACGGACCGTTCACGAAGCCGAGACGCGCACGGAGCGAGGCTTGCCATTCGAGTTCGACCTTGGCGGTGCGGGTGAAAGTGTATCCGTCGCCGCCATCGTCAGTGCCGCTCACCGTGCTCCCGGCGCTCTTGCTTTGCTTTCCCCACGACCAATCGCCTTCGATACCGGCGAGGATGTTAGGCGAAAGCATGAAGTTATAGCCGGCCTGAAAACCGCCGATCGCGCCGCTCAGATTATAGCGATCGTTGACCGGGGGCAGGGACAACAAATCGAGATCACCAACATTGGCCGACGGAGCGGACACATCGATGGTGGACCAGCGCGCCCCGGCGTGACCACCGATGTAGAAGCCCGTCCAATTGTAGACTGGTGCGGGCTGTGCTGATGCCGCCGCAATGTCCAGCAGCGTCAATGACGCCAAGCCGGCCAGAACCTTCGTCGCTTTGGTCATTCGCAGTGCCCCCGCATGTCCGTGCTTCGCAAATGTTAATGACTTCTATACGGCCCGACAACGGCGCGGCGTCGGATGCGCACACACATCACGCGAAGAAGAACCTGACTGTGGTAATAATGCCGCGCTCGCCGTTAAAACACACGTCTGCGAGGCGTGAAATTGGAGCGGGCGAAGGGATTCGAACCCTCGACCCCGACCTTGGCAAGGTCGTGCTCTACCCCTGAGCTACACCCGCATCCTTTGGGGATCGGCGGCCACGGCCACCGAAGGTCCCTCGTATGCCAAAAGGCTTGTCCCTTTGCAACCGCGGCCCTTCCCGCTGCGCCGGCGGCGCTGCATTGCCGGGGCAATTTCGGGACTTTAGAGATGTATCCGGTCCCGCCGCAAATCGATCCTGCCCCCATGCCCGCCACCCCGGACGAACTCTTTGCCTTTCTCGACGGGCTGGGCGTCCGCCACGCGACCATCCATCACCCTCCCGTCTTCACAGTCGAGGAAGCAAAAAGGCTGCGCGGCAAGATTTCCGGCGGGCATACCAAGAACCTCTTTCTCAAGGACAAGAAGGACACTCTGTTCCTGGTGGTTGCGCTCGAGAGCGCAGTGATCGACCTGAAGTCGCTGCATCGGCTGCTCGGCGCAAGCGGCCGCTTCTCGTTCGGATCGGCCGACCTGATGCGCGAGGTGCTCGGCGTCGAGCCGGGCTCGGTCACTCCGTTCGGCGCGATCAACGACAAGGCGCAGCGGCTTACAATTGTGCTCGATGCAGCGATGATGGAGCACGACACGCTGAACTATCATCCGCTCCTCAACAGCATGACCACGTCCATCGCGCGCGACGATCTCATCCGATTCCTCCGGGCCACCGGGCACGAGCCGCGGGTCGTTGCCGTGGCAGGGCCGGCCACGGCTGGCGAACCCGATTGAAATCAATGGCGTCCTTCGCCATTTAATGGCGGTTGTTGCGCGTCACGCGGGAGAGCGGAAATCCATGACTTTGCTGGACAATGGCGGGGCCGCGGCGGCAGCCGATCAGCTGATCGCCGACACCACCACCCAGGGATTCGTCAAGGACGTCATAGAGGAATCGAAGCGCCAGCCGGTGCTGGTCGATTTCTGGGCACCATGGTGCGGCCCGTGCAAGCAGCTGACGCCCATCCTGGAAAAGGTCGTCCGCGGCGCCAAGGGCAAGATCAAGCTCGCCAAGATGAATATTGACGACCATCCGGCCATTCCCGGCCAGATGGGAATCCAGTCCATCCCGGCGGTGATCGCCTTCGTCAACGGCCAGCCGGTCGACGGCTTCATGGGCGCGCTGCCGGAGAGCCAGGTCACCGCCTTTGTCGAACGCCTGATCAAGGATCGCGTCGGCGGCGAGACCAAGGATCTTCTCAAGACTGCAGACGAAGCCCTGGTCGGCGGCGACGCGGCGGCAGCGGCGGACATGTATGCGCAAGTCCTCGCCGAGGACAGCACCAATGTTCACGCGCTCGCGGGTCTCGCCCGCTGCTACATCGAGACCGGCGCGATCGAGCAGGCAAAGCAGACACTCGCGCTGGTGCCGGAAGCAAAGCGCAACGACACGCCCGTCGTAGCGGCGCGCGCCGCGCTCGAACTCGCCGAGCAGGCGGGCAAGCTCGGCTCGGTCGTCGATCTGGAAGCCAAAGTGGCGCGGAACCCGGCTGACCATCAGGCGCGTTTCGATCTTGCGCTCGCACTCAACGCCAGCGGCAAGCGCGAAGCTGCGATCGACCATCTTCTGGAAATCGTCAAGCGCGACCGCCAATGGAATGACGACGGTGCGCGCAAACAGCTCGTGCAGTTTTTCGACGCCTGGGGTGCAACGGACGAAGCGACGGTTGTGGGTCGGCGCAAGTTATCGTCAATCCTGTTTTCCTGATGCTCCGGCGTTCCGGAGCGCGTGCGCGGCACGCGACCCGTAATTCAGAACGGACGCGGCGGTGGAATATCCAGATTCCGGACGATGCGCTTGCGCAGTTCCGGAATGGCGAGGCGCAAGATGCCGATGAATGCGGAATATCGTGGACCGGGCGAGCTTCCGCCGGTCATCCCGGTTTTTCCGCTACCAGGCGCGCTTCTACTTCCGCGCGGGCAGATGCCGCTTAATATTTTTGAGCCGCGTTATCTCGCGATGATCGACGACGCGTTTGCGTCCCGTCACCGGCTCATCGGCATGATCCAGCCTGACCCTTCGCATCCCGGGCCGAGCGAAAAGCCATCTCTCTTTCACGTCGGTTGCGTCGGCCGCCTGACACAGCTCGCGGAGACCGGCGACGGCCGCTATCTCATCCAGCTCACCGGCATATCGCGCTTTCGCGTTATCGAGGAATTGGCGGTGACGACGCCCTATCGCCAATGCCGCGTCGACTACGCGCCGTATGCCGACGACTTTATCGCGCGCAAGGGCGAAGACGATGTCGACCGCGATGCCGTGTTGCGCGCACTGACGGATTTTCTCAAAGCAAACAATCTGAAGACCGATTGGGACGGCATCGAGAAGGCGCCGAATGAGGCCCTGGTCAACGCGCTGGCGATGATGTCGCCTTACGGCTCCGCGGAAAAGCAGGCAATGCTGGAAGCGCCCGATCTCAAGACCCGGGCCGAAATCCTTGTGGCCGTCACAGAAATCGAGCTTGCAAACAGCAAGACGCCGGGCGAAACCCCGCTGCAATGAGCTTTGAGTTCTGCTAAAGAGCCGGCCATGAACACAGCGAATGATCGCCCCGCCGAGACCGTCGACCCCAAGCTGCTGGAAATTCTGGTCTGCCCGCTGACCAAGGGGCCGCTGGAATACGACGCCGCGCGCAAGGAACTCATTTCGCGTTCGGCCAAGCTGGCCTATCCCATCCGTGACGGCATACCCATCATGCTGCCGGAAGAGGCGCGACGCCTCGACTGAGCGTTATTTTCCGACGCGCAAAAACTCCCAGGGAATTGATTCCATGTTGAAAGTGTGGGGACGCAACACGTCATCCAACGTGCAGAAGGTCATGTGGGCGATCGGCGAGTTGTCGCTCGAACATGAGCGCTTCGACATCGGCGGGACGTTCGGCAAGAACAAGGAGCCGGCCTATCTCGCGATGAATCCGAACGGCCTCGTGCCGACATTGCAGGATGGCGATTTCATACTCTGGGAATCGAATGCGATCGTCCGCTACCTTGCGCGCGAATATGGCGCGGGGAAACTCGAACCTGCGGATGCGCAGACGCGCGCGCGCGCAGGCCAGTGGATGGACTGGCAATTGTCTTCGGTCGCTCCCGCGATCGGACCGGCGTTCATGGGTTTGATCCGCACGCCGCCGGAGAAGCGCGATCCTGCCGTCATCGCCGCGTCGCAGGCGAAAACCACCGAAGCAATGAAGATTCTCGACACTCAGCTTGGCCGCACGAAATTCGTCGCCGGCGAGCAATTCTCGATGGGCGACCTCCCGCTCGGCATCATGGTCTATCGTTTCCGCCAGCTCGTTCCCGAGCGCCCTGCCCTCACCAATCTCGAGCGCTGGTACAAGGCGCTGCAGCAGCGCGCGCCGTTCCGCACGCATGTCGAGGCGATTGCACTATCGTGAGGTGACGCCGGCCGCCGGTGTCAGAGCGCTTCGCCGCGCAGAAGCTTCGGCACTTCGCCGGTCAGGCCGGCGGCTTCGCGGATGAAGAAACCCTTGAGCATCGGCAGCCGGTCGACGAGCCCGAGCCCGACATCGCGCACAAGACGCAACGCCTGTGACCGGTTCGAAAACAGGCGATTGAGTCCATCGGTTGCGACGCCCATCGCCATGGTGTCAAAGCGCCGCCATCGCTGATAGCGATCGAGCACGCTCGCGTCGCCCGGATCGAGTCCGAGGCGCGCGGCATCGACGACAGCTTCCGCCAGCGCCGCAATGTCGCGCAGACCCATATTGAGCCCCTGCCCCGCTATCGGATGAATGACATGCGCGGCATCGCCGACAAGCGCGACGCGCTCCGCAATGAAGCTGCGCGCGACCGAAAGGCCGAGCGGATAGGCGCGCCGCGAACCCGCGACGCTGATCTCGCCAAGATGCAGGCCGAAACGCCTTTCCAGCTCGGCGTGAAACTCGATATCGGGCAGAGCCACGATGCGATCCGCCTCGGCGGTCTCTTCCGTCCAGACGATGGACGACCGATTGCCCTTCAGCGGCAGGATCGCGAATGGGCCGGCCGGAAGAAAATGTTCCTCGGCGCGTCCGCGATGATCGCGCTCGTGCGCGACCGTCGTCACGATCCCCGATTGACCGTACGACCAGCCGAAGGTCGCGATGCCCGCCTGTTCGCGCACGCGCGAGCGCGCGCCGTCGGCAGCAACCAGAAGACGCGCATCAATGCGCGCGCCGTCGCGCAGGACGGCCGCGACATGATCGGGTGTCGTCGTAAAATCGGCAATCGCCGACGCGCGCAAATCGATTCCGGAAGCACGCGCGCGGTCGAGCAACGCCGCGATGAGCGGCGCGTTCTCCACCATGTGAGCGAACGGCTCGCCCGGCTCGATCTCGCCATCGAACGTCAGAAAGGTCGGACGGATCGCGTCATCGACGCGGCTGTCCGTGACGATCATGTCGAGGATCGGCTGCGCGCCGTCGGCAACCTTATGCCAAACGCCGATTGCCTCGAACAGACGCCGCGCCGCCGCGGCAATGGCGGATGCCCGGCCGTCCTCGATCGGCCGGTCGAGGGCCGGATCGACCAGGCTGATGGAAATCGATTCATCGAGTCCCTGCCGCAGCGCAAGCGCGAGCGACAGACCTGCGAGACCGCCGCCGGCGATGAGGATGTCCGCCCGTGCTGGCGGCCGGCCGGATGTTGATTGATCGCTCATGCTGCCATCATACGCGAAGTGGCCGCCGCGATCACCCCTATGCCAAACGCCGCTGCCTTGACTTTGTCCCACTCCTTCGCGCCATTGAGGCGCAACGCATGTGAGTGTGGCATGTCATCGGCCGTCCAAGACCTTCTCACCCTCCTCGACCTCGAGCCGCTGGAGGTGAACCTGTTTCGCGGTCTCAGTCCGCAAGTGGGCTGGCAGCGGGTGTTCGGCGGACAGGTCATCGGACAGGCGCTGGTTGCCGCCTGCCGCACAGTCGACGGCCGGCGTCCGCATTCGATGCACGCTTATTTTCTTCTCGCGGGCGATCCCAAGGTTCCGATCATCTACGAGGTCGACCGCATCCGCGACGGCAAGAGCTTCACGACACGCCGTGTCGTTGCCATCCAGCACGGGCAGCCGATCTTTTCCATGGCGGTGTCATTCCATAACGAGGAAGAGCAGGCCTTCGCGCATCAGGCGCAGATGCCCGACGTGCCGGGACCGGAGAAATTGCCGAGCGAGGCGGAGGTGCGCGAGCGCATCCTGCCGATGATGCCCGAGCCTGTGCGCCGTTATTACGAGCGCGAGCGGCCGATTGAATTGCGACCGGTGGAATACGGCCGCTATCTCGGAAAAAAATACGAGGACGGCAAATTCAACATCTGGATCCGCACCACCGGCCGCCTGCCGGACGATCCGGCAATCCATCAATGCGTGCTTGCTTACGCTTCCGACATGACGTTGCTCGACACCGCGCTGGTGCCGCACGGCCGCACGCTGTTCGAAAAGGATTTCATGGCGGCCAGTCTGGATCACGCGCTCTGGCTGCATCGCCCCGTCCGGGCGGACGACTGGCTGCTCTACTCGCAGGACAGCCCGAACCTGCATGGTGCGCGCGGATTTTCGCGCGGTCTGATTTTCGCACGCGACGGCACGCTCGTCGCATCGGTGGCGCAGGAAGGTCTCGTGCGATTGCGTCGGACGGCGGAAGGGTAACGCCGTGTTGTGGCGATCGACGATAGTTCTCCTTGCGCTCGTCTCCTGCGCCGCGCCCGCGAAGAATGCCCTCGCCGCCTCAGGCAGACAGCCCGCACCGTCGGGCGCTCTGGCGCTCGATGCACCGTTTCAATACACGCGCTTCACGCCGCGCGA
>CAZSAW010000171.1:0-6092 GCA_964604745.1 uncultured Hyphomicrobiales bacterium
AGCGGCTTCTTTGCAAGGAAGCATGCGTCGGAAACAAGATAGCGCGTCGCAAAGTTATCCGAGCCGTCGACAACGATGTCGAAGTCACCGATGATGGCGAGCGCGTTGGTTGCGCCGAGACGCTCGGCATAGGTTTCGATCTGCACATGCGGATTGAGGCGAGCGATGGCGGCGGCCGCGCTGTCGACCTTCGACCGGCCGATATCCGCGGTGGAATGGACGACTTGCCGCTGCAGATTGGAGAGCGACACTTCGTCGTCGTCGACAACACCGAGCGTACCGACCCCCGCGGCTGCGAGATAGAGCAGGACCGGCGCGCCCAAACCTCCGGCGCCGACAACGAGGACGCGGGCCTGCTTGAGTTTCATTTGACCCGGGCCACCCACTTCCCGCAGCACGATATGACGGGCGTAGCGCTCAATCTCTTCCGGCGTCAGCATCGGTTTATCGTCTGTCATCGGTCCATCACGCGTCGGCATGCCGCCCCGGTCAAGTCCAGACTTGCACTCGGTCGTGTTGCAAGGTCATCTACTGGCGGGGCCAGAGGTCAGCGGCGGAAAGTTAATGTCAAAGTGCGTTGTTTCAGTACTGGTGCTGCTGCTCGCAACCGCGCCCGCGGCGGCGCAAAATGCCGGCGAAAAGCCTGCGACCGATGCCAGACGCTCGGCAAAAAAGCCCGCTTCGCCACCGCCCAATGCCGCGCAGAAGAAGCAGGAGCCGGCGGAGGTGCCGCCGGCCCCGAAAGAAATCAAGGACGCCTACCTTACGGTGCCGCTGGCAGAGCGGATTGCGATCCAGTCAGACTTGGTCTGGTCCGGAGATTACAACGGGGGGGTCAATGGCGATTTCGGTGATCGCTCCATTGCCGCGGTGAAGGCGTTCCAGAAGCGCAGCAAGGGCAAGGAAACCGGTATCCTCACCCCGCAGGAACGCGCGAGCCTCGCAGCGTCGGTCAAGGCGCAGCAGGATCAGGTCGGCTGGCGCATCGTCGAGGACAAGGTCATCTCCGGTTTGCGACTCGGTATCCCTGGCCGGCTCGCGACCCAGGCAAGCCAAGGCAAGAGCGGAGGCCGCTGGAGCTCTGCTCGCGGCGAAGTGCAAATCGAAACATTCGCCACCAAGGCCGAGAACGGAAGCCTCGCGGCGGAATTCGAGCGTCAGAAGAAGAACCCTTCGCAACGCACGGTCGAATACAGCGTGCTGAAGCCGGACTTCTTCGTCATCTCAGGCCTCCAGGGATTGAAGAAATATTACGTGCGCGCACAGCTGAAGGACAACGATATTCGCGGCATGACGATTCTTTACGACCAGGCGATGGAAGGCATCATGGAACCCGTGGTCGTCGCCATGTCGAGTGCGTTCGCACCTTTCGAAAGTCCGGTCGACGGTGTTTCGGGACAGCGGCGCGTCGAATATTCGACTGGTGTGATCGTGAGCGCATTGGGTCATGTGATCGCGGATCGAGACGCGACAAATGGCTGCAACGTCATCAGCGTTGCCGGCATGGGCAACGCGGAACGGATCGGCGACGACGTCGCATCGGGTCTTGCGCTGCTGCAATTGTACGGAGCGAAAGCTCAGCCGATTGCACTGGCGGCAGAGGCGCCAAAGAGTTCGGAGCTCACGCTCGTCGGGATCGCTGATCCGCAGCTTCAGGGCGGCAACAAGAATGTAAGCGTCGCCGCAGCGCGCCTCGGCGGCGTGAGCGGCTCGACCGTGCTGCTCGATCCCGCGCCCTCACAGGGCTTTTCCGGCGCGGCAGCCCTCGACGCACAAGGTCAGCTTGTCGGCATGGTCGAGATCAAGCCGCAACCGGCGGGAACGCCGGCGCAGGCCGCCCTCGTCCCTTCCGCGACAATCAAGTCCTTTCTCGACAACGCGAAGATCACGGCACTCGTCGGGCGCACCAGTGTCGAGAGCGCCAAGGCTGCCGTCGCGCGCGTGATCTGCGTGCGCAAATAGCGTATCGGCCGGATTATCTGTTCTCGAACTTGGCCGGGCGCTTGGCGACAAAGGCTGCCATGCCTTCTTTTTGGTCCACGGTCGCAAAGAGCGGGTGAAAGACGCGCCTTTCGAAGCGGATCCCCTCGGCGAGCGAAACTTCGAACGAGCGATTGATTGCTTCCTTCGCCACCATTACGGACGGCAGCGACATCGAAGCGATCGTCGCCGCGATCTTGACCGTCTCGTCCATCAGCATGGCGAGCGGCACGATGCGTGCGACGAGGCCCGAACGCTCCGCTTCGGTCGCATCCATCATGCGGCCCGTCAGGCACAGATCCATCGCCTTCGCCTTGCCGATGGCGCGCGTGAGACGCTGTGTGCCGCCCACGCCCGGAATGACGCCGAGCTTGATTTCAGGCTGCCCGAATTTGGCGTTGTCCGCGGCAATGATCATGTCGCATTGCATTGCAAGCTCGCAGCCGCCGCCGAGCGCAAATCCTGCGACGGCTGCGATGACAGGTTTGCGTGCGCGCGCAACACGATCCCAATCGCCGGCGCAGAAATCCTGCATGAACGCGTCCATGAAGGACTTGTCCGCCATTTCCTTGATGTCGGCGCCGGCTGCGAAGGCCTTTTCCGACCCGGTGAGCACGACGCAGCCGATCCCGCTATCGGCCTCGAAAGCGTCGATCGCATTCGCCAATTCGCCGATCAGTTTGGCATTGAGGGCATTGAGGGCCTGCGGCCGGTTAAGCCGCACGATTCCGACGCGCTCGCGCGTTTCAACAACGATCGTTTCGTATGTCATGGGTGGCGTTTCCTCGATGATGCCAATGCCGTAGCCGGAAGCGCGGCGTCGTGCAATGCGGGCTCAGGCGACGTCGGCGACCGCGGACGTGAGCCGCTCGATATCCTCCGGCCGCGATAGCCGGTGATCTCCGTCCTTGACCAAAGTCAACACGACGTCATCACGCGCGAAGCGCGACACCAATTCCACTGCGTGTTGCCAGGGAACATCGTCGTCGCGCACGCCCTGGAGAATGCGCACCGGACATCCCGTCTCGATCAGATTGCCGAGGAGAAGATGCCTGCGTCCATCCTCTATCAACGTGCGGGTGATGAGATAGCCGTCGTCGGAGTAAGCCGAGGGCTGGCGCCAGAATCCCTTCTCCTGAATTTCGCGGCGCACATTTTCAGGAAACCTTTGCCACATCAGCAGCTCGGTAAAATCGACTGCGGGCCCAATCAGCACAAGACCGGCGACGCTCGCTGCTGCCTGAACACCTTCGGCCGCGAGCCGATTCAGCTCGCGCGCCAGCAACAGCGCGAGCCAGCCGCCCATTGACGAGCCGACAACGATCTGCGGGCCGCGGCACGATTGCGTAAATACCGAGAGCGCTTCCTCAAGCCAGCGGCCGATCGACCCGTCGGCAAAATTGCCGCCCGATTCTCCGTGCCCGGAATAGTCGAACCGCACGCAGGCGCGGCCATGGCCGGCCGCCCAGGAATCCAGCGCCAGCGCCTTGGTGCCCTGCATGTCGGACTTGAAACCACCGAGCCAGAAAAGGCCCGGTGTACCGCCATCGCGCGCACGCACCGCAATGGTCCGCGCGTCCGAGCCCGCTCCAATCGACAGCATTTTCAGGCTAGCTTCGCTCATTGATTCTGATTCGTCGCGTCGACCGCTTGCCGCTCATCCGGGTGCGTGTTTCGCCGCAAACGCCTGCGGGGGCAAGGGGTCATGCAGTCGTTATGCGATTGTGATTCGGCTCTAGCGCTCTCTTTTCTGAAGCCAGCACCATGAATATCCGTCCCAGCCAGCCGAATGTGCGCCTTGCTGCGGCAACGATCCTGCAGCTCATGCCGCCTGTACGTGATGAGGCGGCATTTCGCGCCGCACTGAATATCGTTCGCGCGCTTCGCGCTCAGGGTGCGCGGTGCGTGGTCGCAAGCGGCGCCGGGCCGTTCGTCAGCGAAATCAGGGCTGCCGGATGTGCGTGGCATAAGCTCAAGACCGCCAGCATCGATCCCTTCACCTTGCGCCGGAATGCGAAGCGGCTGGAGCGCCTGCTCACAGCCGAGCGCATTGACATTGTGCACGCACATGGCGCAGGCGCCGCCTGGAGCGCTCTTGCCGCCACCAAAAAGCTGCCGATCTGGCTCGTCACGACCCTTCCTGCCTTGCCGCCGCACCGTTCGCGTCTCTCCGCCTATTACCAGAGCGCGCTCGGACGCGGCGATCGCGTGATCGCTCAGTCCTCCTTTGCCGCCTCTGCCATGACGGATCATTTCGACGTCCCGCGCGAGCGCGTCGCTATCGTTCCGCGCACCATCGATTTGAACCGGTTCAGCCCCGCGGCCATACAGCGTGATCGGGTAATCGAGCTGCGAAAATCGTGGGAGATTTCCGACGACGAGCGCGTCGTCGCGATCCCGGGCAGTTTGTACATAAAAGAAGAACAGGCGATCCTGGTCGACGTGGCGCGTGCGCTGCAAAGCGAGTTCTCCAACGTAGTATTCGTGCTTTTCGCGGATTCACCGGTCGCACGGAAAGCCAGCCGCGCCATTGTCAAGAGGGCCCGTTCGTTTGCGATGGATTCCCGATTCCGTATCGTCCGTCCCGGCCGCGATCTTCCGGCAGCGCTTGCCGCTGCCGACTTCGTCGCCTCGCCTTCAATCGAACCACCGGTCTTCGGTTGGCCTGTGCCGGAAGCGCAGGCCATGGCACGTCCGGTCATCGCATCGGCAACGGGCGTGCTTCCGGAAATGCTGCTGGCACCCCCGCGGATGCCCGACGAACTGCGCACCGGATGGCTCGTGCCGCCAGGGAACGCAGACGCACTTGCACGCGCGCTGCTCGATGCTCTTCGTCTTGATCTGCCAACCTATCGCGCGTTTGCTGCACGCGCGCGCGAATATGCGGAGTTCATGTTTTCGCCGCAAAGCGCAGCGGCCGGCGTTCTTGGCGTCTATACGTCCCTGCTTGAGGGCCGGTGAATACGCATTGCCTCCGGTCGTAAAGAAGCCTATCAAATCATTGGCAGAGCGCGCGCGGGCCGCCGCTCGGCCTTTTCATTTGTCGGAATTCCGGATTCACGAGGTTCGTGGTGCCATCGAGTCTTGCAGTCCGCGTATCGCATGATCCGGACCAACGCGATCCGAATTCCAAGACCGGCCACAATTCCGATTCCGGCAACATCGCGAATATCCGCCCGCTGACGATCATGATCGTCGCACCGACGCTTCAGGCCGGCGCTGCCGATATGAGCGTGATCGAGCTCACCCGCATTCTGACCGCAGCCGGACATCGTGCGCTCGTGCTTTCGCGCGGCGGCCGGCTCGAAGATCAAATTTCGCAGGCAGGCGCCGAGCTGTTACGCGCAGACGTCGCGAGCAAGAATCCGATCGTCATGGTGCGTAACGCCGCCCTTATTCGCCGCATTGCGCGTGAGCGAGGGTGTGACGTCATTCATGCGCACGGACGCGCGCCGGCGTGGAGCGCGCTCATCGCTTCGCGCCTGTTACGGTTGCCCTTCGTCACCACCTGGTACAAGGGCTTTCGCGAGCAGAACGTGCTGAAGCGTCTCTACAACAGCGTCATGGTTCGTGGTGATCGCATCGTCGCCGCCAGCGATCAGATCGCCGAACTGATCCGCGACCGCTATGGTGTCGGCTTCGATCGGATCGACGTCGTGCCGGTAAGCGTGGACGTCGAGCGCTTCGATCCGGGCCACGTTTCGGCGGAACGCATCGATGCACTGCGGCGCAGTTGGGGCGTAGCCCGCAACAGCAAGATTGTCCTCGTCGCAGGCCGCATGCTTCGCCGCAAAGGTCATCACGTCGTTGTGCGCGCCGCGCATAAGCTCAAGGCGATGGGCGTGCGGGATTTTACCTGCGTTTTCGTCGGCGAAGATCAGGGCCGCAGTCACTACAGCGGCGAATTGTGGGACCTCGTGCTCGCCACCAGCACCGCCGACGTGGTGCGCCTGCCCGGCACGATCGAAGACATGCCCGCTGCCTATGCTGCAGCCGATGTCGTCGTTTCCGCCGCCACCCAACCCGAAGGCCTGCAGAGGACGATGCTCGAAGCGCAGGCGATGGCGCGGCCGGTCATTGCATCGGACTATGGTGCGGGGCCGGAAGTGCTG
>CAZSAW010000172.1:0-1952 GCA_964604745.1 uncultured Hyphomicrobiales bacterium
TCAAGCAACATCTGAGCGGCGCGTGCGCCGATATCAAAACGCGGAATCTGAATCGTCGTCAGGGCAGGGCGCACGTGCTGCGCCAGTTCGAGATCCTCGAAGCCGGTGATCGCCATTTTTCCGGGCACGGGAATGTCGCGCCGCTGACATTCAAACAGGGCGCCAATCGCCAGGATATCTGACGTGCAAACCAGTGCATCGACGTCGGGCCGCGCCTTGAGCAGTCGGTCCAGCGATCGTGCCGCATTTGCAAGATCGAGCGTCATTTCATAAATGAGATTGCTGCTGGCTTCGAGCCGCAGCTCGGCGATCGCTCGCTTGTAGCCGTTCTGACGCTCGATCTGCCGTTCGTTGTCGGTCGTCAGAGAGCTGAAGAATGCAATCTTGCGACGCCCGCGGCGATGCAGGTACTTCACCATCTCATAGACCGCGCCTTCGTTCGAGATGCCGACCGCCATGTCGATCGGATCGCCCGGAAGCGTCGCGACCTCCACCGCGGGAAGACCCGCCTCGCGAATGAGCGAGCGCGTGCGATCGGTATGGGTTGAGCCTGTCAGATAGATCGCATCCGCGCGCCGCGCGAGAAATTCAACGACGAGCTGCTCTTCGGTTTCTTTCGAGAAATCCGTATTGCCGAGGAGAAGCTGATAATTGTTCTCGTGCAATACGGTCGACAGGCCGTCGATGAAATCGGCCGCAATCGAATTGCGCAGCGTTGGCACCACCGCTGCGACCAGGCGTGTGCGGTTGGACGACAGCGAGCTTGCGACCCGATTCGGAATGTAGCCGGCCGCCGTTACGGCTTCGACGACGCGGCTGCGCGTCTCGGGCGAGACCCGGTCAGGTGTCGCAAGAGCGCGCGACACGGTGATCGGCGACACGCCGGCAAGCCGCGCCACTTCGCGAATGCCCGCGCGTCCCGTGCGGCGTCCCCCCGACGATTGTTCCGACATTGCGGTCCTCTTGACACTTCGATGATACCGGTATCATCTTTTGCCGCCATGCGCCATCGCCTCGCTTTTCAACGACACGACGGACTCGATGGCTGACACAAAATTCCTCGGATATGCGCGAACGCGGGGCCGAGCCGGCGTTCGCAATTACCTGGTTATTCTGTCCATCAACGGACTTGTGACCGCATCGGCTCGGCGAATTGCGTCCGCGCTGCCGGGCAGCAGGCTCGTTGCGACGCCTTACGGACGCGGGCAACTCGGCGAAGACAAGGAGGCGCATTTTCGCCAGCTGATCGGTCTCGGCCGCAATCCCAATGTCGGCGCTGTGGTCGTTGTCGGCGCCGACCGCGCGAGCGTGGATCGTGTTGCCGATGCAATTGCCGAAACCGGAAAGCCCGTCGCGCCGGTGGCGCTCGACGACGTGCACGAGGATGCGATTTCGCTGACCGAACGCGGAATGCGACTTGGCGCCAGACTGGCGCACGAGATTTCGCGCACGCGACGCGAGCCGATTGACGTCAGTGAGCTTTTCCTTGGCATCGAGTGCGGTCATTCCGATGCGACGTCGGGTCTCGTGGCCAATCCACTCGCGGGATATGCCGCAGATCGGCTGGTCGGCCAAAACGGGACGGCCGTGATCGGAGAAACACTCGAATGGCTCGGCGCCGAGCACATTCTGGCCAATCGCGCGCAGACCGAGCGGGTCGCCAAGGATATCACGCAGGCGGTCCTGCGGCGCGAGGCGGCAGCGGCGGCGACGGGCATGGATCTGCTCGGCAATAATCCGGGCGACGAAAACATCCGCGGCGGGTTGTCGACGATCGAGGAAAAGTCTCTGGGTGCGATCATGAAGGGCGGCACCACGAAGGTGCAGTCGTTGCTTGCGCTGGCCGAGGCGCCGGGTAAACCCGGCCTTCATGTGATGGACGCGCCGGGCTTCTCGCCTGAATCGCTGACCGGCTTCGCGGCGTCGGGCGCGCAGATCATGTTGTTCACGAC
>CAZSAW010000173.1:0-15889 GCA_964604745.1 uncultured Hyphomicrobiales bacterium
GCGCCTTCACGTCGAAACCGTTGACCTTGGCCTCGGCGAACACGTCGCGAATATCGTCGGAGATCGCCTTCTTTTCCTCTTCGAGACGCTCGACCCGCTCGACGAGCGCCTTGAGCTGGTCCTTGGCGAATCGATGGGCAGTTTGTTCTTTTTCCGCAGCGGCGCTCGCGGGCATTTCCGGCTCCTTCTGGTGACGCAACGTGAGCCTTACGTTTTGAGGACCGCGCCTGCCCGGTCAAGGCGGAGAGCAGTTCTGCGCCCATCATCCACAGGGCCAGAGGAATTTGGGAAATTTCGCCTTTGCCTGCGGCCTGCGCGCCGCGCCGGTCAGGAATTGGCGCGCGCAACCTTCCCAGCCGATGTCGCGAGCTTCAGCGCCAGCAATTCATCGGGGGTGAAATAGAACAATTCCTCTTTCGGCGTTTCCATGGCGTGCACCCAGACGCCGAGATCGACGCCCATGTCGCGCAGATAACTCTGGCATTGGGCGGAGACGCGCTGCGCGCTCTCCATTCCGGTCGCAAGCGAGGCTTCCGCGCCCGCGACCGCAAAGACCTGATGCACGCCGATGGCCGCCTTGTCGCCGGCCCGGCGCTCGACGCCGCCGGCAAAGACGAGCGGGCAGGACGAGGCGCAATAGCGGCCGCCCTCAACCTCGGTGTTGAATTTCTTCTCGCGGATCAGGCGGCCCATTTTCAGTGCGTCCTGCACCGAACCGCCGGGCGAATGCAGCACGATTGTCTTTACATAGGAACCACGCTTGGCGATTTCGGCGACGAACGTCTCCGCCGTTCCGGGCGTGATGGTTCCGGTCGCGATCAGACGGCCGTCGGCAGCGAGATCGAATGTCATGGCCGCGCCGAGTTGCTTGTCGCTCGTGCGCAGCGGTGCACGACGCCGCTCGCTGCCCGCGCGGCGGACCTGCGGCAAGGGCGTTGCGGCCGGTTCCGCGGCGGGAAGCGATGTGCGTTCAAGCGGCGTCAGCGTCGCCTGCTGCTCGGCCACAGCGTTCATTTGCAGATAGTCGAGCGCGAGAACCGCGACCGTGGAAGCGAGCATTGCGCCGAAGATCCAGCGCAGCACGGAATCATCCGGATGATCGGCGAGCCATTGCTCGACACGCTGGCGTATGGATTGCGCCGCGGACACGGATTCAGTCCTTCTTCAGCACCCGCGGCGACGGCAGCGTGGTGACATTCTCATCCGGCGCGATCGAAGGCGCCATCTCGCGCTCTTTCGTGCGCGCGGGTGTCGTGTTCGCGGCCTCGACGTCGCGCGCGAGGCGCAATGCCGTCATCATGTCGGCTGCGGTCATCGAACTCGCATCGGCCTGCGGCAATCCCTCGCGGCGGATGCCGGCATGCACCACGCACAGGATCAGAACGAGCACCGCCGGCATGAGGTCGATCGAGATCGCGCCGGCCCAGCTCGGAATGAAATCGCCAGCATAGCGAATGACGGCTTCCGCCGGCGACAGCGCCTGGAAGCGCGCAGGCTCGACCGGTGCTGCGGCGGCGAGAATCTTGTCGGCGGCACCGGAGAGAGCGGCCGCTTGCGCCGCGACCGCGCCTTCCACTTTGCCCACGACGGAGGTTTGCCGCTCGGCGAGGTCGAGCGAGCGCCCGCCCGCCGCGGGCGCGATGAAGCCCGCCGTCAATCCGTCCGCCGCGCGCTTGACCGCCGGCGCGACCGACGTCTGCTGCAAGGACGCGATCACGCCCATCAGCGCCATCGCTTCAGCGCCGAACGCGTCGCTGCGCGCCGAGATCGGTCCCTTGTCGGAAACAAGCTCGCGCATCTTCTGCAGATGCTTGCCGCCCTGCTCGAACAGCGATTTCACGCGGTCGGCGGAATTGGTGACCTCCTGCCCGAGATTGCCGAGTTGCGTCGACATCTGCGTGAGGAGTTGCACCACTGTGCCCGAGCCGGACGTGCCTGTGAGCGAGCCGCCGCGTTCCGCTTCGGCCAGCTTGGAGAAACGCGTCGAGGCCATCTGGATATCGGGCAGGAGGCTTTGCGCCGCGAGCGCGTTGGAATGAGCGCGGTCGAGGTCGCGCGTATAGGCCTGCACGGCGTTGGCGAGATGCTGCTGGATCGCCGCTGCGCCCGCGAGCGCGGAAGCGTTCAGCCACGCCGACATGGCGATGATCATCAGCGCGCCGAGGCCCATGCAGCCGAACAGAAGCCCGCGGCTACGCACATCCGTCACATGCGGCAGGAACCGCATGAGATAGGTCCAGAAGGCATAGATGCCGATCGACACGGCGACCGAATAGATGACAGCGGCGAAGAACACGACCGTGGCGTTGCCGTTGAGCAATTCGCGCACGCCGAGATAGGTGTAGACGCCGCTTGCAAGCGCGAGGACGCTCAGCGTCACGCGCGTGGTGATTTCCAGGCGCTGAACGCCTTCACGAAGAACGACTGACATGGGGGGCTGCCGGCTTTTTGCCGCTACTCTTTCCGACCTCGACGCCCCCGCCTCGCGTTAACTTTTGCCGCACCAATCGGACCAGATTGTGGCTTCGGTTGAAGGCCGATTCCACACACGCGCCAAACAAGAAGGGCCGCCCTTGCGGACGGCCCTTCCATTGTCTGACCGCAGCCCAAGTTCGGACTGGTGGCCGCGTCATGTCACGCGGCGCGGCCCTCGATGCAGACGAGGGTCCAGTTCACGAAAGCCTGGCCTTGCGGCGATAGACAATGAGACACTGGATCACCTCCTTTCGGTTGTTGCGACGCCACCAACGTAAAGACGATTCGCGGTTTGTCAAAATTGCGCGCGGACTCGGTCCCGACAGCCCTACTCATTCGCGATAGTAGCGACAGCCCTCGACTCGCACGAGTGGAAACGAGCGGTGGGCCGCCGACCGCCGATCAGTGCCGGTGCGACTTTTCAAAAGCCGCGCGCTGCTCCGGCGTCGCGTCCTTCTGATATTTCGCGCGCCATTCGTCATACGGCATCCCGTAGACGATCTCGCGGCTTTCGTCCTTGCTCATGGCAACGCCCTTGGCGTCCGCCGCTTCCGTCCTCCAGTTGGACCGGCAATTGCGACAGAAGCCGGCACGATTCATCAGGTCGATATTCTGCACATCGGTGCGCGCACGAAGATGCTCGACCAGCCGTCGATAGACGGCGGCTTCAAGCTCGGTGCGGGTTCGATCGTCGGCGCTCATCAGTATCCTCGGCTGACCAGACATTTGTTCTGACAATAGTGACGGAAGGCAGTGCCTGCCAGTCCCGGCCGGGGTGACAGCGACCCGGCCTTGCCTTACGAGATGGCTCCCCGAGCGCTTGATCCTGACCGCATGGCCCTTTCCACCGCTCCCGCGACCGCGCCGCGCCACACCGTGCTCGCCTTCGCGGCGCTCGTGCTCGGCGCCTGCGCCATGGGCGCGTCGCCCCTCTTCGTCCGCCTCGCCGACGTCGGACCCTATGCGAGCGCGTTCTGGCGTACGGCCTTGGCGCTCCCGTTTCTTGCGGCGTGGGCCTTTGCCGAACCGCGCGAGGCGCGCGCCGGATTCAAAATCGACAGCGCCGTGCTGCTCTCGGGGCTCTTCTTCACCGGCGACCTGTTCTTCTGGCATCTCGCGATCTTCAAGACGACGGTCGCCAACGCGACGTTCCTCGCGACCACCGCACCGATCTGGGTCGCGATCGGCGCATGGTTCTTCCTGAAGGAGGTAATCGGCGCGCGCATCGTCATCGGCCTTGTTCTCTGCCTGATCGGCGGCAGCGCGTTGATCGGGCAAACCTACGGCTTCGCGCCCGAACGTCTGACCGGCGATCTCTGCGGCATCGTTACCTCGTTCTTCTTCGGCAGCTACATGCTGACAATCCGCGCCGCACGCGCCCGCATGGGCGCGGGTACGCTCGCATTCCTCTCGACGGCGATCACCGCCGCATGTCTGTTCGTGATCGCCTTCGCGCTCGAACCGTTTCTCCTGCCCCGTTCGTGGAATGGCGCGGCGTCCCTGCTCGCGCTCGCACTCGTTTCGCAGGTCGGCGGACAAGGCCTGCTGGCGGTGGCGCTCGGCACATTGCCCGCGACATTCTCTTCGCTCGTCATCTTCCTCGAGGCGATTGCGGCGGCAGCTCTCGCCTGGGTCGTGTTGGGCGAAGCGCTCGGCATCGTGCAGATCTTCGGCGGACTGGTGATCCTTGCCGGCATCTGGGCCGCGCGGCCGCGCAGCAATCCGGCGCCGGGAGCCGCGCTGTGACGAGCGCCCGCGATTTTCTCACCGAGCTTTTCCGCGTCGCGGTCGCCGCCGCGCATCCGGCGACATGTTTGCCGCCGCATCTGCCCGAGCCGCCGAAATCCGGGCGCCTGATCGTGCTCGCGGCCGGCAAGGCCGCCGGATCGATGACGGAAACCGCCGAGGCGCATTATCTCGCGCGCGGCTTTCCGCGCGAACGCCTCACGGGCATCGCGGTCGCCCGCCACGGCTATGGCCGGCCGACGCAGGCGATCGAGATGATCGAGGCTGGCCATCCCGTCCCTGATGAAGCGGGATTGGCAGCGGCGCAGCGCACGCTCGCGCTCGCCGACGGCGCTCAGGAAAACGATCTCGTGCTCGCGATGATGTCGGGTGGAGCGTCGGCGAACTGGATTGCGCCGGCGCAGGGCATCACGCTGGCCGAAAAGCAGACGGTGACGCGCGCGCTGCTGCGATCTGGCGCCGGGATCGGCGAGATCAACACGTTGCGCAAGCACCTCTCGCGCATCAAGGGCGGACGGCTCGCGGCCCGCGCTTTCCCGGCGCGCGTCGTGACGCTGGCGATTTCCGACGTGCCCGGCGACGACCCGGCGGTGATCGGATCCGGCCCGACGGTACCCGATCCTTCGACGCTTGCCGACGCACGCGCCATCGTCGAGCGCTTTCATCTCGACCTGCCGCAATCGATTCATCGCGCGCTCGCCGATCCCGCGAATGAATCGCCAAAGCCGGGTGACAGGATTTTCGCCAACACGCAATTCATTCTTGTCGCGCGGCCCGCCGATTCCTTCCGCGCCGCGCAGGAGGCGGTGAAGGCGGCCGGCTATGAATGCGTCTTTCTCGGCGACCGTGTCGAGGGCGAAGCGCGCGATGTCGCCGCCGCCCATGCGCGGCTTGCGGGCGAACTGAAGGCGCAGGGCCGCCGCGCTGTTATTCTCTCGGGCGGCGAACTCACCGTCACGATCAAGGGCAAGGGCCGCGGCGGTCCGAACCAGGAATACGCGCTGGCGCTCGCATCGGCACTCGACGACGCTACGGGGATTGCCGCGCTTGCCGGCGACACCGACGGCACCGACGGCGGCGCCGGCTCAGCCGATGACCCCGCCGGCGCGTTCGTCGACGGCACGTCTGCGGCCAGGGCACGCGCCCGCGGGCTCGATCCCGCCCGATACCTTTCCGACAATAATTCGACAGATTTCTTCGCTTCGCTCGGCGACCTGCTGACGCCGGGGCCTACCTTCACAAACGTCAATGATTTTCGCGCTATCGTCGTTGACAGGACCTGACCCCACGCGCCAAATCGCCTCACCCTCGACCCCGCCCAGCCCCCGATAGAAAGCCCGACACCGTGCGCTGGCCTGTCCTTCGCCTTTTGCCTCGATATGGTGTCCGCGGCCTCGCAGCCTGTATCTGCCTGCTCTGGTTCGCGGTGAGCTTTGCCGATCCGGCAGCGGCCGATTTCCGTCTTTGCAACAACACCAGCGGTCGCGTCGGCATCGCCATCGGCTACAAGGACGGCGAAGGCTGGGTTACGGAAGGCTGGTGGAATCTCTCGGCGCGCAGCTGCGAGACCTTGCTGCGCGGCGGCCTCGTCGCACGATTTTATTATGTGTATGCGATCGACTACGACCGGGGCGGTGAATGGTCGGGGCAGGCTTTCATGTGCACGCGCGACAAGGAATTCACGATCCGGGGAACCGAAGATTGTCTCGCGCGTGGTTATGATCGCACGGGTTTTTTCGAGGTCGACACCGGCGAGCAGCGCTCCTGGACAGTGCAGCTCACCGAATCCGGCGAAGGAGCAAAAAGCCCGCTGCAGTCGAACAGTCCAGGCATGATGCCGATCCCCGGCCGCCCGCCGATGGCGCCGCCCAACGCACCGGGAAGCCAGCCGCGATGAGACGCCTGCGCCGCACCAAGATCGTCGCGACTCTCGGCCCCGCTTCGTCGGACCGCGCGGTCATGGCGCGGCTGTTCGAGGCGGGCGCCGACGTCTTCCGCATCAACATGAGCCACACGCCGCACGATCGCATGCGCGAACTCATCGCGACGATCCGTGGCCTCGAGCACGACTACGCGCGGCCGATCAGCATTCTCGTCGATCTGCAGGGACCGAAATTGCGGCTCGGCACTTTCGCCGGCGGCTCGGCGATGCTGCGCAAGGGCGATGAGTTCACGCTCGATTCAGAAAAGGGCGAAGGCGACGTTCATCGCGTCTACCTGCCGCATCCGGAAATTCTCGCCTCGGCGGAGCCGGGACAAACATTGCTGCTCGACGACGGCAAGGTGCGGCTCACCGTTCTCGAAACGAGCGGCACACAATTGCTCACGCGCATCGAGGTCGGCGGCAAGCTCTCCGACCGCAAGGGCGTGAGCCTGCCGGAAACGACCATCCCCTTCTCGGCGCTCGCAGAGAAGGATCGTTCCGATCTCGAAGCGGCGCTTGCGGTTGGCGTCGACTGGGTCGCGCTCTCGTTCATCCAGCGGCCCGAGGACATCGCCGAAGCCAAGAAGATCACGCGCGGGCGCGCGCTCGTCATGGCGAAGATCGAAAAACCGCAGGCCGTGCACCGGCTCGACGAGATCATGGATGTTACCGACGCGCTGATGGTCGCGCGCGGCGATCTCGGCGTGGAAATGCCGCTGGAGAAAGTGCCAGGCATCCAGAAGCAGATTACGCGCGCCGCCCGCCGCGCCGGCAAGCCGGTCGTCGTCGCGACGCAGATGCTGGAATCGATGATCGTCAGTCCGGTTCCAACGCGCGCCGAGGTTTCCGACGTCGCGACCGCGATCTTCGAGGGCGCGGACGCAGTCATGCTGTCGGCGGAATCCGCCGCCGGCCAATATCCGGCGGAAGCCGTCGCCACGATGAATCGCATCGCCGAGGAAGTCGAAGCTGACCCGACCTACAATTCGATCATCCACGGCCAGCGCACCGAGCCGGAAGCGACCGGCGCCGACGCCATCGCCGATGCCTCGCGCCAGATCGCCGAGACGCTCCACCTCCCCGCCATCGTCTGCTGGACATCGTCGGGTGCGACCGCCTTGCGAGTCGCACGCGAGCGGCCGCAATGCGCGATCGTCGCCATCTCGCCCAATCTGTCGACCGGGCGGCGGCTGTCGCTCGTCTGGGGCGTGCATTGCGTCGTCGCGCAGGACGCGCGCGATCAGGACGACATGGTGGATCGCGCCTGCCGCATCGCCTTCAAGGAAGGCTTCGTCAAGGCCGGCCAGCGCATCATCATCGTCGCCGGCGTTCCGCTCGGCACGCCGGGCGCCACCAATATGGTGCGGATCGCGTTCGTCGGCGGGGATTCGGCCGAAGATTGAGCCGCGTCAGATGTCGCGGCCTTCAACCTTCTCGCTCAGTGTTTTCACGAGCTCAGGGATTTTCGGCAGATAGGGATGCACGGCGAGCGCGCGGCGGAAGATTTCCAGCGCGTGCTTGTCGTCGCCGATCTCCTGCAGGATCATGCCGAGTCCCGACATCGCGCCGAAATGGCGCGGCTCGCGCGCGAGCACCTGGCGAATATCGGCGAGCGCGCGGCCGTAATCCTTCTTCATGAAATAGACGGTGGCGCGCCGGTTCCAGGCTTCCGCATAATCCGGCTTGATCTTGATGAGCGCGTCGAGAAGCTGGATCGCGAGATCGAGATCCTCGGCCTCCATGGCCGCCTTGGCGCGCAGCATCAGGAGATTGGCGGTATCGCTCTTGGACACAAGCCAGACCGCCCAGATGCGATCTTCGATCGCCTTGGCGCTGTCGGCATCGGGAGCCGCCTTGAGCGCGCCGAAGAGGAAATCGAGATTGTTGCGACGATCCTTCGGGATGCGGGCAGGCTTGGCCGGCTGTTCGGCCGTGCTCTTCTCGGTGCGGCTTTTCGGCTCGGCGGACGCCCGAATAGACAGCCCCGCAACCAGCGCCCCGGCGAGAAGACCGAGGGACACCGCGCGAAGGCCCGTGCGGAATCGTGCAGCCATGCGGATCAATCTAAACCCGCTGGGCGGAACGGCAAGTGACGAAAAAAAGGCAGGGATCAACGCCGCGTGAGCGGCGGGCGATCAGCCCTGACGCGCCTTGAAGCGGCGTTGCGTCTTGTTGATGACGTAGACGCGGCCCTTGCGGCGCACGAGGCGATTGTCGCGATGGCGGCCGCGCAGCGACTTCAGCGAGTTTCGGACTTTCATGGCTCAAACCCTTACAAGCGGTGCGCGGTCGGCGCGGCAAATGGTCGAATTCGGCGCGGAACCTAAGGAGCGCACCCCTCCAAGTCAACGCGAATGGCTCGATTTCAGCGGCGATGGTGGGCGCGACAGGGATCGAACCTGTGACCCCTACCATGTCAAGGTAGTGCTCTCCCGCTGAGCTACGCGCCCGATCAGTTCCGTTTGGGGTGGCGACCTATATCGGCTCGCACCCGGGTAGGCAAGCCGGGGCCGCTCAGGCCGCCAGCATCTTCTGCACCTCGTTGACGAGGTCGCGCAGGTGCACCGGCTTGGACAGCACCTTGGCGTGTTTCGGCGCGGCTGAATCCGCGTTCAGGGCCACCGCGGCAAAGCCGGTGATGAACATGATCTTGATGTCCGGATCGAGTTCCGAAGCCCGCCGCGCCAGCTCGATGCCGTCCATTTCCGGCATGACGATATCGGTGAGCAGAAGCTCGAATGGCTCCTCGCGCAGCCGCTGATAGGCGGACAGGCCATTGTCGTAGGAGACGACATCGAAACCGGCATTCTGCAGCGCCTTCACCAGAAAGCGCCGCATATCGGTATCATCTTCCGCGAGGAGGATTTTCGGGATTTCAACACTCATCGGACGCTCGCCCACGCGACTACCGCTCCTTCAACACACTCGACTGCGGTCCGTGCGACGACCCCGGGGCGAGAGCGGCCAAGGCCGATCCACACCATTTTGGGCAAGCTGCCGGAACCCCCCGCTCCATAAAGCGTATGCCAGGTAAAGAACCAGTGAAAGCGGGTTTTCGTGGCGTTTCCGGCTCCAAACGTAGACAATCAGTCGTCGAAAAGGATACAGCTTCTGAAGACTTACGGCGCAGCCCCCGCGAACGCCCTGTGTCCATCCAGCACCCATGATCGCCCGCGACGAACTCGACCCGCCGTTTGAAGTACTCGAGCCGGACGTCTGGCGGGGCCCGCTCGTATTCAATTCCCCGCATAGCGGCCGGGTCTATCCGCGCCAGTTCCTCAAGGCCTCGCGGCTCGATCTGCCGACCCTGCGGCGGTCGGAAGATTCGTTCGTCGATGACTTGTTCGCGGGCGTGGTGACGCGCGGCTTCCCGCTCATGCGCGCACATTTCCCGCGCTGCTACGTCGACGTCAATCGCGAGCCCTATGAGCTCGATCCGCGCATGTTCGACGGCCGCCTGCCCTCCTTCGCCAACACCCGTTCGATGCGCGTGGCCGGTGGCTTGGGCACCGTCGCACGCGTGGTCGGTGACGCGCAGGAGATTTACGATCCACGGATCGCGGTCGACGATGCCCTGCAGCGGATCGAGAGCCTGTACAAGCCCTATCATCGCGCGCTGCGTCAGCTCTGCACGCGCGCCAGCGCCGATTTCGGCGTCGCCATCCTGGTGGATTGCCACTCGATGCCGTCGGCGATCGGCGCCAAGGATGACCGGCCGCGCGCCGATATCGTCATCGGCGACCGCTATGGCACGAGTTGCGTCGCCGTCATTGCCGAGACGGTCGAAAGCGCGCTGCGCGGCATGGGCTATTCGGTCAGCCGCAACAAGCCTTATGCCGGCGGCTTCATCACCGAGCATTACGGCAATCCGGCCGCCGGGCTGCACGCGATCCAGCTCGAACTGAATCGCGCGCTCTACATGGACGAGCGGCGCTATGACCGGTCGGCATCCTTCGGCGACGTCGCGCGCGACCTGGAAAACCTCGCCGACGTGATCGCCGAAATCCCCGATGAGGAATTGCGGCCGTACCGCTCGGCGGCGGAATAGCTGCCCCGTTCATTGTGCATAGCAGCACGACGGGCCGCAGCACGGTCCCTGATTGACCCTTTGCGAGCGGGGCGGCGGCCGGTTTCCGGCACACCCCTCGAAGGGCGGCAGATCGCAGAATGGACGAAAAGCCCAAGAAAAAAGGGCCGCTTGCGATGCAAGCGGCCCAAGTCTAGGGAGGAAACGCCCAAGGAGGGCGGCGGGAACGCGCGTGAGCACGTTGCCGCGCTGCAGCAATATGCCTCCGCGCTGCACAAAATGCAAGTCCATATGTCAGGGACTCTGACCTATCCCCAGCATGCCCCGGCGGAGGGGGTCTGCACTCAGACTTCGGCGACCAATTCCCGCCGCGGGTCGCGCGCCCGCAGATAGGCGGCGACCGCACCGATCAAAAGAACGACCTGCAGCGCGAAGACCCAGCGATAGGCGGCGATCGGATAGGCGCCGTTCGCGGCGGGGAAGAGGTCGATCACGAAGCCGGTCACCGTCTGGGTGAGAAACACCCCGCCCATCGTTCCCATGTTGAGCAGCGTCATCCCGCGGCCGACGAGCCGCGGCGTGAACAGCGACTTGCCATGCGCGATCAGCACCGAGGTATAGGCGGAGAACAAACCCACGGCGACGAAGCAAACGACGAGGAGCGCGAGCGCCGCGTCGCCGAGAACGGCGATGGTCGCGAGAGCGAGCCCGGTCAGCCCGGCGCCAAGCAGCACCGGCGTCTTGTAATTGCCGAACAGCCGGTCGGACGATCCCCACAGCATGGCGCCGACGATCTGCGCCGAGGCCGCGAGAAAGAGAACCTGTCCGCGCTCGGCGAGACCGAAACCGTAGATGTGCGTGAGATAGGGCCCACCCCACAGCCCAACGATCAGGACGAAGCTCGAATAGGCCGCAAGCTGCATCAGGAACAGCGGCACGATGGACGGCGTGCGGAGCGCATCGACGATGCCTGTGAGGCTCTCGCGCAGCGTCTCCTGGTGATGCAGTTCGGACCGCTCGTCTTCGCGCACGACAATGCCGACGAGGAAACCCGCCAGCAGCACCGCCGCGGCGACGCCAATAAACGTCATGCGCCAGCCGATCGCCGCAGCGGAAAAAGCGAGCGGCGCTGTGGCAAGAAGCGTTCCGACGCTGCCGAGCCCAAGCTGAATCCCCACCAGCATGGAGAAGCGATCGGGCGGATAGCGGCGCGCATAGAGCGCGAGCGGCGCCATCAGATAGCAGGACGATCCGACACCCATGAGAGCGCGTGCGGCAATCAGCAGCCACGGCGCATGCGCGAACGCGAACACAAGCGCGCCACCGACCGCGATGGCGGCGCAAAAAAGCATGCAGCGTTTCGGGCCGTAGCGGTCGAGCGCAACACCGAGGGGAATCTGTGCGCCGGCAAAGGCGAAGAAGAAAACGCTGGAGAGAAGACCGATTTCTCCCGCGGACAACGCAAGCTCGGCGGCAAGATCGGGCGCGATAACGCCGATCGAATTGCGCAGAAACTGGCTGACGATATAGATGCCCCCGAGCGTCGCCACGAGCGCGATCGTCGCAGCAAGCGGTATCGCACGCCGGCTTGCGCCGATGCTTTCGGACGTCATGGAATCCCGGCTCCCGACGGACTGTGAGCCAACGCTCGTCGCATGATCGCCGCGAGGGGGCAAGTCGGTTGCCCCAAGCGCCGGTCTTCGATACGTCAATGCGACCATCAAACGGGCGACTGAATGACAGCGATAGATTTTGCGGCTTTCGTCGACGAGTTGGCCGCCGCGTCGGGCGAGAAAATCCTGCCTTTTTTCCGCACCGCACTCGGCGTCGAGGACAAAGGGAGCCTCGGCCGCTTCGATCCGGTGACTGCGGCCGATCGCGGCGCGGAGGCTGCGATCCGCGCGCTGATCAAAAGGAATTTTCCCGAACACGGCATCATCGGCGAGGAATTCGGCAACGAGCGTGCCGACGCCGAATATGTCTGGGTGATCGATCCGATCGACGGCACACGCGCCTTCATCATCGGCTATCCGATCTGGGGCACGCTGATCGCGCTGACGCGGTTCGGCGAAGCGATCTTCGGCATGATGCATCAGCCGTTCATGCGCGAGCGTTTCACGGGCGACCGTCAGGCGGCGCGTTATCGCGGGCCGGCCGGCGACCGGCCGCTGCAGGTGCGTTCCTGCGTAGGACTGAGCGAAGCGGTGCTGCTCAGCACGAGTCCGTTGATGTTCAATGACGAAGAGCACACCGTCTTCCGCCGTATCGAGGAGAAGGTGCGGCTGTCGCGCTATGGCGGCGATTGTTACGCCTATTGCATGCTCGCCGCCGGCCACGCCGATCTCGTGATCGAGGCGGGCCTGAAACCCTTCGACGTCGTCGCGCTCATACCCATCATTGCCGGCGCGGGCGGCATCATCACGACGTGGGACGGCAAGCCTGCGGAATCGGGCGGGCGGATCATCGCCGCCGGCGACAAGCGCGTGCACGCCGCGGCGCTGGAAATTCTCAACAGCTAGATCGCCGTCAGCCGAAGATCGGCGTGCCGGGGACGAAAGCGTCGAACGCCGCCCAGAACTGCGTCCGGTAGCGATCCTGCTCCATCAGGATTTCGTGGCGCGAGCCGGCGACGATGAGATGCGAGCCGGCACGCATGCGCATGGAGAATTCTTCTACCGCCGCAGTGGAGACGATCTCGTCGCGTCCGGCTGCAATGACGACCACCGGCTGGCGGATGCGGTTCGGATATCCGGGTTCGGCAAATTCGTTCATGACGTCGAAAGCCGATGACGCCCAGGAGACCGTCGGCGAACCGAGCCCGAGTCCGGGTTCTTCGTCCAGAATGGCCGCAGTGCGGGCATAGCGGACCGGATCGGACGTCTGCCGGTTGCCGATGAAGGGCCGCGTGCAGACGACGGTCGGGCTGCCGCCCGGGACATAGGATCGCCCCATGCCCGCCATCCGCATCGTTTTCACCACCGGGCGCCGGAGCGCGCCGAAACGATGGTCGGGCAGGCGGATCATCGGCGCAGAAAGCACGGCGCGCTCGAACCAGCGATGACGCAGAGCGGCGCGCAGAATGACGCTCGCGCCCATGGAATGACCGATGGCGTAATAAGGCGGGGGGCAGTCGGGAAGAATGACATCGCGATACAGCGTTTCGGCATCGATCTCGTAGTCGTTGAAGCTGCGCACGTGACCCTTGCGCGGGTCCGAGAGCAGGCGCTGCGACAGGCCCTGCCCGCGCCAATCCAGCGTCACCACGGCAAAGCCGCGATTGCGCAATTCGCGCACCACCTCGAAGTATTTCTCGATGAACTCCGCCCGTCCCTGGAAAATGCAGACCGTCCCCTTGCGGCCGGGCGGCGGCGCCCAGCGGGCGAAACGCAGCGTCACACCGTCCTTTGTCTTCAGCGCACCCGCGACGAAGTCGTCGGGGATCGGGTTGGCGGGGATGGAAACGAGCTTCATGGAGGACCGGACCGCGGCAGGAAGCGCGTTATAGCCCAATCGCGCGCGATGGCCAGAATCCGCGGCGGTTTGGGGCCCTTGCAGGCGGAAAAGTGCCGCCTACATCTTCACTGCGTAGGCCATCCGGCTGCGCATCCCGTGGGGTTCGGCCATTTGGCGAACCACCGCATGTCGCTTCTGATGGAGGATATGCCATGCGTTCTTTCGACCTTACTCCCTTCTATCGTTCGACCGTCGGCTTCGACCGCCTGTTCAACCTGCTCGATCAGGTCGGCGGCTTCGATGCTGCACCCGGTTACCCGCCCTACAACATTGAGCGCACCGGCGAGAATGCCTATCGCATCAGCGTCGCCGTCGCCGGCTTCAGCGAGCCCGAGCTCAATATCGAGGTGAAGGAAAACACCCTCACCATCAAGGGCGAGAAGCAGAATCAGACCGAGAACACGACCGGCGAGACGCTCTATCAGGGCATCGCCGCGCGCGCCTTCGAGCGCGTCTTCCAGCTTGCCGATTTCGTCCAGGTAAAGGGCGCGGCGCTGGAGAACGGTCTCCTGCATGTCGACCTGGTGCGCGAGATCCCCGAGGCGAAGAAGCCCCGTGCGATCCCGATCAACGGCAAGGTCATCGAGAGCAAGCCGGTCGAGACCAAGGCGGCTGCCTGATCTCAAACGCCGGGCTTGAAGAAGGGAGCGCCCCGGTTTTGCCGGGGCGCTTTCGTTTCAGAGCCTAAGTTTTGATTTCGACGTGTCGTCGAGCGGCTGCACGGGCGGCCAATCGACCGCTTTCCCTGCCGCGGCCGGTTCAGGCTTTTTCACTTCCGCAGCCGTCTTCGTTTCCGCCGGCTTCGGCGTTGCCGCTTGAGGCGCGGCGGTGGGCGCAGGATTGGCCGACGCGAGCGAAGCCTGTGCGTTGGACGGCACGGTCTGCTTGCTCACCGGACGCGGACGCGGCAGCGGCGGCGTCGCCGGCGCAGATGGCAGCGCGCGGTTCACATGCGGGGCGGACTCCGACCGCATGGCGAGATCACCCGGATTGCGCGGCGCCATGATCACACGCGGCTCCGCATCCGGAGGCGGCAATGCAGTGGCCTCATCCTGGTCGGGATCGATCTGCGCGCCGGCCGGCGGCGTGCGCATCACTGGAACGTCGGACGGCAGAGCCATGGCCGGCGGGTCCATGCGCATCACGCGCGGTCCCGGCCCGTAACCGATCGGCCGCTCGTCGAAATAGCCGGTGCGCACGACCGGCATCGCCGAAACGATTTCGCCGTAATGGCTGTCGACGACGAGCCGGAATTCCTGCCCGCGCCGGTCGACGGCGCGAATGACGTACCGGCCGCGGATCCACATCGGAGCGGTGAGCGGCGACAAACCGGCCGCGCGGATCACGTCGTAGACTTCCGATGGCGGCATGCCGCCGGCATAGGCCGGCTCACCCCAACGAACATATTGCGCAGCTGCCGGTTGCGCCGCGGCCAAACCCATGGCTGCGGCGAGAAGAAGAAGCGTGCCTTTCATATTGCCCTCCCTTACCGGCGATCCGGCAAGTGTCCCTCGCGACACGTGAGCGTGACTGTCGAAGGCGATTGGGGCGGAGCTTGGGCAATCTTAGCCCTTTTTTAAGAGTTCGCCGAACCGGTCCACGTGCTCGGGCGTCGTCGCAAACGATGTCACCATGCGCACAAGAAGCTGATCGGGCGCGGCTTTCAGCGATTGCGGCAGATTGTCCGGGCGCCGGGCATAATAGACCGCACCCGCAGCCTTCAGCCGCGCATCGAGCGTTTGCGGAAACAGCGCAAAGACGAGATTCGCCTCGACCGGCCATACAGGCGTGATGCCGGCTTCGCCGAGCCGCTGCGCAAGACGATCGGCCATGGCGTTGGCATGGCGCGCCCAGATCAGCCAGCGCTCCTTTGTCAGAAAGGCTTCGAACTGCGCGGCGATGAAGCGGTGCTTGGAGAGGAGATTGCCGCCGCGCTTGCGCCGCTCCGGCATCCATTCGGCCATCTTCGGATCAAAAAAGACGATGGCCTCGGCCGCCATGGCGCCGCCCTTGGTGGCCCCGAACGAAAGGACGTCGACGCCCGCCTTCCATGTCGCGTCGGCCGGGCTCGCATTGAGGCGCGCCAGCGCGTTGCCGAACCGCGCGCCATCCATGTGCACCTTGATGCCGCCGGCGCGCGCGAGTTCCGTCAGCGCCGCGATCTCCGCCGGACGATAGATCGTGCCGGCCTCGGTCGCCTGCGT
>CAZSAW010000174.1:0-9071 GCA_964604745.1 uncultured Hyphomicrobiales bacterium
TTTGCCCAAGGCGGACCTCCTGAGCCTTGAGGAACTGGACCGTGTTTGCACCGCCTTCATCGAGCGCGGTGTGCGCAAGCTGCGCCTGACCGGCGGCGAGCCTCTTGTGCGGCGCGGAATCATGACGCTGTTCTCATCCCTCTCGCGTCACCTGCAGAGCGGTGCGCTGGAAGAACTGACCGTCACCACCAATGGCTCGCAATTGGCCAAGTTTGCCGCCGAATTGAAGGATCACGGCATCAGACGCATCAATGTGTCGCTCGACACCTTGGACAAGGACAAATTCCGCTCAGTCACGCGCTGGGGTGAACTCGACAAGGTGATGGCCGGTATCGACGCGGCGCAGGCAGCCGGATTGCAGGTCAAGATCAACACCGTCGCGCTGAAAGGCGTCAACGAGGACGAGATCCCGGCGCTGATGGAATGGGCGCACGGCCGGGGCATGGACCTGACGTTGATCGAGGTCATGCCGCTCGGCGAGATCGGCGAAGGCCGGCTCGATCAATATCTGCCGTTGTCGATGGTGCGCGCGCAGTTGGCCGAACGCTACACCCTCGCCGACATCGATTATCGCACCGGCGGACCGGCCCGGTTCGTCCAGGTCGCCGAGACCGGCGGCCGCCTCGGCCTGATCACGCCGCTCACGCACAATTTCTGCGAATCCTGCAATCGCGTCCGCCTCACCTGCACCGGCACGCTGTTCATGTGTCTCGGTCAGGAAGATGCGGCGGACCTGCGCGCACCCTTGCGCGCCTCCGAGGGCAACGATCTTCTGCACGCTGCGATCGACGAAGCGATCAGGCGAAAGCCCAAGGGCCATGATTTCGTCATCGACCGCCGCCACCAAGGTCCCGCCCTCTCTCGCCACATGAGCGTCACCGGCGGCTAAACGCCGATCGCGCTTTCCGCGGAGCATCGTTTGCCCTCGTTGCGCGCCAATCGTCGCGGCATCATTGCGCTATTGCTCGCGACCGCAGCCTTCACCGTCAATGACACGCTCACGAAAATCGTGGTGCAGGATCATCCCGTCGGGGAAGTGATGTTCCTGCGCGGGCTGATGACGTTCTTTTTCATCAGCATCGTGCTGGTCGCGCAGCGCGAAACCCTCCATTTGCGATCGACGGTCAATCGTCTCGTCCTCCTGCGATCGCTCCTGGATGCCGCAGCCTCGGCGATGTTCGTCACCGCGCTCGTTCGCATGGGCATCGCCGAATTGTCGGCGATCGTGCTCGCCTCCCCTCTCCTTCTGACCATGCTGGCCGTGATCATCTTCAAGGAGCCGGTCGGCTGGCGGCGCTGGTCGGCCGTCATCGTCGGCATGATCGGCACGCTGTTCATCGTCAAGCCCGATGTCACCGTGGTCGACGTCTGGGCGATCCTCGGGCTGGTCGTGGCGCTCGGCGTTGCCGCGCGCGACCTTACGACGTTGCGGATCGATCCTGCCATTCCCACGACGGTCATTTCCATCTTCAGCGCAATTGCGCTGACCGTCGCCGGCGTTCTCATGGGGACGACCGAGGAATGGCAAATATTCGCGGCGGCGACGTTTCTGATCATCGCCATCGCCGCCTTTTTCTACAGTATCGGCACTTACTTCCTGGTCGTGGCCTTCCGCTCGGTCGACGTATCGGTGGTCTCGCCATTCCGCTATTGCATGCTCATCTGGGCGGGACTTGCCGGATATCTGGCTTTCGGCGACCTGCCCGATGGCTGGTCGATTTTCGGGACGGTCCTGATCGTGGCCAGCGGGCTCTATACCCTGCATCGCGAGACGGTCCGTCACCGCTATCTGTCGGCCAAGGCGACGCCGGAAATCTAGGCACAAGCCGCCAACACGCGATGGCGGCACGCCGCCGGAGCGGCAGCGCCTAAACAAAAGTTTCGATTGACGCCCGCTCCGCGGTTCGGATTAGCTGGCCGCAAGGGCGAACGGGCGGGAGCGAAAACCGCTCAAAACGCCCAAAAAGACACACCAGGGGGACGTCAAGTGCAGGGTTTGCTCGCCTTGAGCCGCGGGATTGACGCGGTCAATGCCCGATTGGGCAAGTGGCTGTCCTGGCTCATCCTCATTGTCGTTCTGATCTCCGCCGGCAACGCCACCGTCCGCAAGGTGTTCGACACCTCGTCGAATGCCTGGCTTGAGCTGCAATGGATCATGTTCAGCGTGGTCTTCCTGCTGTGCTCGCCCTGGACGCTGCTGTCGAACGAGCACATCCGCATCGATATCGTGAACAACATGTTTTCCAAGCGGGTGCGCGACATCATCGATATCGTGGGTCACGTCGTATTCCTTCTGCCCCTGACTGTCGTGATGATGATCACGTCGGTCCCCTTCTTCATCCGCTCGTACGAAATCAACGAGCAATCGATGAATGCGGGCGGCCTGCCGCAATGGCCGGCCAAGTCGCTCGTCATGATCGGATTCGCGCTCCTCTTCCTGCAAGGTATTTCCGAGCTCATCAAGCGCGTCGCCGTGATGCGCGGCCTTATTCCCGATCCGTATGCAGGCGTCCATCATGCCGTCGAGGCAGAAGCGGAACGCGTGATCGCAAGCATCAAGACCGATGCTTGAGCGGCAACCAGTGCACCGTTTTTAGGACTTTTTCATCATGGTCGAGACGCTGATCCAGTTTCTGGCGCACTACATGGCGCCGATCATGTTCGTCTCGCTCGTTTTCTTCCTGCTGCTCGGATATCCGGTTGCATTCTCGCTCGCCGCCGTCGGTCTGATCTTCGGCCTGATCGGCATCGAGGTCACGCATCAGTTCCAGCCCGACTTCCTGCAGGCGCTGCCCGAGCGCGTCTACGGCGTGATGAGCAACGACACGCTGCTCGCCATCCCCTTCTTCACCTTCATGGGATTGATTCTCGAACGGTCCGGCATGGCCGAGGATCTGCTCGACACGATCGGGCAACTCTTCGGCACGATTCGTGGCGGTCTTGCCTATGCCGTGGTGTTCGTCGGTGCACTTCTTGCCGCAACGACCGGCGTCGTCGCCGCCTCCGTGATCTCGATGGGCCTGATCTCGCTGCCCATCATGCTGCGCTACGGCTATGACCGCCGCGTCGCGAGCGGCGTCATCGCCGCCTCCGGCACGCTGGCGCAGATCATTCCGCCCTCGCTCGTGCTGATCGTGATGGCCGACCAGCTCGGCCGCTCGGTCGGCGACATGTACGAAGGCGCCTTCATTCCGGGACTGGTGCTGTCGGCGCTGTATGCCGGTTATGTATTCGTCGTTGCCACCTTGTATCCCAAGGCGGCGCCGGGACTGCCGCCGGACGCCATCGGCTTCAAGGAGCCGGGCGGCGCGCGCGGGGTATGGCAGCTCGGCGTGCTCGTGCTGTTTTCCGGCATCGTCGCCTATTACGTGATGATGCAAACCGAAGTGCGCGCCGGCGCGGACTTCGTGGTCCTGACGATGTCGGTCGGCGTGGCCGTCTCGTTCATGTGCGCGCTGTTCAACCGCATTTTCGGAATGCGGCTTCTGCCAGTAACCATTCTGGTCGCGATTGCCCTCATCGGCCTGACCTATTACCTCGCGCATTCGGGGCACGAGAACTGGTCGCTGCTCTCCGTATCTCTCACGGCCGGGGCGATCTACGCCGTCATCGCCGGTGCGATCGAGCGCATGACGGGATTCCGCCTCGTTTCGACGATGGCCGAACAGGTCATCTTCGTGATGGTGCCGCCTCTGGCGCTGATCTTCCTCGTGCTGGGCACCATCTTCATCGGCGTCGCAACGCCGACCGAAGGCGGCGCCATGGGCGCGACTGGCGCGCTCGCCCTCGCCATCATGAAGGGCCGCCTCAAGATCGACCTCGTGCGGCAGGCGGCACAGTCGACCGCCAAGCTGTCGGCCTTCGTCGTCTTCATCCTGGTCGGCGCCCGCGTATTCTCGCTGACATTCTATGGCGTCGACGGCCATCGCTGGGTCGAAGAGCTTCTTGTCAGCCTTCCCGGCGGGCAAGTCGGCTTTCTGATCTTCGTCAACATCTTTGTTTTCGTTCTGGCTTTCTTCCTCGACTTTTTCGAGATCGCCTTCATCGTCATTCCGCTGCTCGGGCCGGCGGCGGAACGTCTCGGCATCGACCTCATCTGGTTCGGCGTCGTGCTCGGCGTGAACATGCAGACCTCGTTCATGCATCCGCCATTCGGCTTCGCCCTCTTTTATCTGCGATCGGTCGCACCGCGCGAATCCTACATCGACCGTGTTACCGGGAAGCGTATGGAGCCGATCACGACCGGCCAGATCTACTGGGGCGCGGTTCCCTTCGTCATCATCCAGTGCATCATGGTTGGCCTCGTTATCGCTTTCCCCGCGATGGTCATGCATTACAAGGGTACGGGCACCGGCGTGGACCCGAACAAGGTCAAGATCGAAATCCCGCAGCTCGAATTGCCCCCGCCGCTCAATCTCGATCAGCCGCCAAAGATGCAGTGACGGCCGGCAAAGAAAAAGCCCCGGAGCAAAACTCCGGGGCTTTCTCGTCTTGTCAGGCCTCTCTAGGTTCGCGTGCGCATGCGCATCATGAAGCTGTCGTAAGCCAGCTCACAGACCTGCAACCATTGATATGAATCGTTGCGGTAGCTGATCGCGCTGTCGAGCATTTTCTTGAAGTTCGCGTTCGTGGCGGAGATCTCCTTGTAGAGATCGTTGGCAGCGTTGTAGCACGCCTCCAGCACCGGCTGCGGGAACGGCCGTAATTGCGCGCCCGCGGCAACGAGGCGCTTCAGCGCCTGCGGATTGAGGACGTCGTATTTCGCCGTCATCCACACGCCGGCTTCGCGCGCGGCCGCCTGAACGAGCGCCTGATACTGCTTCGGCAATGCATTCCACTTGTCGAGATTGACAAGAAGATGCGGGCTGGCGCCGCCTTCCCACCAGCCGGGGTAGTAATAGTATTTGGCGACCTTCACGAAGCCGAGCTTCTCGTCGTCGTAGGGTCCGACCCATTCCGCCGCGTCGATCGTGCCCTTTTCCAGCGCCGGATAGATGTCGCCGCCGGCGATCTGCTGCGGCACGACGCCGAGCTTGGCGAGGATGCGGCCGGAGAATCCGCCGACACGGAATTTCAGGCCGTTGAGATCGGCGACGGTCTTGATTTCCTTGCGAAACCAGCCGCCCATCTGGCAGGTCGTGTTGCCGGTGTGAACGCCCCAGCAATTGTATCCCTTGAGGAAGTCGTTCAGCAGTTCCATGCCTCCGCCGTGGATGTTCCACGCGTCTTCCTGACGCGTGTTCAATCCAAACGGAAGCGCGGTGCCGAACGTGAATGTCGGGTCCTTGCCGAAATAATAATAGAGCGCCGTATGTCCCATCTCGACGGTGCCGTTCTGCACCGCGTCGAGCACCTGCAGACCCGGCACGATTTCGCCTGCGGCAAAAACCTGGATCTGGAATTTGTTGTCGGTCGCCTCGGCGATGCGTTTGGCCATGAATTCCGGACAGCCGAAGAGCGTGTCCAGCGATTTCGGCCAGCTTGCCGTCAGACGCCACTTAAGCTCGGGCATCGATTGCGCGATCGCCGGAGCTGCAACAGAACTCGCCGCCACTCCCACGCCGGCGGCTTTCAGAAAATCACGACGTTTCATTTGAGCGTTCCCCTGTTTTATGGCCGGCCGTCCGGCGTCAGTGGGAACAGCATTCCGAGCGCCGAGACCTCCCTGTCGCCGACGACCGTGCGAAAGGATCATAGGCTCAAATCGGAAGAGCCGGCAAAGAAAAACCCCGGGGCTTTCGCCCCGGGGCCTTTGATTTTAGCCCGTCGCCGTCAGCTCTTCGAGCGAGCGCGGATCTGGAAGGTGTCGAAAGAATACTCCGCCACCTGCCACCACAGATATTGGTCACCGCGGAAGGCGACCATGTTGTCGTAGACCTTCTTGAAGTCCGCGTTGCCAGCCGAGGTTTCGGCATAGACTTCATTGGCCGCCTTGTAGCAGGCGTCCATGATTTCCGGCTTGAACGGACGCAGTTGCGCGCCGCCGGCCACGAGCCGCTTCAGCGCAGCCGGGTTCACGGCATCGTATTTCGACTGCATCCATGTGTTGGCCATCTCGGACGCAGTGCGAACGATCGACTTGTAAGTGGCGTTGAGCGAATTCCACTTATCGGTGTTGATGAAGTTGTGCAGCATGGCGCCGCCTTCCCACCAACCCGGGTAATAGTAGAACTTCGCCACCTTCTGGAAGCCGAGCTTCTCGTCGTCGTACGGACCGACCCACTCGGCCGCATCGAGCGTGCCCTTTTCCAGCGCCGGATAGATGTCGCCGCCGGCGATCTGCTGCGGCACGAGGCCGAGCTTTTGCATCACGCGGCCGGCAAAGCCGCCGATGCGCATCTTCACACCCTGCAGGTCGGCCGGCGTGTTCAGCTCCTTGCGGAACCAGCCGCCCATCTGACAGCCGGTATTGCCCGCCGGAATGGCGTAGATGTTGAACTTCTTGTAGAAGTCATTCAGCAGGTCCATGCCGCCGCCGAAGAATTGCCAGGCGTTCTGCATGCGGCTGTTGAGGCCGAACGGCACGGCGGTGCCGAACGCGAACGTCGGATCCTTGCCGAAGTAATAGTACGAGGCGGTGTGGCACATTTCGACGGTGCCGTTCGTGACCGCGTCAGCGGCCTGCAGTCCCGGCACCACTTCGCCCGCAGCAAACACCTGAATCTGGAATTTGTTGTCGGTCGCCTCGGCGACAGCCTTGGAAAACACTTCCGCCGCGCCGTAGATCGTGTCGAGCGACTTCGGAAAGCTCGAGGTCAGGCGCCACTTGAGCTCCGGCATCGACTGCGCGATCGCCGGCTTCGCAACTGCGGTCGCTGCAAGCCCGACGCCCGCTGCCTGCAGAAATTGACGACGTTTCATTCGGATATTCCTCCCATGGAAACACGCGCCAACCGGCGCGCAAAGGGCCCCGTGATCGGGCCTCTATGCCGCGCACCATGTCCCACGGGAACCTCAAAATCCAGCCCCCCGGCCCGCGGCGGCTGCCGAAATTTGCGCCTCGCCAAACGCCGCCGGCAGTGCCTGAAAAGGCTGAAAATGCTCGACAAACAAAGGAGGCCCGGGCGGATCGCCCGAGCCTCCTGCGTCAACCTTGTTGCGCGATTCAGCTTCGGCGCGTGCGAATCATGAAGTTGTCGAATCCGTATTCGGCGACCTGCCACCACAGATACTGGTCGCCGCGGAAGGTGACGATGCTGTCGTAGATTTTCTTGAACTCGGCATTCTTGGCGGAGTTCTCGGCATACGTATCGTTGGCTGCCTTGTAGCAGGCTTCCATCACCGCCTGCGGGAACGGCCGCAGCTGCGCGCCGGCGGCAACGAGACGCTTCAGCGCCGCCGGATTTCCGGCATCGTATTTCGCTGTCATCCAGTTATGCGCGGTCTCGGACGCCGCGCGCACGATCGCCTGATAGGTCTTCGGCAATGCGTTCCACTTCTCCGTATTGATGAAGTTGTGAAGCATCGCGCCGCCTTCCCACCAGCCGGGGTAATAATAGTATTGCGCGACCTTGTAGAAGCCGAGCTTCTCATCGTCGTACGGTCCAACCCATTCCGCCGCGTCTACCGTGCCCTTCTCCAGCGCGGGATAGATGTCGCCGCCAGCGAGCTGCTGCGGAACGACGCCGACCTTGGACAGGATCTGCCCGGCAAATCCGGCGATGCGGAATTTCAGTCCGCTGAGATCGGAGACCTGCTTGATCTCCTTGCGGAACCAGCCGCCCATCTGGCAGCCCGTATTGCCGGCCGGAAGGGCGATGAAGTTGAACTTCTTATAGAAGTCATTGACGAGCTGGTCGCCGCCGCCGAATTGCCACCACGCACTCTGCATGCGCGTATTGAGGCCGAACGGCGCCGCAGTGATGAGCGCGAAGGTCGGATCCTTGCCGACATAGTAATAAGAGGCGGTGTGCGCCATCTCGACGGTCGCGTTGGTGACCGCGTCCGCCGCCTGCAGACCCGGCACGATCTCGCCGGCTGCAAAGCACTGGATCTGGAATTTGTTGTCGGTCGCTTCGGCGACAGCCTTGGCGAAGATTTCCGAGGCGCCGAAAATCGTATCGAGCGATTTCGGAACGCTCGACGTCCGGCGCCATTTGATTTCGGGGCTCGATTGGGCGATCGCCGGCGCGGCGATTGCGGAGGCAGCAAGACCGGCGCCGGCGGCGCCGAGGAACTCACGACGTTTCATTTCTTATGGTTCTCCGGAACAACAGATAATCGCACCGCCATCGATGGGCCGTGCGGAAGCGCGCATATTCTCGGCGAAGGGCAAGCGGGCTAGCCCATCGGCCGCAACCCTTGCATGCGTGCAACGCACGAAAGCGCGCAGGCGATCCGCACTGCGCGCCAGGAAGACGGCGGAAGTGCTTCGCCGTCAGGCCTCGATTACGATTTTGGGGGCGGGCCGCGCGCGGCCCTGCCCGCGCAGCTGATCGCGCACCTGTTCGGCAATGATGCGATAGGCCTTCGCATGCGGGCCGTCAGGCTGCGTTGCCACCACTGGCGTACCGGCGTCGGAGGTCTCGCGGATCGCCATGTCGAGCGGGATTTCGCCGAGGAAAGGCACCTTCAGCCGCTCCGCCTCGTGACGCGCGCCACCATGACCGAAGATATCGGAACGCGTGCCGCAATGCGGGCAGAGGAAGTAGCTCATGTTCTCGACGATGCCGAGCACCGGCACGTTGACGCGGTTGAACATGGCGATGCCGCGGCGCGCATCGATCAGCGCCAGATCCTGCGGCGTCGAGACGATCACCGCGCCGGCCAGCGGCACCTGTTGCGCCATGGTGAGCTGGGCATCGCCGGTACCGGGCGGCATATCGACGACCATGACATCGAGCTCGCCCCATTCGACTTCGCGCAGCATCTGCGTCAGCGCCGACATCACCATCGGCCCGCGCCAGATCATCGGCGTGTCTTCGTCGATGAGGAAGCCGATCGACATCACGGTAAGGCCGTAGCGCTCGATGGGCTTGAGGCGGTTGCCGCCGATCGTCTGCGGCTTCTCGCGGATGGCGAGCAGCTTCGGCAGCGAGGGTCCATAGATGTCGGCATCGAGCATGCCGACC
>CAZSAW010000175.1:0-10862 GCA_964604745.1 uncultured Hyphomicrobiales bacterium
CGCCTCGACCTGGGCAGCGAGCATGGCGAGGCGCTGCCGCACCGCCTGCTTTTCGAACAATGTGGTTCCGAAGGCCTTCCGCTGCGTCACCCAGTCCAGCGTCAGCGCGATCGCCGCCTGCGCCTCGGCCATGGCCATGGCACCGATCGCGATTCGCTCGTTCTGGAAATTGCGCATGATGGCGTAGAAGCCCTGTCCCTCGTCGCCGAGCAGGTTCGCGGCCGGAACGCGGCATTCGTCGAAGACAAGTTCGGCGGTGTCGGACGAGCGCCAGCCGTGCTTGTCGAGCTTGCGCGCGACCTTGAGCCCGGGCGTGCCCTTTTCCACCAGAAACATCGACATGCTGCGCGAGGACCGTGTCGACGGATCGGTCTTGGCGGCGACGCAATAAAGGTCGCCATAGACGCCGTTGGTGATGAAGGTTTTCGCACCATTGATGACGTAGCTGTCGCCGTCGCGCCGCGCGGACGTGCGGATGCCCTTGACGTCCGATCCCGCGCCCGGCTCGGTCACGGCGACGGCGACGATCTTCTTGCCGGCGATGATGTCCGGCATCAGACGCTCTTTCAGCGCCTTCGATCCGGCATTGAAGATGTGCACCGAGGCCATGTCGGTGTGGACGAGGACGGTGATGGCGAAGCCGGAAAAGGTTGACCGTCCGAGTTCCTCCGCGAGCACGACGGTTCCCAGCGTGTCCATGCCGGAACCGCCATAGTCCGCCGGATAGCGCACGCCGAGGAAGCCGAGCGCGCCCATGCGCTGCAGCACCTCACGCGGAACGAACCCTTGCTCCTCCCAGGCCAGCCCATGGGGCTTGACCTCCTCCTCGACGAAACGCTGCAGCTGCGCGCGCAGCATCTCGTGCTCCTCACCGAAATAGACCGAGCGTCGGGCATTGGAGTTCTGGCGAGGATTCGCAGCCGGCACAGGCAACCTCTCTGAACGAAGAAGTGTTTGTTCGCATTTTCGGAGATAGATCGCATTCAATCAATTCATTCGTGCTTCACAATGGCGCAACCTAGATTGGCCGGAATGGAAAAAGCCTCGCCCGCGGCCACGCATCCGGTCCTGATCGGCGCGCTGTGCGGAGCCATCGCGGCCCTGTTCTGGGCGACCGGTTTCGTCGCGGCCAAGCATGGCATCAATGTCGGAATGGCGCCGGCCGACCTCGCGCTGCACCGCTTCGTCTGGACCGGGATAGGCATGACGGCGCTGACGGCCCGGCAGGGGTTCGCCGATCTCGGCGGCGTCGGCTGGTGGCGCGGACTGGCCTTGATGGTCTTCGCCGGGCCGCTGCAGGCGCTGGCGGCCTATACGGGTTACACTCTTGTCCCCCTTGGCCACGGCGCGGTGATCCAGCCGGCTTGCGCCGCGGTGACCGGGCTTCTCCTCGCCACGCTCGTGCTGCACGAGCATCTGCGCATCGAGCGCGCCATCGGCGCGCTCACGATTATCGGCGGCCTTGTCACCTTCGGCGCGGAATCGGTTGCGACCATCGGCACGCATGGGCTCGGCGGCGATTTCATGTTTGTCGGGGCCGGCGCGTTGTGGGGCGTGTTCGGTGTCGCGCTCCGGTTCTGGTCGATCCCCGGTTTGCGCGCGGCCGTTGCGATCGGCACGCTCGCATTCCTGATCTACACGCCCCTGCATGGGCTGATCTTCGGCTATCAGCGCATGATCGATGTGGGATTGCGGGAAAATCTGCTGCAGGCCGTGGCGCAGGGAGTCTTCGCCGGCGTGCTGCCGATCTATCTGTTCGGCCGCGCCGTGACGCTGCTCGGCGCCGGGCGCGCTTCGGTCTTTCCGACGCTCGTGCCGGTTTTCACGATGTCGCTTGGCGTTGTCCTGCTCGGCGAGATACCGAGCGCGCTTCAACTCGCCGGGCTTGCCATCGTGCTGATCGGCTTCCGCTTCGCGATGAAGTGAGAGGCGGTCACCCCGGCGTGCAGACGGTCTGCGCGCCGCCTTTGCGCCCGAGCATGATCTGCTCCCTGGTGAAGCGTAACGTGATGCCGCCCTTGGCATAGCGCGCGCCGGTGAGCGACACCCGCTGCGGCAGATGAATGGCCTTGCCGTCGAGCTGCAAACTCACCGCGCGCGTATCGCTGTAGAACACGACCGGCAGATCCGTGCCGTCGGCGCAATGATAGGTGGCGAAGGTCTGCGCCTGCGCCGATGCCGGAAGACAGAGCGCGGCGAAGGCGGCGAGAAGAAAAGACGATGTCCTCGCCGCGCACATGCCGTCACGCCGCCTTGCGTTTGGAGAGGAAGTCACCCATGCGGTCGAGCGCCTTCAGGATGTTCTCGGTCGAGTTGGCGTAGGACACGCGGATATAGCCTTCGCCGAGAATGCCGAAATCAGGTCCGCCGATGATGGCGACGCCGGCATCATCGAGCAGCGCGGTGGCGAGAGCCTTCGCCTTCCATCCCGTGCGCTTGACGTTGGGGAACGCATAGAACGCGCCCTTCGGCGTCGCGCACGACACACCCGGCAACTTGTTCAACCCCTCGACCACGACTTTGCGCCGCTTGTCGAACTCGGCGACCATCTTGTGCACGGCATCCTGCGGACCTTTCAGCGCGGCGAGGCCCGCATATTGCGCCGACGCGTTGACGCAGGAATAGGAATTGACCGCGAGCTTGCGCGCATAATCATAAAGTTTGCCCGGCCACACAGCCCAGCCGAGACGCCAGCCGGTCATGGCGTAGGTCTTCGACCAGCCGTTGAGCAGGATCAGTCGATCACGGATCGACGGATAGGAGAGCAGACAGACATGCTGCTCGCCGTCATAGGTCATGTGATCGTAGATCTCGTCCGACATGATGCAGACGTCGGGGAATTTCTCGAGTCCGGCGACGAGTTTGTCGACTTCGCTCTTTGGCGTGACACCGCCGGTCGGGTTGGCGGGCGAATTGAGAATGAGCAGCCGCGTTTTCGGCGTGATGAGCTTCAGCGTCTCGTCCGCCGAGAAGGCGAAACCGTTCTCCTCGCGCACCGGCACCGGAATCGGATTGGCGCCGGAGAACACGATCAACGAGCGATAGATCGGAAAGCCGGGATCGGGATAGAGGATGTCGGCGCCGGGCTCCCCGAACATCAGGATTGCCATATACATGGTCACCTTGCCGCCGGGCTCGACCATGATGCTGTCGGGCGAGACTTCGACCTTGAAACGGCGATGAATGTCGGCGGCGACCGCTTCGCGCAGAACGGGAATGCCGGTTGCCGGGGTGTAGCCGTGATGGCCGTCGCGCAGTGCCTTGATCGCCGCCTCGACGATGTGATCGGGCGTGCGGAAATCCGGCTGGCCGATACCGAGATTGATGATGTCGCGCCCCTGCGCCGCCAGCGCATTGGCGCGTGCAAGCACGGCGAAGGCGTTCTCCTCGCCCATCCGATCGAAGGCGGCGACGGTCTTGAGCATGCATGTCCTCCCGCGCGGTTGAATGTCCGCGTATTGATGCCGCAAACTAGCCGAGTGTGCGCAGCGGCGAAAGCGGGGGCTTGGGGCGCATCCGCTGGGTGACAGGCCGTCCGGCCATCCCCATATGAATGAGACTTTTTCGAAAGGCTTTGCGTTAATCCGATTATGGACCTCTGGGTCGAACTCGCCGTTGTGACCGGGCTGATTCTGCTCAACGGTTTCTTTGCCATGGCCGAAATGGCGGTCGTGTCCTCGCGCCGGCTGCGGCTCAAGGCCATGGGGCAGGACGGCGCCAAGGGCGCGCGCGTGGCGCTGACGCTTCTGGAAAATCCCGGACGTTTCCTCTCCGGCGTGCAGGTCGGCATCACCGGCATCAGCGTGCTGTCCGGCGCCTTTGGCGGCGCGACGCTCGGGAATCGGTTCGGCGATTATCTCGACCGCGTCCCGATGTTTCAGCCGCGCGGGCACGAGATCGCGGTTGCCCTTGTGGTCGTCGGGATCACGATGATGTCGCTGATCGTCGGCGAACTTGTGCCGAAGCGGATTGCGCTGGCCGCACCCGAGACGATTGCTGCGCGCGTCGCGCGGCCCTTGCAGATCGTCGTGATCCTCGCCCGCCCGCTCGTCTGGATTCTGGAGAAGATCAGCGCCGGCGCGCTTGCCCTCTTGCGCATTCCCTCGGAGCGCCGCGGCAAGTTCACCGAAGAGGAAGTCAAGCTCGCGATCGCCGAAGGGACCGAGGCTGGCGCCATTGCCGAGGTCGAGAAGGAAATGCTGCATGGCGTGCTGGGGCTTGCCGACAATCCCGTCACCGCCGTGATGACACCGCGGCCGGACGTCGAGTGGATCGATCTCGACGACGACAGGGAGACGATCGCGAAGGAAATCGCCGAATGCCCCTATTCGCGCGTCGTCGTCGCGCGCAACGGCGATCTCGGCCGCCCCCTCGGCGTGCTGCAGAAGCAGGATCTCGTCGCCGATTTCATCGCCGGCCAGCCGCTGAATGTCGAGGCGCATATCCAGCAGCCGATCTTCGTGCCGGAAAACATCACCGTGCTCCGCGTGCTGGAGAATTTCCGCAAGGTGCCGGTGCATGTCGCTTTCGTCGTCGACGAATACGGCGACTTTCTCGGCCTTGCCACCCTCAACGATGTGCTTGGCGTCGTCGCAGGCAATCTGCCGGAGGAATTCGAACTGCCCGGCGAGGAGATGAAGCAGCGGCCGGATGGATCGTGGCTGGTCGATGGCCGCACGCCGATCGACGAGGTTGCGACCACGCTCGGCATCAAACCGGGCGACGGCGATTTTCATACCGCCGCCGGTCTCGCGCTTGAGCGGCTTGCGCGCATTCCCGACGAAGGAGACGCCTTCTCCGTCGGAGAATGGCGGGTTGAGGTGATTGATATGGACGGCAAGCGGATCGACAAGCTCTTGTTCTGTCCGCCCGAAGAGGCCAAATCGAAATAGCAGCGGCGGGCGCGCAGCCGTCCCGGCGCATTGCTTTTTTCATCCCTTTGGCTTCATCTGAGCGCGACTAAGTCGGCAATTCGACCTTCGCTCCGCCGAAGAGAGCGAAGGCAGTTCGAGGAAACGTCATGGCCAAGAAGTCCAGCACCCCATCGAAAGCGAACGGAAGCAAGCGCTCGAAAACCCCGCATCCGAAGGGCCGGCAATACCGCTCGCAGCTCTGGTTCGATAATCCGGAAAATCCGGGCATGACGGCGCTCTATCTCGAGCGCTACCTCAACTGGGGCCTCACGCGCGAGGAATTGACGTCGGGCAAGCCGATCATCGGCATTGCCCAGACCGGCTCGGACCTTTCGCCCTGCAACCGGCACCATCTTGAGCTGGCGAAGCGGGTGCGCGAAGGCATTCGCGCCGCCGGCGGCATCGCCTTCGAGTTTCCCGTGCATCCGATCCAGGAAACCGGCAAGCGTCCGGGCGCCGCGCTCGACCGCAACCTCGCTTATCTCGGCCTTGTCGAAATTCTCTACGGCTATCCGCTCGACGGCGTCGTTCTGATGACCGGCTGCGACAAGACGACTCCCGCCTGCATCATGGCAGCGGCCACCGTGAACATCCCGGCGATCGTCCTGTCCGGCGGACCGATGCTGAACGGTTGGGACGGCGACAAGCGCATCGGCTCGGGCATGGTCGTGTGGCAGGCGCGCGAAGATCACGCCGCCGGCCGGATCACCTATCAGCAATTCATCGATCTCGTCGCAAATTCCGCGCCCTCGATCGGCCACTGCAACACCATGGGTACGGCATCGACCATGAATGCGCTGGCGGAGGCGCTCGGCATGTCGCTGCCCGGCTGCGCGGCCATCCCTGCGCCCTATCGCGAGCGCGGGCAGATCGCCTACGACACCGGCCTGCGCGCGGTCGAAATGGTGCACGAGGACCTGAAGCCGTCCGACATTCTCACACGCAAGGCGTTCGAGAACACGATCGTCGCCAATTCGGCCATCGGCGGCTCGACCAACGCGCCGATCCATATCAACGCCATCGCCAAGCATATCGGCGTGCCGCTTTCGATCACCGACTGGGAGAAAGTCGGCTACGACGTGCCGCTGCTCGTCAACATGCAGCCGGCCGGCTTCTATCTCGGCGAGGAATATTACCGCGCCGGCGGCTTGCCGGCGGTGATGAACGAATTGCTCAAGGCCGGGCGTATCCATGCCGATGCGATGACCGTCAACGGCAAGACCATGGGCGAGAATGTCCGGCGCGCGAAGATCACGAATGCCGACGTCATCCGCCCCTACAAGAAGCCGCTGAAGGAAACAGCCGGCTTCAAGGTGCTGCACGGCAACCTGTTCGATTCCGCCGTGATGAAGACGAGCGTGATCTCGGAGGAGTTCCGCAAGCGTTATCTTTCCAACCCGAAGGACCCCGACGCATTCGAGGGCCGCGCCGTCGTGTTCGAAGGGCCGGAGGATTACCACCACCGCATCGAGGACCCTTCGCTCAAGATCGACGAGAATACGATGCTGTTCATCCGCGGTGCCGGACCGATCGGCTATCCGGGCGCGGCGGAGGTCGTGAACATGCAGCCGCCGGCCTATCTCATCAAGAAAGGCGTCACGTCCCTTCCCTGCATCGGCGACGGCCGGCAATCGGGAACGTCTGCCTCTCCCTCGATCCTGAACGCATCGCCGGAAGCCGCCGCCGGCGGCGGGCTCGCCATCCTCAAGACCGGCGACCGCGTGCGCATCGATCTCGCCAAGGGCACGGCGAACATCATGATCTCCAGGGCCGAGCTCGCCGAACGCCGTGCGCGGCTGGAAAAGCAGGGCGGCTTCAAGTATCCGGCGAGCCAGACGCCCTGGCAGGAAATCCAGCGCAGCATGGTCGATCAGCTCGGCGAAGGCATGGTGCTGAAACCCGCGGTGAAATATCAGCGCGTGGTGCAGACGCGCGGCGTGCCGCGCGACAATCACTGATGTGACGGAAGCAGCGAAACGCTGATCGCTTCCATCAAAACTTTCAATTGACGAACGAGGGCGGAAGGCAGCTTCCGCCCTCGCTCTCTTTTGCGCGGCGCGCTATCAACGCGGCGACAAGCCGGGACCGCCGCCATGCCGACCATCGCCGACAAGCGCCGCGAATTTCGCCGCCTGCACGAGAATGGCTGCTTTGTCATTCCCAACCCGTGGGACGTCGGCACCGCGCGCTATCTGCAGACGCTCGGCTTCAAGGCGCTGGCGACAACGAGCGCGGGCTTTGCCTTCGCACAGGGCTACCCCGACAATCGCATCACGCGCGACATGGCGATCGAGCATATCGCGGAGATTGTCGCTGCGACCGACGTACCGGTGAATGCCGACTTCGAAGGCGCTTTCGCGCACGAACCCGACGGCGTCGCCGAAAACGTGACGCTCTGCGCGCAAACCGGCGTGGCCGGATTGTCCGTCGAGGATTCGACGGGTGATGCCGCAAATCCGCTCTACGATTTCGATCACGCGATTGCACGCGTGCGCGCGGCGAGAAAGGCGCTCGACAAGGCGGCGCCCGATCTTCTCCTCACGGCACGGCACGAAGGTTTTCTGGTTGGCAAGCCCGATCTCGACGAAGCGATCCGGCGGCTCAAGGCGTTCTCCGAGGCGGGCGCCGATTGTCTCTACGCGCCGGGCCTGCGCACGCGCGAGCAGATCGGCGCCGTGGTCGAGGCGGTGAAACCGAAGCCAGTCAACGTCATCATTGCCTGGAAGTCCGAGCTTTCGGTCAGCGATATTGCGGCCCTTGGCGCGCGCCGCATCAGCATCGGTTCCGCACTCGCGCGCGCGGCGTGGGGCGAATTCATGCGCGCGGCGACCGAAATTGCCGAGCGCGGCACCTTCGACACGTTTGCCGACGCAGCGATCAGCGCCGATCTGAATGGCCTGTTCGCCGCCGATCTGAAAAAACGCGGCATTGGCCGAGGAGCATTATGACAACCGACCTCTCCCGCTGGACTGCGCGGCCGCGTCCGCAACGCAAGCCGATGGAAGGCCGCTACGCGCGGCTCGAGCCGCTCGATGTCGCCAAGCACGGCGATCAGCTCTACGAGGCGTCGAGCAAGGTCGACGCCGAGCGCCTGTGGTTCTATTCCGGCGACGGCCCCTACCCGACGCGCGAGAGCTTCCAGCCGTGGCTGGAAAAGGCGCAGGCGAGCGACGACCCGCTGATGTTCGTCATCATCGACAAGGCGACCGGCCGGGTCGAAGGCCGCCAGACCTTTATGCGCATCACGCCCGAGCACGGCGTGATCGAGATCGGCTACATCATGTATGGCCCGGCGATCGCGCGTACGCGCGTCGCGACCGAGGCGTTCTACCTCTTCGCGGCGCACGCCTTCGACGATCTCGGCTATCGCCGCTACGAATGGAAATGCGATGACGCGAACGTGCCGTCAAAAAATGCGGCTTTGCGCTTCGGCTACACCTTCGAAGGCATTTTCCGCCAGCACATGGTCTACAAGGGCCGCAATCGCGACACCGCCTGGTTTTCCATGCTCGACAGCGAATGGCCGGGGATCAGGCGTGCCTTTCAGGACTGGCTTGCGCCGGAAAATTTCGACGCGCAGGGCAAACAAAAGATCAGCCTGAGCGCCTTGACGTCGGCCCATCGTGCCGGCGGTGCGATCAGGAGTTGATACTTCCGACTTTCGCGTACACCGCCTGTTCGGTGACCACGAAATCCACCCGTCCATCGTCGAGCGCCTTGAGACATTCCGAGGGCCGGTTGACGATCGGCTCCTCGTGGACGTTGAAGCTCGTATTCACCAGCACCGGAAGGCCGGTGGTGGCGCGGAAGCGACGGAGAATGTCAGCATAGAGGGGATTGTCCTCATCGCGCACGATTTGCGGACGCGCGGTGCCGTCGACATGAACCACCGCCGGGATGCGCTCGCGCCACTCCGGCTTGACCGCGCAGGTGATGGTCATGAATCGCGCGGCATAGCGATTGAGCGACGAGATGTCGAAAACCTTCTCGGCGTCTTCCTCAAGCACGTACGGCGCGAACGGCATGAACTCGGAACGTTCCAGTCGCTTGTTGAGCACGTCATTGATGCGGTGATCGGCCGGGCTCGCAAGGATGCTGCGGGCGCCGAGAGCGCGCGGACCGTACTCCATGCGTCCGACATAGGCCGCACCCGCCTTGCCGCCGACAAGCAGATTGGTCGCAGTCTCGGCCGGCTCGCCAGTCAATCGCCGGATGCCGGGCGCGGCGCCGAGAAGCTCGTCGATGCGGCCGTTATAGTCACAGCCGAGATAAACATTGTCGAGCCGATGCCGGTGCGACAGCCACGCAGCGAGTCCGTCCTGCTGCAACAAGAGGCACAACGCGGCTCCGATCGCGAGGCCATTGTCTCCCATGGCGGGGAAGACGAAGATCTCGTCGATCCAAAAATGCTTCGCGATGTCCGAGGCGAGCAGCGGCTCTCCATAAGCGGCGAGGCCGGTGAGCTTGCCCTCATGGCGGAACATCTTGAATCCGCACGCTTCCGTCGCGTAGCCATAGGCCCAGGCGAGACTCGAGCGCAGCGGTCCGCGCTGCAGAAGCCAGCGATCATCACCGTAATGGCATTCGAGCCGGCCGTCCTTCAGCGTGCGGATCGAATAGCTGACGTTGTCGCCGACCCCGTCCGCCGTGTAGATCAACGCATCATCCCAATCCGTGTAAAACAGCGCCGCGAGCGCGTGCGCTTCGTGGTGATTGGCGAATGCGAATTTGGCGTCCGGCCGGAAGCCGTTCTCGCCGAGGAAACTGTCGGTACGGAAGATGGCCAGCGCGTCGGCAGTCTTGCGCAGCTGACAATGCACCATGAGATCGCGCTGCCGCTGATCCGGACCGGTCCAGCGCCGCACCGCGTAGTCGATCTCCTTGACAAGCGGATAGCGGAAATATCGCCACGGGAAGAACGATCGGGTCGAGACCAGCGCATCGACGTCGAGCCGCGACCAGCCTGCGATGCGCAACACCTCGTCGATCGCGAGCCATGGCACACCGTTGCCCGACCCTTTGCGCCTGGTCAGCCGCTCTTCCTCGACAGCGGCAACCAGTCGATAATCCTCGAATGCCGCCGCCGAGCTGTCATGGCAGCCGGGATGGAACGCGAGAATTCGCATGCGTGGGATACGCTGTAAGGACTTCGGTCAGCAATCGGCCTCTGCTATATGGGCAGCCCTTTAGGAACACAAGTATCGGAGGACCGGATGGCCGGGAGACTGAAAGGCAAGGTCGTGCTTGTCACCGCCGCGGCAGCCGGCATCGGGCGCGCGATCGCGCAGACCTGCGCCGCCGAGGGCGCGACGGTGATCGCGACCGACATCGCCGTGGACAAGCTTGCGGACGTGCAAGCGACGAAACGGGCCAAGCTCGATGTGCGCTCGACCGCCGACGTGAACGCCTTCGCCAAGAACATCGAAAAGGAGCTCGGGCCGCTCAACGTGCTCGTGAATTGCGCGGGCTTCGTGCATCACGGCACCGCGCTCGACACGTCCGACGAGGACTGGGACTTTTCCATGGACCTCAATGTGAAGTCCATGCACCGCACGATCCACGCCTTCCTGCCGAAGATGCTGGAGAATGGCGGCGGTTCGATCGTCAACATCGCCTCGGGCGCGGGCTCGGTGCGCGGCGTTCTCAACCGCTATGTCTACGGTGCGAGCAAAGCCGCCGTGATCGGCCTCACCAAGTCGGTCGCCATCGATTTCATCCGCAAGGGCATCCGCTGCAACGCCATCTGTCCCGGTACGATCGAATCGCCTTCGCTCGATCAGCGCATCGCCACGCTGGCGAAGAGCACCGGCCAGCCGCTCGACAAGGTGCGCCAGGCCTTCATCGACCGCCAGCCGATCGGCCGCCTCGGCACGCCGCAGGAAATCGCCTGGCTTGCGGTCTATCTCGCATCCGATGAGTCGAGCTACACCACCGGACAAATCCACCTCG